>CADCBS010000109.1 GCA_902799715.1 uncultured bacterium | reverse complement strand
GGCGGCGGCGTTCGCCGTGGCGGCCGCGGCGCATGCCGCGGCCGCCGTCGCGTCGCGGGCGTTCGCGCGCGGCGGCGCGGATTCGCAGCCGGTTCTGCGGCTGTCGATGGTCTTTTCCAACGCGGGCTTCATGGGCATCCCGCTCGAGCAGGCGATTCTCGGGCGGGAGGGCGTGTTCTACGGAATCGCCTACGTCGTCGTGTTCAACTTCTTCATCTGGAGCTGGGGCGTGCGGGAGATGGCTAAAGGATCCGGGCGCGGCGCCGGAGGCGCGGACCGGCGGAAAATGCTGCTGCAGATGGCGGTGAACCCGGGCACGGCCGGCATCGCCGCGGGGCTTCCGCTCTTTCTGCTTTCGGCCAGGCTGCCCGAAGTGCTGGGCGCGCCGGTGCACATGATGGCCGGGCTGAACACGCCGCTCGCGATGATCGCCATCGGATACTACCTTGCGGGCGCGGACTTCCGGCGCGTGCTGTCCGTCCCCGCCGCCTACGCCGCCGCGGCGGTGCGCCTGGTGGCGTTTCCGCTCGCGCTCGTCGGCGCGCTCTGGCTCCTGCGCGGCCACCTCGACAGGACGATGTCGATCGCGACGGCCGTGGCGGGGTCGGCTCCGGTCGCGGCCATGGTGACGATGTTCGCGGCGAAGTTCGACCGCGACGTGGACCTCGCCGCCGGACTCGCCAGCGCGACAACGCTATTGAGCATCCTCACGATGCCGCCGATCGTCGCGCTCGCCATGGAAGTGCTGTGAGGCGCCGGACGGCCCGCGCACGGCGAGGATGAACCCTCCCCCGGCCGGGACTTCCACCGGCTTCGAGAAATCGGGCGCGGCGGCGGCTTTCTGGACGCCCGCTATCGCAGGTCTCGTCCATGCCGCCAGCGGTCCGCGACTTCCACGCTCCCCCGGAGCACGGTCCCGGCAGCGTCCTTGGGGATTTCAACCATCACCCAGACCGGCTTTACGCCGTTCGCCGCGACATCGCATTCCTCCGGAGTTATGCGGTCTGCCTTGAGCGCGGTCTTCGCGTCCCACCGCAACCTTCGCGCCCTTCATTGATTGCCTGCGAATCGGAGATAGGGTATAATTATGCGCATGAAAACACTTAAATCACTCGTTGCAATCGCCGCGGCCGCACCTTTTTTCGGCGCCGCGGCAATGGACTTCTGCGGAAACCGCGCCCCCGATGCCGTCACGATCGACGGCGGCGATCCGGGCGATCAATTGCGAATCGAAAAAGACGGACGCATTTTTCTGAAATCCCAAAACCCCGTCTCCACCGTCGAACTCAGCTGGAAAGCAGATTTGTCCGATGCGGAGAAGTCCTACCGCGGCGATTGGGAGCGCACCTACGGCACGATGTCATGGGGCGAGATCGACGCCAACCGCCCGCATCCATGGTATTGCCTCGTCAAAGGCGCGGATCGAACAGACGGCTACGGCGTAGAGGTGCAGCCCGCGGCCTTCGCGCGCTGGCATGTGGGGCGCGACTCGATAAGGCTTGTCCTCGACGTGAAAGCGGGCAACCGCCCCGTGCGTCTTCGCGGACGCGAGCTTGAACTCTGCCGCGTCGTCTCGCGGCGCGGCAAGCCCGGGGAAAGACCCTTCATCGCCGGGCGCGAGTTCTGCCGCGCAATGTGCCCGAAGCCGCGCCTCCCGAAATCTCCAGTCTACGGCTTCAACGACTGGTATTGCTCATACGGCTCCAACACGGCCGAAAACTTCTTCGCCGACGCCAAGGAGATCGTCGATCTTTGCGAAGGTCTCGAGAACCGTCCGTTCCTCGTCGTCGACGACGGCTGGCAGAACTCAAAAGCGAGAAAAGGCGACGCCGCGCCCGAACTGCAATGGAGAAGCCACAACAAATACTGGGGGATGCCGATGGACGAATTCTGCCGCCGCGTAAAGGCAATGAACGCGAGGCCCGGCCTCTGGTACCGCCCTCTCTGGGACGGTGAACTCAAGTCGAAGATAGTCGATCCCACCGACCCTCGCTGGGAAAAACAGATCCGCGAAGACATGGCCTGCTTCCGCGCGTGGGGAATAGAACTCGTGAAAATCGACTTCATCACCTTCGACTGGGGCGGGACGTGGCACTTCAAGCTCCTCGACGCGCCGTATAAAACCGTAAACGACTGGGCGGACGATTCCCGCACGGGCGCGGAAGTGGTGCGCGGACTTTACAGGACAATGCGCGAAGCCGCAGGCGACAATGTCTACATCATCGGCTGCAACGCGCTCGACCACTTCGCGGCCGGCCTCTTCGAACTCCAGCGCATCGGCGACGACACGAGCGGCAAGGAATGGAAGCGGACGCGCAAGATGGGGCCGAACACGCTCGGCATGCGCTCCACCCACGACAGGACGTTCTACGCCGCCGATGCCGACTGCGTGGCGCTTTACACGCGCAAGGGCATACCGTGGCGGAAGAACAGGCAGTGGCTCGATCTCGTCGCCCGCTCCGGGACGTCGCTCTTCATTTCATGGAAACGCGAATTTTTGAACCCGGAGATAAAGGAAGCGTTCCGCAAAGCGCTGAAAACCGCGAGCAAGGAGCGCAAAACCGGCGAACCGCTCGACTGGACGGATCACATCCGCCCCTTGGAATGGCGCTTCGACGGCGAAGATGCCGTGCAGACCTACAATTGGAAGTGACGGGCTCTCACTTCTTTGGCTTGCCGCATGACGCGTCTGCGGCAAGCCGGCGAAGAAGATCGCGCCTGACTTCGCGGTAGAGCTTGCACGACGGCGTGTAGTCCTTGAATCCGCGCGCGATGCGCCGCACCGTCGCGTCGGCGGCTTCCTTGTCGTATTTGCGGAGCTTCAAAAGGAGATCCGCGTCCTCCATCCCGGCGCGCGTCGCCTCGAGCCTCACGCTCGGCCACGGCCCGTCCTTCCCCGGATAGACGATGTGCGTATCGCCAGGCGGCAGGGAATTCCCGTTGTTCGCCCCGCCCCACTTTTTCGGATACGGCTCTTTGAACGGATCCTGGTCGGCCTGCCAGAAATTGTAGCCCCAGTGGAGAAAGCCCTCGACGTCCCACATCACGGACACCCACGGGATCAGCACGGGGCGGAGGAGTTCCCCGTCCATCGTGCGGTTCATCCACTTGCCGCCTGGTATGCAGCAGGTGTAGCACCACACCCTGTCGCCGAAGTTCGTCCTGAAGCTGTCGTAGAACGCATGATACTTTTCGAAGGAGTCCACTATGGGGCACCAAACGTCCAGCGCGCCGGCGAAGGCCGGCTCTTCAACCGCATCGACGGTGCGAATCCCCGGCATGTACCTGCGGACGATGCCCGCCGTGATTCTGTATTCCGACACGTTCTTTCCGCCGGGTTCGTCGGCAACATGCTGGTACCAGCGGTCCTTCAGCCCGCGTTCGTCGATTTCCTTCATGTAGGCGCGCGCCATTTTCGAAATCGCGAGCGCGCCTTTGACAGTCGTAGTGATGTTTGTAGTGTATGCCGCCTTGAACGTCGGCGCACCCCACGAGCCGTTGAATCCAGCGAGGTGTCCGCCTTCGAGATACCAGATCCCCTCCTTGTCGTATATCTCGAGAATCCTTGAAAAGCGCTCTCTGTTCAGCGTCGCGCCGCCGTCGGGGGAGGGGTCGAAAACCGCGCTCATAATCCCCATGTTCTGACGTCCCCGCACGGCAAGCCGGACGTATTTCCCGATCATCGCCCAATGCTCTTCGCTCCACTCTTCAAGCCCGTGCGATCTTGCCATGTTCTTGAAACTCATCCAGTTCGTGTACTTGAAGCTGTCCTTGCCGACGGGCGGCAGCGCGACGGGATGCACGTTCACCTTCAGGGAAAGCTCGCGGACGGCGTCGCCCTGTGCAATGCGGAAGCGTATCACGCGCGGTTCGACCCTGCCCGGCGCACACTCTATGCGGAAACGAAGCGCCTCGGTCTCGCACGGCGAATCTACTGCCGCGGCAGTCGCCACCGCAGCTCCGTCCTTATACGGGGCGATCATCTTGCAGGCAAGAGGCTCCAGCACGTCGAACACCTTGAACGGCGCGCGGCGGGCGACATGCGGATTTTCCCCGGGCTTTTTCTCGAGGAATCCGCGAAGGCCGGTATTGCGCTTTACCGGCACCGCGCGCATTCTGTACCACTCGCCATCGGAATAGACGGCGTGGAACTTCAACGGCTCGCCGGGCTTGAGACCGTTCAAGAGGATATTGACGTCTACGACGCCGTTTTCGGGGACGTCAATTTCGTCGAGCCGTTCGACCGACGCGATTTTCGAGTCGGCGTAAAGCCATGCGAGCGGGTCTGCAGTCGCGGCCTCGAAGCCGAAAGCGTTGGCGGCGAGAAAGCACGACGCAAGCAGTGTTGCGGCGATGCAGGGAGCGGAAACATTCTTCCTCGTTGTCATGGTTGGACCTTTCATTTTTCGTTTCACATATTATACAAAAAAGATTTTAGAAGCATGCGATTTTTTCTTGTGGCATTCATTCCCCCATTGCAATTACATGGCAATTGAAAAACCGCACCCAGGGGTCAGGCAATGGGCAATAGGGATGGAATTTACACCACCTGTTCCGCAGACCGCAAAAGAAACGCCCCTGCCCCTGACCCCTATCTCCTGACGAGCACGAATCCTCCCCCGGCCGGGACTTCCACCGGCTTCGAGAAATCGGGCGCGGCGGCGGCTTTCTGGACGCCCGCTATCGCCGGTTTCGTCCACGCCGCCTTCGCGCCGTCGAATCCGAGCTTCGCGCCGTCGAACGAGAACACTGCGGAGCTGGGCTTTTTAGAGAAGTTCGCCACGACGAGCACCGCGCGCCCGTCGCCCTTCCATACGCTCGCTTTCAAGTCGGCCGCGCCGGGCCCCGAAAGTTTCACGGGGCAGTCGTCGTCCCACCATCCGGAAAGCTCCATGTCGCCCAACCCCGCCTCGTCGAAGAACCTCCACAGCCCCGCCGGCGAGCCGCCCCATCCGTCGCGGTCGGTCATGCCGAAGAGAAGCCCCTTGAACGGATCGCCGCGCCCGAGCATCTCGCCCGGTATCCCGAACGCGACGCCCGAACGCTCTATCAGCCAGAAGTCCGGCGGGGTGTCGTTGTAGAACCCCTCTCCGCGCCAGAGAAGGTCGAAGTACGGGTAGAGGTCGATGTACGCGATGTTGGTCGAGCCGCTTCCGGCGCGGGGGTCGTGGTGGTTCCAGCTGTGGTTGTCCACGAGACGGCGCCTGCCGTCGCGGTCGAGGATGCGCCGCGCCCGCCGCATCGACTCTCCGGTGAGCGCGGTGTCGTCGATGTAAAGCCCGTCTATTCCGTATTCGCGTACGAGATGGTCGAGCCCTTCGAGATAGAAATTGTCCCAGCGCGTGTCCGGCGTTGTGATCACCGAGAGGTCGAGACGCGGCGGATAGGCGCGGGGGAAGCGGATGTTCTCCCTCCACGCGGGCAGGACGTCCGTCCCCACGTGCTTGCGCAGCCATGGATGCGGCCCGTTCCTGTTTGTCGTCGGCCAGCCCGGGACCGATTTGTCGCGGAGCGCCAGCACTTCGCCGTCAAGCGACTTGAGAGCGAAGAATTCCGGCAGATTCTGCGTGATCTCGCGCGTGGTGTAGTACACCTTCAGGAGCAGGCCTGCGGCGTGTGCTTCCTTCGCGATCTGCTTGAGAAGCTTTCCGCTTTCGTCGTTGTACGGATAGTTGATGTACGGGTTCCACAGCGTGTTGTGGTGGATGTTCACCACCGTCGCGCCCGACGCGCGGATCTTCTTTGCGTCGAAGTGGGCGCTCCGCTGCCCGAGATGGCGGTATCTGTCGCCGAGGTGCGTCTTCATGTCGAGCGTGTGGAACGGAGTGATGTACAGGTCGAAGTTCCATTCCGCGCCTTCCGGCGCGCCGGAGCCGGCCGCGCGCACCGTCGCCGCCGCGCCAGACTTGGAGACGGTCACCCTCCCCCCGCCCGCCGACCAGCTCTCCGGCATCGCCAGCTTGCGCCACGCGTAATAGGCGTTGACGAGCGGCCTGCGGTAGTTGGCGCCTTTGAAGCGCACGAGCAGGCCGCCGTTCACGCGGCCGAGCCACACTGCGTCCCGGTTCAGCTCCGGCTTCCACGCGTGCGTCACGGTTTCCTTTCCGAATGCGCCTCCGTCGCGCCCGAACCCTTCCATGTAGCGCGCCACGTCGGCCGGCATTTTCATTTCGAACGCGGCGTCCGACGATTCCGCGCCTTGGATCCGCACGCGGAACCTGCATTCGCCGGCGAAGTCGATCTGCCCTTCGACGATGCGCACCGCGCCGCCGCCGAGCGGGGTGCGCGCTTCCCACGCCGCGCGGACCGGCGTCTTCGCGGTGAACGCGAAGGACGGGGCTCCGGAATCCTTGGCGGCATCCTGCCGCGCGGTCGCGGCGCGGCAGGCCAATGTCAGCGGCGCGGCGAGGAGATCCGTCCCTTTCCCGGCGATCCGCGCGTTGGAGCCGCTGAAATACGAAACGATCCGCGCGGGGAGGCCGTCTTCGCCCAGCACGAGTTCCCGCCCGAGGATCTTCACGGCGCGCCGCGCCTCGTCTACGGCCACGTCCGTGTAAGGCTTCGTCACCGTGTCTTCCCGGCCGATGTCCGAATCGAGCCACTTCAGGCGGGCGAGCCGCCATGCGTCGCCGCGGTCCGCGACTTCCACGCTCCCCCGGAGCACGGTCCCGGCAGCGTCCTTGGGGATTTCAACCATCACCCAGACCGGCTTTACGCCGTTCGCCGCGACCTCGCATTCCTCCGGGGTTATGCGGTCTGCCTTGAGCGCGGTCTTCGCGTCCCACCGCAGCCTTCGCGCCTTGACTGACGCCACGCATATCTGGAACGGATAGAATTCGCCGGGCTGCGCGACGCCTCGGAAGCGCGTGGATGCGCCGCCGCCCTTGGCGATCCAGTGGGCCGGGACGATGTTGTTGCGCACTGCGTACTGTCTGTCTTCGCCGAAAAGCCAGAACGGGGCCGGGCGCGCGGCGCGCCATGCTTTCCACGCGGCGGGGTCGACGGCGTTCTCCATCCACTCCATCACCTTGTCCGCGGGCATCACGCCGGTCGAGGCGTCCGGAATGTTGTCGTCGGCGGATCCGATTTCATGGAAGACGAGCCAGTCGACGTTGTATCCGTCGGTGACGCGCCCGCCGGGCATGACGGAATACGCGGGCTGGTCGGCGGCGGAGTCGAGCTTGTCGAAGTCGGCGCCGACGACGTTGGCGTTTTTCCGCGTGCAGTATCTGGCGTACAGGATGCGCCCCGCCGTGTCGTTTCCGCTGCGGGACAGACGCAGCTTTACGCATTTCGTGAAGCCGCAGTCGAACAGCTGGCACTGCACCTCCATGGCTTCGCCGTCGTCCGACCGGCGCACGTGGCAAACCGTGCCTTCGCCCTGGCTCATGGCGCGCGAGCCGTCGGCGCGGACGCGCCGGGCCTTGTTGAACCAGCATTTCGCCACACGGATGCCGCCGGGCGTCGCGCCCCTGGCGACGACGGTTTCGCCGTCCGCGGCCATGAGCCGTCCGCTTTCCGTGGCGTCCCACACGATCGCGCCGCGGGCCGTCATTGCCGCGAGCGAAGCGAAAATGGCCGCGGCGGTCGCCGCGAAAATCTTCCTGGAATTGCTGTTTTTCATGCTGGGAATTATATCAAAAATCCCCGCCGTATTTCAGGATCCACTCGTCGACGCTTCCGAACATCGGGTGGCAGTTGGAGAACGTGTCGTCGCTCTCTTTCCATGTCTCCCACAGCGTCGTCGCGCCGCGGTCGAGCATGTGCAGCCAGCCCGGGAAGCCGCGGTGCAGTACGATCCTGCGCGCGAGATCGGCGCGTCCGTTCTCCGAAAGCGCAAGCAGCATGTAGCGGGTGGAGAATATGCCCGTGGACGGCGCGCAGCCGTTCGCCTCGACGGACTCCACGAGCTTCGCGAACGCCTTCGCGCGCAGGCGCTCCGGCACCAGTCCGAGGTAGAAGCCCGTCGCCTGCGCGGACTGCGAGCCGTCGCCAACGGTGCCGTCCTCCTTCACGAAACGCGCCGCGAACGCGCGGCGCGCCTTCTCCGCGACGGCGCGGAACTCCGCTTCGTCGTCCGTCTTCCCGAGGCGGCGCGCGAACTCCGCCGTGAGGCGCGCGAACTCGTGCCAGTGCGCCGTGGCCGTGAGCACGGCTGGCGGGCGTTCCAGCGCCTCGTGGTCGCCGAGGCATCGCGGGACGGTTCCGTCCGGATATTTCGCCGCCACGAGCCGCACGTAGCGCGCGCACACGGGATAGTAGTCCAGCGCGCGGGTCTCGCCGTAATGCCTGAGCAGCGCATCCATCATGACAGGCACTGCAAGCGCCCACGAGACCGGGCCGGCGCGTCCGCCGAAGCCGCTGTCCCGGATGCCGACGTACGGCGCGGTCTCGGTGATCCACCCGTCGTCCGCCGCTTCGTCCGCGAAGTCCTGGAGTATCTTCAGGTAGATTCCGCGCATGTCCCAGTTGAGGATGAACGCTTCGCAGGAAGAGACGATGTCGCCGCCGTAGCCCAGGCGTTCGCGTCCCGGGCAGTCGCTCTGCACGCCGCCTATAAGGTTGGCCTGGAACGTGCGGCGGCACATCTCGTGGATGGCGGCCAGGCCGGCGTCGCCCGTCTTGAACGCCTTCGCCGCCGGCGCCTTGCCGGACAGCGACACCATCGAGCGGACGCGGCGCGCCGCGTCGTCCGGGCCGAGCAGGTGTTTCGCCCCGCGTATCTCGGCGTAGCGGAAGATGTGCCAGGTGAACGGAGGCGCGAAGCGCTCGCGCCCCGCGCCGGCGCATTTGTACGCATCGCGCTGGCAGGCCACGCGCGGGGCGCCGGGGCCGCCGTTGCCGCGCTTGATCTGCCCTGCGGTCTGCGTGAGCGCGTTCACCGAGCCGTCGGCGTTCAGCCGTTCGCCGTACACGATCTCGATCGCGGTGCCGCGCTCCTCGCCGCGGAACGCGAACTCCGGCACGCCGGAGGCGTTCACGCCGAAGTCCACGACCTGCACCGAGCCTTCCTTCAGCCACTTGGATCTGCCGCGGTGGACGCCGTCCGAGACCATGCCGAAATCCCGGCCCGGCCACGGACGGATCGTCCCCGCCGGGCCCTTCACGGCGGCCGCGGGTTTCCAGTCCGCGTCCTCCGCGCGCGTGGCGTCGATCTCCGTGCCGAGATATACGGAATTGCGCACGACGCCGGTCGTGCGCCACTTCCACTCCAGCGGCTTCTCAACGCCCTCCACGGCCAGCTTGAAGCAGGGACGTCCGTGCGCGAGGGCGGCGCGGAAATTATGGTGTCCCCAGAAGCGGAGCGGCGGCAGGTTGTAGAAGCCGTTGCCGAGGCGCACCGCGATTTCGTGCGGTCCGGGCCCGGCCTTCACCGTGAACGTCCTCGAATACACGGTCTTGCCGTACGGCGTCCAGAGCGTGTCCAGGCCGTCCGCGTCCATCATCGCCTCGCCGTCGAAGCCGAACCATCCGAACCCGGCGCAGGCGAAATGCACTCTGGCCTCGCGCGTCCCTTCGGGCAGCGCGAACGCGGTCTGGAATTCGGGCGCGGGATCCTCGGCGTACCAGCCTGCGCCGTCGCGCTCCGGCCGTCCGTCGCCGATCCACGGCAACGCCGCCAGGGGCCCGGCGCAGGCTTGGAGGAAAGATGCGGCGGCGGCCGCCGCCAGGTTTGCGACAGTCTTGTTTCCCATGGGCGCAGTATACCACAACGCCGCGCCGCCGGGCCGGGGCCGGGACGTCATTCCGCTCCTTTTCCTTCTCTCTGCGCGCCGCGTTTTGGTATACTTCGCGCCATGAGAATCGTGTTTATGGGATCTACGGCGGCGTCGAGCACGTGCCTGAAGGCCATACTCCGCCTGCAGCCGCGCCTGAAAGTGGTCGGGCTGGTGACGCAGCCCGACAGGCCGGCGGGGCGCCACCGCGCGCTCACGCCGTGTCCGTGCAAGGCTTACGCCAACGAAAACGGCATAAAAGACTGCATCACGCCGGAGAACGTGAACAGCCCGGAGGCGCTTGCGCAGATAAAGGCGTGGAACCCCGACGTCATCGTCGTCGTGGCGTTCGGCCAGTTCCTCGGCAAGACGCTCCTGGAGCTGCCGCCGCTGGGGTGCGTGAACTGCCATTTCTCGCTTCTGCCGCGCCACCGCGGGGCGTCCCCGGTGAACGCCGCCATCGCGGCGGGCGACAATCTTTCGGGCGCGAGCGTGATAAAGATCGGCGAAGGCATGGACGACGGGCCGGTGTACCGCCAGGCCGTGGAGCCGATATACTCCGACGACAACAGCGAGACGCTGATGGACAGGCTCGCCATCACCGGGGCCGTGGCGCTGGCCGCCACGCTGAAGCAGATGGAGGCCGGCCGCCAGCCGCCGCCTGTGCCGCAGGTGCAGGAGGAGGCCACGTACGCGCACAAGATGAAGCGCGCGGACGGCCTGATCGACTGGTCGGCGCAGTCGCGCGTGATCGAGCGCAAGTTCCGCGCGTTCCAGCCGTGGCCGGGCGTGTTCACGTTCCTTCCGCGCAGGATGCGCAAGGCGAACTCCATGGGCCGGCTCGTGATAGGTTCGCTCGAGTTCCTGGAGGAAGGCGCCTGGAACCCCGCGTGGCGCGCGGAGCTGCCGGGGACGGTGCTCGCGGCGACGGACCGCGGCCCCATAGTGAAGACCGGCGACACCGGGCTGCTGCTCACGGCGCTCCAGCCGGAGGGCGGCAGGATGCTCGCCGGGCGCGAGTTCCTGCACGGCAGGGCGCTGAAGCCCCTCGCGGACATGCTGGGCGCGTAGGGCGGACGGAATGCGGAAGAAGGAGGACGGCATGAAAATATCATCGACGCTCGAAAAGATATGCGCGGATCCGGACAGGTACACGTTCGAGGTGGACTCCCTGGGGCCGTGCACGATAGAATCGCCAGTGAGCCACCACGAATTCGTCGACGACGGCTCGCGCGTGCTGCTCACGGAGAACGTGGACGTACTGGACATGCTGCGCGCAAGGCTGGGCCGCGAGCCCCAGTTCCGCCGCGCCGGCCCGCGCCAGCGCATCTTCCACGACCCCAGCTGGTCGCGCGCCGCGATCCTCACGGCCGGCGGTCTGTGCCCGGGGCTCAACAACGTGATAAAGGGCCTCGTCGAAATCCTCTCCTTCGACTACGGCATAAAGACGATCTACGGCATACGCTACGGCTACGCCGGGCTGTCGCCGCGCTTCGGCTACAAGCCGATGATGCTGGACCCCGAGGTCGTGGACACCGTGCACGAGCTCGGCGGCACGATCCTGGGGTCGTCGCGCGGGCAGCAGCCGACCGAGGAGATCGTCGACACGCTCGTGCGCATGAACATCAACATGCTGTTCTGCGTGGGCGGCGACGGCTCGCTGCGCTGCGCCGGCGAGGTGGCCGAGGAGTGCAGGCGGCGCGGGCTTTCCATCTCCGTCGTGGGCGTGCCGAAGACGATCGACAACGACCTTCAGTTCGTGGGCCGCTCGTTCGGCTTCGAAACCGCCGTGGCGGAGGCCACGCTGGTGATCCGCAGCGCCCACACCGAAGCCAAGGGCACGTTCAACGGAATCGGCCTCGTGAAGCTGATGGGGCGCGATTCCGGCTTCATAACCGCGTACTCCGCGATCGCCAACCCAGTGGTGAACTTCTGCCTGATACCGGAGATGGACTTCGCCGTGGACGGCCCGGGCGGACTGCTGGCCGCGCTCGAACGCCGCTTCGCCAGCGGGAAGTCGCACACCGTGATCGTCGTGGCCGAAGGCGCCGGGCAGGGGCTGATCAAGTCCGGCGGCGAACGGCGCGACGCCAGCGGGAACATCCTGAAGAAGGACGTGGGCGAATTCCTGCGCAGGCGCATAGAAGAGCATTTCAAGGCGAAGAATACCACCGCCACGGTGAAATACTTCGACCCGTCGTACACGATAAGGAGCGTGCCGGCGCGCGGCACCGACGCCATACGCTGCTACATGCTCGCGCGCAACGCCGTGCACGCCGCCATGAGCGGCTACACGAACTGCGTGATCGGCAACGAGGGCGAATCGTACACGCTCGTGCCCATACGCCTGGCCACGATCGAACGGCAGAAGGTGCGGCTCGACAGCGACCTGTGGCGCAGCGTGATGGACGCCACCGGGCAGGAGTTCTACTTCAACCAGGCCGCCGGCCCCCAGACGCCCGGCGGCGCGATGATGGCCCCGTGACGATGGCGAAGTCCGCTGCAGTGGGGGTGGTGGGGCGCACGAACGCAGGCAAGTCCACGCTCGTGAACGCCCTGGTGGGCGAGAAGGTCTCTATCGTGTCGCCCGTGGAGCAGACCACGCGCAACACCATACGCGGCATCGTGGCCGACCCGCGCGGGCAGCTGACGCTCGTGGACACGCCCGGCCTGCACAAGGCCGTGGGCTCCTTCGGCCGCATCCTGAACGGGATGGCGCGCCGCAGCGCGGCCGGCTCCGACATCCTGTGCGCGGTGTTCGACGCCTCGCGCCCGCCGCGCATGGAAGACCGCGGCTGGATGGAGCGCGTCCGCCGCGAAGCGCCGCCCGCCGTCGTGTTCGTGCTGAACAAGCGCGACCTGGAATCGTTCGACCCCGCGCCATTCCGCGAAATGTGGAACGACGTGCTGGAATGCGCGAAAAACGGCTTCCCCGGCGGCCGCGGCGCGGAAACGCCGCCCGCGCCTGTGTGGGTCGAGGCCGCCGCCGCCGAGCCGGGCGGGGCGGACGCCGTGATGGACGCGCTGTTCGCGCTCGCCCCCGAAGGCGAACCCCTGTTCCCCGAAGACATCGTGACCGACTACCCGCGAAAGCTCGCGATCGCCGACTGCATCCGCGAAAAGCTGCTGGGCCGCCTGCGCGACGAAGTCCCCCACGAAACCGGCGTGGTCGTGCGCGACATCCAGGAACGCCCCGGCGCGTGGGACGTCGCGGCGGACATATACGTGAACCGCGCCTCGCAGAAGCCTATAGTCGTGGGCCCCGGCGGCTCCACGCTGAAGAACGTCCGCAAAAAGGCCGAGCCGGAGCTTTCGGACATGTTCGGCGTGAAGGTGCGCCTTTCGCTGTGGGTGAAGGTCGAGCCGGGCTGGATGAAGAACGGCAGGATCCTCGAGGAAATGGGGTATGCGGGGTCGCTGAGATGAAGGCTCGCTCCGCGATATGCGCCGCGGCCGCGTTCGCGCTCGCGGCGTCGGCTTCGGACCCGATGGACATGGCCCGCGCCGCGCTGCGCGACGGCATGTGGGAGGTCGCCGAAAAACACGCCCGCGCCGCGCTGGAAGGCGGCGGCGACGAAGCCGCCGCCAGGCTCGCGATCTCCGAGGCCGCCCTCGCGCGCGGCGACGCCTCCGCCGCCCTGGCGGCGTTCGACGGCGCGTCTCCGGAGTTCGCGTCCTCGCCTGCCGCGCGCCTCGCGCGCGCCGCCGCGCTG
>CADCBS010000108.1 GCA_902799715.1 uncultured bacterium | reverse complement strand
GTCCCGCGGGGCGGCAGGCGCCGGCGCGGCGGGCCCGTCCGCGCCGCCCGCCGCGAAAAAGAAGCTGTCGTTCAACGAAAAGCGCGAACTTGACGCCCTCCCGGATAAGATCGACGCCATGGAAAAGGAAATCGCGGCGGACGAAGCCTTCCTGGCCGATCCGTCCGTGTTCGTGAAGGACGCGGTCCGCGCCTCGGAGACCGCCGCCGCCCTTGCGCATAAAAAATCCGCCCTCGACGCTCTCGTGGAGCGGTGGGCGGATCTTTCGGAGCGGCTGTAGTGTAGCCGGCCCGGCTCAGTTCACATAGCGGACCTTGCCGGTGCCCTTGCGCACGACGCCGATCTCCACGTATGGCTGCTTGATGGCGGCCATCGCGCTTTTGACCTTGGGCAGTTCTTTCTTGGGGATGATCGCGACGAAGCCGATGCCCATGTTGAAGACCCGGTACATTTCGTCGCGGTCCACGTGGCCCATGCGCTCGATGAACTGGAACACGACGGGCGGATCCCACGTCTTGCGGTCGATTTCCGCGTCGCACGCCTTGGGCAGCACGCGCGGAATGTTGTCGGGGAATCCGCCGCCGGTGATGTGGGCCATGCCGTTTATCTTCACGCCGCGTTCGAGCAGCTTCATCACGGGCTTCAGGAAGCTCTTGTGGACGGCCAGGAGCGCGCCGCCTACGGTCTGGTTCGTGCCAGGCAGGCGGTCCTGCGGGCTGAGCATGCACATGTCGAAGAATACGCGGCGCGCGAGCGAAAAGCCGTTCGTCTGCAGGCCGCCGGACGGGAAGCCGATTATGGCGTCCCCCGCGCGGATGGATTTGCCCGTTATGAGCTTTTCCTTGTCCACGCAGCCCACGATTGTCCCCACGAGGTCGTACTCCCCTGCGGGATAGAGGCCGGGCATTTCGGCGGTCTCGCCGCCCAACAGCGCCATGCCGTTCTCCTTGCACGCCTTGCAGAGGCCGGAGACGATCTCGCGGAACACCTGGCCGTCTACTTTCGACGTGCCTACGTAGTCCATGAAGAACAGCGGCTTTGCGCCTTGCACAAGGATGTCGTTCACGCAGTGGTTCACGATGTCCTGGCCCACGGTGTCGTGCTTCTTCATCATCGCCGCGACCTTCAGCTTGGTGCCGACGCCGTCGGTGGACGACACGAGGATCGAGTTCTTGCCGGGAGACCTGAAAAGTCCGCCGAACGAGCCTATGCCGCCTATCACGTTGACGGTTTTCGTGGTGGCCACGAGTTCCTTGACCGTCTTCAGCGCGGACATCTTGTCGTCGATGTTCACGCCCGCCTGGGCGTAGGCTGAGCTTTTGCTTGAGCTTTCCGGCTTCTTGGGAGTATTCACGGCGTACCTTTCGATTGTAGACCCGTTGCGGGCATTCAGTGATAAAGTGTATCACAATCTCGCGGCGGATGCGATTTAAAACCCCGCGCAACGCAAAATTTCCGGTTTCCCCCGCCCCGCCGCCCTTCCCCCGCCTCCCGCCCCGGCTTCCCGGCCTGGCGACTTTCGGCTTCCGTCGCGGCGGCCGCATTTGGTATAATCGGGGCCATGGAAAACGAGACAAACAGCGTTCTCGCATGCGCGGACGCGCTCAGGCGCGGCGAGATCGTGCTGGTGAGCGACGACGAGGACCGCGAGAACGAGGCCGACTGTATCTGCGCGGCCGAGTTCGCCACCGCGGAAAACGTGAATTTCATGGCTTCCCACGCCAAGGGCCTGATCTGCATGCCCATGTCGGCGGAATGGACGGCGAGGCTGGACCTGCCGCAGATGGTCGGCGTGAACACGGACAACCACCATACGGCGTTCACGGTGTCGATAGACCACGCATCCACGCGCACCGGCATATCGGCCGTTGAGCGTTCGGTCACGGCGATGAAGTGCGTGGAGGACGGCGTGAAGCCGTCCGACTTCCGGCGCCCGGGCCACATGTTCCCGCTCGAGGCGCGCAAGGGCGGGGTCCTGCGCCGCGCCGGCCACACCGAAGCCACTGTCGACCTGCTGAACATCGCGGGCCTGAAGCCGTGCGGGCTGTGCTGCGAGATAATGCGCGACGACGGCACGATGGCGACAGGCGCGGACATTTCCGCGTTCGCCGGGAGATGGAACCTGAAGCGATGCACGATCGCCGACATCATAGCCTGGCGCAACCGCAACGAAAAGCTCGTCGAGTGCGTGGAGGACGTCGACCTGCCCACCGACTACGGGCATTTCAGGCTCAGGATGTACAAATCGCTCACGGACGGGCTGCTGCACCTCGCGCTGACGATGGGCGACATCGCTGACGGCGGGCCGGCGCTCGTGCGGGTGCATTCCGAGTGCCTCACCGGCGACGTGTTCGGCAGCGAACGCTGCGACTGCGGCCACCAGCTGCACGGCGCGATGTCCATGATCGCCCGCGAAGGGCGCGGCGCGCTTCTGTACATGCGCCAGGAGGGCCGCGGCATCGGGCTCGAGCAGAAGCTCCATGCGTACAAGCTGCAGGAAAAGGGACTCGACACCGTCGAGGCCAACATCAAGCTTGGCTTCGCCCCGGACCTGCGCGAGTACGGGGCGGGCGCGCAGATGCTGGCGGACATGGGCGTGAAGCGGCTCCGGCTGATGACGAACAATCCGAAGAAGATCAGCGGACTCGCCGGTTACGGTCTCGAGATCGTCGAGCGCGTGCCGATAGTCGTCGAGCCTACGGCGTTCGACAGGCGGTATCTCGACACCAAGCGCGAGAAGATGGGGCATTTGCTGTGAAAGACGGTTCCGCAGGCAAAGAGGGCGCCCGGGAGCGCACGCCGGGCGGAAAGTACCGCTGCCCGTACTGCCGCGGCGCGATCGAAACGCCTCGCGGGAAGTGCCCGGCGTGCGGCAAGATGCTGCGTCCGCCGGATTGCGCGCCCGGCGCGGCCGGACGGCGCGAGCGCAGGCGGAAGATCGGCCTGATAAAGAAAGACGCCGAACGGCAGAAGGCCGCGCTGGGCGGATTCGCCCCGTCGGGAAGGCGCAGCCCGCTGTTCTATCTCGCCGTGATCTCCGGCCTTGCCGTGCTGGGCGTCGCGTTCATGAACGCCATGCGCCGCGCGGGATCCGGCCCGGCGGGCGAGGACCGCAAGATCGTCAGGGCCATGCGCGGCGCGGACACCATAGCGGAGGCGCTCGGCCGGTTCAAGTTCCACAACGGCGAATATCCGCTGGAACAGGGCGCCGAGGGCCTTTCGCGCCACGACGGCATCGCCGCGCTCGTCGAAAAAGAGCCGGTCCGCTACCCGAAGTCAAGGGGCCCCTACCTGAAGGCGCGCAGGTGGATCCCCGGGGAGAACGGCGAACGTTCCGTCCCCGCCCCGATAGAGGACCCGTGGGGCCGGCCTTACGAATACGCGCTTTCGACGAACGGCACGCCGTCTGTTACGTCTTTCGGTCCCGACGGGAAGCGCGGCACGGACGACGACATACACGCCAGCGCGGCGGCGTTCGAAAAGCCTTTCGTCGACACGTCGTGGACGAACGACTGGGTGCACTACACGAAACGCGGCATAATAGTCAGGCCTACGCCGCCGGAGGAGCGGATCGTGGAAGACAACGGCGAGGCGATATTTCCGTGGCTGCTCGGCGGCGTGTGCGTGCTTGGCGCCGTCCTGCTGGCGCTCGTGGCGGCGCTGTGGCGCTTCAGGCTGCCCAAGGAGCCGGCCCCAGGCGTTGCGGCCGCCGCAAGGGATTCCGCGACGCGGCGGGACGGCCCCGCCGCGCGCGATGAAGGGAACGATCCGCCGGAGAAACGGAACGTAAACGAGGAGAAGCGAAAATGAAAAAGTTCATGGACAGGGATTTCCTGCTTGAAACCCCCGCAGCGCGGAAACTGTACCATTCCTACGCGGAGAAGATGCCGATAATCGACTACCACTGCCATATCGACCCCAGGGACATAGCGGAGGACAGGCGCTATTCCACCATAACGGAAGTGTGGCTGGGCGGCGACCACTACAAATGGCGGCAGATGCGCACGTGCGGCGTCCCCGAAACGGACATAACAGGTTCCAAGGACTGCGATCCGTGGCGCACCTTCGAGGCTTGGGCGAAGACTCTCCCCCGGCTCGCCGGCAATCCGCTGTACCACTGGACGTACCTCGAGTTGAAAAAGTATTTCGGCATAACCGAACAGCTCGACGGCCGGTCCGCAAAGCGCATCTACGCGAAGTGCAACCGCAAGCTCGCGCAGAAGAACATGTCCGTGCGCGGCATAATCGAACAGTCCGGCGTGAAACTGATTTGCACCACGGACGATCCGGCCGACACGCTGGAGTGGCACGACAAGATCGCGGCCGACAGGACGTGCAAGGTGAAGGTCTTGCCGGCGTTCCGCCCGGACAAGGCTTTCAACGTGGACAAAAAGCCGTTCGCCGCGTACATCAAGCGTCTTGAAAAAGCCGCAGGCATGAAGATCGCGAAATTCGCCGACCTTCTCGAGGCTCTCGGGCGTAGAATCGAATATTTCGCGTCGAAGGGATGCAAAGTGTCCGACCACGGGCTGGACTGCGCGGTGTTCGCGGAAGCCGGAGAGAAGGAGCTGGACCGGCTGCTCGCGGCGGGAAAGGCCGGCAGGCCTGTCGCGCAGGCCGACGGCGACAAGTTCCGCACTGCGGTGCTGCGGTATCTCGCCGGCGAGTACGCGCGCCGCGGGTGGGCCATGCAGCTGCACTACGGCTGCATACGCGACAATTCCGGAAAGATGATGGACGCCCTCGGCCCTGACACCGGCTTCGACGCGGTGGGCGACACGCACGGCGCCAAGGCGCTCGCGAATCTGCTCGACTCTTTCGAGAGGGCCGGCGGCCTGCCCAAGATCATCCTCTACTCGCTCAACCAGAACGACAACGAGATAATGGGTTCGGTCGCCGGGTGTTTCCAGACGGACGGCACGTTCCCGCAGCGCGTCCAGGTGGGTTCGGCCTGGTGGTTCAACGACAACAAGGACGGCATGGAGAAGCAGTTGCGGGATTTCGCCAACCTCAGCGCTCTTGCGGGGTTCGTGGGGATGCTCACGGATTCGCGGTCGTTCCTGTCATACACGCGCCACGAGTACTTCCGCCGCATACTCTGCAACCTCGTGGGCGGCTGGGTCGAGAGAGGCGAGGTCTTCGCCGATTTCGACACCCTCGGCAGGATGGTGCAGGACATATCGTTCAACAACGCGAACAAGTATTTCGGGTTCGGCCTGTAGCGCCGGCGCGGAAACGGCAGCCTGCCCCCCGCAGGCTGCCCTGCCCCGCTCCGTAGCCCGCCCCCGCAGATTGTCCTCCCCTCACCACACGGCCTGCCCCCCCCCGCAGGCTACCCTGCCCCGCTCCGCAGAGTGTCCTCCCCTCGCCACACAGCCTGCCTCCCCTCTCAGGCTGCCCTGCCCCGCTCTGCAGCCTGCCCCCGCAGGCCTTTCGGTCCTCGCTACACAGCTGCCCCACCCCGCAGATTGTCCTCCCCTCGCCTCAGAGCCTGCTCCCCTCTTAGGCTACCCAGCCCCGCTCCGCAACCTGCCCCCGCAGGCTTTCCGTCCTCGCTACACAGCTACTCCACCCCGCAGGTTGTCCTCCCCTCGCCACACGGCCTGCCTCTCCTCTCAGGCTACCCAGCCCAGCTCTGCAACCTGCCCCCGCAGGCTTTCAGCCTCTGCTACACAGCTGCCCCACCCCGCAGATTGTCCTCCCTTCGCCACACAGCCTGCCCCCCGAGCGGGATATAAGAAATCCCGCTCCGCAGGCAGTACTGCCCACCGCAGGCAGTAGGAAATCCATTTCTGCAGGTTAAGCTATAGTCGCCGCCACTTCCCCTGCAATCATCCTCTCTTTCGCTGTCGAACTATCCTTTCATACGTACCGTAATCTCATTCTATAAGGCGCCCCTGCGTTGCTAGACATGGTTTCATCCGAACCGTAATATTATTCACATTTTGATGCTGGTAGAAGCCCCCGTTTGCAACTGTAATTTCATACGCACCGTAATCATATTACTCGCTTCAGGTAGGGAAAATCCCCTAATCCACCCTCTAAACTCAGCGCAAAGGGTTGTGTCATCTATCCCTTCAGCCGCTGGGAAGTGTTATCCCAGACGCGCTTTGCCCAGCGAAAATCCTGCCATTACCGCTGCCGCCCCTTTCCCTTCGCATCCGAACATTAATTTCATCCGCACCGTAATCTAATTACTCGCTTCATGTAGGGAAAATCCCCTAATCGTGTAACACCCTCTAAACTCAGCACAAAGGGTTGTGTCGTCTATCCCTTCAGCCGATGGAAGTGTTATCCCAGACGCGCTTTGCCCAGCGAAAATCCTGCCATTACCGCTGCCGCCCCTTTCCCTTCGCATCCGAACATTAATTTCATACGCACCGTAATCTTATTATACGGACAGAAACCCCTCGCCTGTGAACGATATTTTCATACGTACCGTAATCATATTCATTCGTTGAGGCGGGCGGACCAACCATCCTCAATGGCAACGGTTATTTCATCAGCACAGTGCTCTTTTAACGGTTCTGGCAGGACGCATCCGCGAATAGTGCGGCACCGGCAAAACTTTGCGCAGAATGACAGGACGGCGTGTCCTTCGGTCGCAGGGGGGGGGATGATACGCCACCCATAGAGGGATTCGGCCTTTATGCCAGTTTCCCGGGTAGGTATGATTCGCAGATGCGTCCCTTGATTGGGCGTTTCCCGGGAAATAATTTGACTTGTGTTTTGGGGCTGGAAGCCGCTTTTTTGCAGGCAGCCCCCCGCTCGCCCATGTTGGTGCGGGACATTTCCAGATTTATCGTCGGTGCGTCAGACGGCGCGTGTCTTCGCCATCCGCCGCCACCATGACGTTTTCGCCCGTTCGGTGATTTCGCCGGCGTATTTCGCTTTCCATCCCAAAAGCATTGCGGCATCCTCGACG
>CADCBS010000107.1 GCA_902799715.1 uncultured bacterium | reverse complement strand
TAATGACGCGCGCGCTGGACGCCTCCGGGGCCCCGGTCGTGCGTGGCGACGGCACGGCGTTCCTGAAGTCGCAGCAGGCGGCGGACGGATCGTTCTCGGACCCGCACATGCCGGCCTTGACGGCGCTGCCGCTGTGGGCGCTCGCGCGCAACGGCGAGACGAAGGGGGAGGCGGCGCGCAAGGCCGCCGCGTTCATACTTTCCACGCAGCGCCCGGACGGCGGATTCTACGTGCCGAAGCCGGGGCGTGGCGGCTCCGGGCTGGGGAACTACAACACGGGCGTGTGCATGTCCGCGCTGTACGAAAGCGGGCTCGCGCCGGACAAGGCGATACTCGCCGCGCGCGACTACACCGCCGGCTCGCAGCTGACCGGCGACGACACGCTGGCCGGCGGGTTCGGCTACGACCGCTCGATGCGCAGGCGCTACGCGGACCTGAACAACACCATCTACGCGATGGACGCCATGCGCCGCACCGAGGGCGCGGAGGAAAGCAGGCCGGCGGGGGAGAAGCGGGCCGACCTGGACTGGTCGCGCGCGCTCGCGTACGTCTCGGGCCTGCAGAAGAAGGAAGGCGAGGGCGCCGGCGGCTTCGCATACAACCGCAGGACCCCGCAGGCCGGCGTCTCGACGAACGCCGCGACAGGCGCGGTGACGCTGCGCTCCTACGGATCGATGACATACGCCGGCGTGCTGGCGATGGTCCACTGCAGGCTGCCGAAGTCCGACCCGCGCGTGCGCTCCGCGCGCGAATACTGCGCCGCGCACTGGACGGTGGACGAGAATCCGGGCATGGGCCCGCAGGGCCTGTTCTTCTACTTCGACATAATGACGCGCGCGCTGGACGCCTCCGGGGCCCCGGTCGTGCGTGGCGACGGCACGGCGATCGACTGGCGCGCGGAAGTCGCGCGCAAGCTGCTTTCGCTCCAGCGGCCCGACGGCTCGTGGATGAACGTCAACAACAGATTCTGGGAAAACGATCCGGTGCTGTGCACTTCGTACGCCGTCCTGGCGCTGTCGCTGTGCATCGAACCGGACAATGCGGAAAAATGATCGCGGCGGGGGAGGCCCCGCCGGTGGACGGACGCACAAGATGGCAAAGAAAAGCAAGGAACCGCCGAGCCTGTTCGACAACCTCGACCTGTTCGCGGCGGCGCAGACGCCCGGCGGCGACGCCGGCGCGGAAGGACGCGACGGCGCGGACGGCGCGGCGGAGGACGAAGCCGCCGGCGCAGCGCCGGAGAACGGAGAGGGGACAGAAGACGCCGCCGGACGCGAAGGCGCGGAAGACGCCGCGGAAGACGGCCCCGGCGGAAAGGCCGCGGAAGGCGCGGCTTCGGAAGGCGGCCTGACGGGCAGGGGCCCGCTGCGCGACCTGATGGACTCCAACTTCCTGCAGTTCGCGGGATACGTGATCTGCTCGCGCGCGATCCCCGCCGTGGAAGACGGCCTGAAGCCGGTGCAGCGGCGCATCCTGCATTCGCTTTACGAAAAGGACGACAAGCGCTTCACCAAAGTCGCCAACATCGTGGGCCACGCCATGCAGTACCACCCCCACGGAGACGCTTCGATAGGCGACGCGCTCGTGGTGCTGGCGAACAAGCTGTGGAGCGAGGACGGATCGGGCGGCTACGTGATACGCGGGCAGGGGAACTTCGGCAACATCTACACCGGGATGCCGGCCGCCGCCCCGCGATACATCGAATGCCAGCTTTCCGACCTGGCGCGCAACGAAGTGTTCAACCCGAAGACCACGGAGTACGTGCCGTCGTACGACGGCCGCAACAAGGAGCCGGTGCTGCTGCCGGCCAAGATCCCGCTGCTGCTCATGTTCGGCGCGGACGGCATCGCCGTGGGGCTTTCCACCGCCATCCTGCCGCACAACTTCCCGGAGCTTCTGCAGGCCGAGATAGACCTGATCCGCAAGAAGCCCGTCGTGCTGTACCCCGACTTCCAGCTCGGCGGCACGATGGACGTGTCGGAATACGACGACGGGCGCGGCAAGGTGAAGGTGCGCGCCGCGATAGAGCCGCGCGAGAAGAACAAGCTCGTCGTCACCCAGCTTCCGTGGGGGGAGACCACCGACTCGCTGATAGCAGACATCGAGGAGGCCATCAAGAAGAAGAAGGTGGACGTGCGCCAGATACACGACCTCACCGCGAAGAGCGTGGAGATCGAGCTCGTGCTCACCGCCGGCGCGTCGCAGGAGAAGACGACCGCCGCGCTGTACGCATTCACGAAGTGCGAGAAGTCCGTCGCCTCCCGCCCGGTGGTGCTCGACGCCGGGCGCCCCCGCGAGCTGACTGTGACGCAGATACTGCAGCGCAGCGTCGACAGGCTGATGTTCCTCGTGCGGCGAGAGCTGGAGATACGGCTGGACGAGCTGGCCGCGGAGTTCCACGCCAAGACGCTCGACCAGATATTCATCGAAGAGCGCGTGTACAAGCGCATCGAAAGCGAAAAGTCGTGGGAGGGCGTGCGCAAGGCCGTGTTCGACGGCCTGGCGCCGTTCCGCCCGCGCCTGCGGAAGGACGTGACGGAGGAGGACGTGGAGCGCCTGCTGAAGATCCCGATCCGCCGCATTTCGCAGTACGACATCGACAAGAACCGCCGCGAGATAGAGGACATCCTGGCCGAGGAGCGCCAGACCGCGAAAGACCTGGACGACCTGAAGAACTACGTGGTCAAGTACCTGAAGAACCTGATAAAGACGTACCAGAAGAAGTACCCGCGCTGCACGAAGATCGCGGCCGCCCCGTTCAAGCAGGCCGACGTGCGCGCCATGACGGCCACCGAACTCACGATCCGCTCCGACGGCGAAAACCATTTCGTGGGGTGGGGCGTGCGCGGCGGCGACGAGCTGTTCAAGTGCTCTTCGCTCGACAAGCTGCTGTTCGTGTGGAAGGACGGCCGGTACAAGATGATGCCGCCGCCGGAAAAGCTGTTCGTGGACAAGGATCTGCTGTGCGTGGCCTTCTATTCGCGCGACCGCGAATACACGTGCGTGTACACCGAGCCGGACTACGGCTTCTCCTACATAAAGCGCTTCACTTTCGGCGGCATGATACAGAACAAGGAGTACAGGCTGGCGCCGGAGAAGTCGAAGCTGCTGTTCTTCTCCGACGGCTGCCCGGAGACGCTGTACGTGAAGTACCGCCCGGCGAAGTCCCAGCGCATCCACCAGCAGGCGTTCTACCCGTCGGAGGTGACGGTGCGCGGGGCGTCCGCGCGCGGCCTGCAGATGACGTCGAAGGCGATAGCGAAGATATCGCAGAACAAGTGTTCGTGGTGGGACGACAGCGAAAAGCCGGAGAAGGGGCTTTTCACCGACTGAACGCGGGGGCTGCGGATGGCGTACCTGGAATTCCACAGATGGGTGCTGGCCGCGGTGCTGGCGATGGCGCGCTTCGGCGCGGCGTTCGCGATATGCCCCGCGCTCACGGAGTCGATGATCCCCGGCGTGGCCCGCCGCGCCGCCGTGCTGGGGTTCGCGGCGCTCGCGGTCCCGTTCGTGAAGGAGGCCATGCCGCCGGGCGAGCCGAACGTGTGGATGTTCGCCGCGCTCGCGTTCAAGGAGGCCCTCGCCGGGTTCGTGATAGGGTTCTTCGCCGCCGTGCCGTTCTGGGTGGCCGAGAACGTCGGCAACCTGATCGACAACCAGCGCGGCGCCACGATGGGCGAAGTCTATTCGCCGCTGAACGGCTCGCAGGTCTCCACGACCGGCATCTTCTTCACGCAGCTGGTGTCCACGATATTCTTCACGAGCGGGGCGGTGTTCCTCGTCCTCGGCGCACTCTACAAGAGCTATTCGGTGTGGCCGGTCTTCGCCTCGAACCTGGCGTTCGACCCGGGCACGCCAGGGGTGATGCTGGGCAGCCTCGACGGAATGCTGAAAACCACCGTCGTGATAGCCGCGCCGGCGATAATCGTGATGTTCCTGGCCACGGTCGGCCTGGGGCTCGTGAACAGGACCGCCCCCCAGCTGAACGTGTTCTTCCTTTCCATGCCCGTGAAGTCCGCGCTCGGCGTGGCGATGCTCATCGTGTACCTGCCGTTCGTGATGGACATGCTCATGTACACGAGCGACGGGGCGATCCTCGAACCCGCGATGAAGGTGCTCGGAGGATAGCCCATGGCCGAATCGAGCGGAGAGAAGACCGAGCTGCCCACGCCCAAGAAGCTGCGCGACGCGCGCCAGAAGGGCCAGGTCTGCACCTCGAAGGACATAACGTCCACCGCGATCCTGATCGCGCTCTTCGCCCTGCTCGCGTGGATGGGCATGGCGCTGGCCGACGACATCGAAGGCTTCATCCGCTTCCTGTCGCAGCGCGTCGCCGAAAACGACGCCGGCGCGGTGCAGGAGTCCTCGAAATACGCCGCCCTCATAATCTGCAAGCACTCGTTCATATTCGTGGTCGTCGCCGCAGTCGTCGGCATCGTCGGCAACGTGGCGCAGATCGGCTTCCTGTTCACTTTCGAGCCGATAATCCCGAAGCTCGAGAAGCTCAGCCCCGTCGAGGGCGCGAAAAAGATATTCTCGGCCAAGAACTTCTTCGAGTTCCTGAAGAACGTGGTCAAGGTGTCGTTCCTGGGCTACCTGATATACAAGATAATCCGCTCGAGCGTCCCCGAGCTCCTGACCATGTGCTACGGCACGATCGACGACATTTTCCCGTGCCTGAAGCAGATGCTGAAGCGCCTGGCCGTGTACACCGCGTTCGGCTACATCGTGATAGCGATAGTGGACAGGCTTTTCCAGGGCCGCAACTTCACCAAGCAGATGATGATGACGAAGGACGAGGTGAAGCGCGAGTACAAGGAGATGGAAGGCTCCGCCGAGATAAAGCAGGCCCAGCGCGAGTTCCGCAACGAGGTCCTGAACGGCCCCGAACCCGCCAAGGCCGCCAAGAAGGCCACGGTCGTGGTGACGAACCCGACGCGCCTGGCCGTGGGCATACGCTACGACGCCTCCGAGGCGCCGCTGCCGCGGATATGCGTGACCGGCGCCGGCCGCGTGGCGAAGATCATCCGCGAAACCGCCATGGACGAGGGCATCCCGATAATGGAGGACGTGCCGCTTGCCCGCGCGCTGTACGCGGAATGCAAGGTCGACGATTTCATACCCGTCGGCCTCGTGGAACCCGTCGCCGAGGTCCTCAAGTGGGCGAAGCAGATCCGCGACGCCCGCAAGGAAGAGGACGAACTCGACAGCGTCTCGATAGACTCTTGAACGCAAGGGGGAGGGGCCGCTCATGGTGACACTGCTCGCCGCCGCCGCAGGCGCGGCCGCCCCGGCGCTCATGCGCCTCCTGGCGCGCACGCGCGCCGAACCGGCCACGATCGACATGTCCGACCCCTACGAGCCGGACGCCGAGGCCTTCGCGGGCGCGATAAAGGCCATAGCCGCCGAGATGGACGCGCGGCCGCGCCCGATGGAGATCGTGTTCATTCCAGCCTCCGGCCGCGACCGCACGTTCACCATGGATCTTTCCTCCGGCGGCGCCTGTTTCATCGTGACCGATTCCGCCGACCCCGGCAGGACCGCGCGCGCCAACGTGCGCAGGCGGTGGATCTGCGAGCATCCCGTGCCTTTCGCGATAAAGCCGGGGCGCAGGACGAAACTGTACGCCACGCCGGTCGACGCCAACAGGTTCCGCGTGTCGGACAGGCCGCCGCGCCGCCCGCCGCCAACGCTCGCGATGCTCGCAGGCTCGGCGGCGGCGGGCGCGGGGCTCGTGTGCGACTGGCCGGCCGCGGCCGCGTTCGGCATCTGCCTCGCCGCGTCTTCCGCCCTCGCCGGCCTTCTGCGGTAGCGCCGCGGAAGGCCGGGGGAGGGGGCCGGAGTCCAGCCCCACGGACGGCCGGTCAGCCCTGCACCGGCTGTGCGCCGGGGACCGGCGGCGGCGGGACGGGCGGCGGGGCGGGAATCGGCTCCGTCTCCACGAGATAGCGGTCCAGAAGGTCGATGGTGTCGTCGAACCGCTGCGCGACGCGTACGTTCGTGACGGTCGGGACTTCGGCCGCGAGATCCAGGGTGACTTCCTCTTCCACCACGACACTGCCGAAGTACGTCTTCATGTTGTAGTCCGCCGTGCCGACCACCATCTTCCCGCACTTGACGATCTTCAGCGTCGCGGAGGAGCCGTCCTCGGAGACGGACAGGTCGTATATGCTCGTGATTTCGTCCAGGAACTGCCGCGCGAAGAACAGCTCGGGGTCGGCCTCGGCGCGCGAGACGAACTCGCCGGAACCTGGCAGCGCGGCCGTGTCGAGAACCTCATGGCGGCGGTCGTTCGGCGGCGAAAGCAGCCTCATCTGGATGCTTAGGACCGGGATCGCGGACGCCTGCGACATCAGAATCGTGAGCGCGCGCTTGGCCTTGGGGTCGGTGACGGTCTTGCCCAACTCCGCGACCACTTCGGCTTCGGGGCGCTTGGAGAACCTCTTCCCGTTGATGGTGTAGTACCCGCGCTTGACGTCGACAGCCATCGACTTTGAGATGTCGCCGGCGTACTCTGCCGCTTTTTTCGCCGGCTTTTCGTAGTCGAGGATCAGCTCGTTCGCCTCGTCCTTCAGGAAGGTGCGTATCTCCTGCTTGCCGTTGTCGTCGAGCGTGAACTCGCGCCATGCCGCGATATCGGCGGCCATCAGCCGCACGCGGCCGAGGTCCGACTCCGCCGACTCGTCGTCGAGCTTGAGGTTCACGATGAAGCGCGCAAGGCAGTGCGCGTTCTTTGCGGGCATCCCGGCGGCGTGCCCGGCGAGGAGCGCCTCGGCCCTGGCCGCCTGCGCCGGGGTGAGCGCCGCGCCGGCCGCCTGCGCCGCGGAGGCGACATACGCGGCGGCGTCCTGCGCCTTGAAGAGCGGCCCCGCGAGCTTCTCTTCGGCCTTCGCGGCGCCTTCCGCGCCGTCCCCGGCTTCGCGGAGCGCTTTCGCGGCGTCGCGCAGGACGGCCTCCGTGGCGGCGAGCGCGCCGTCGCGCCAGTCGAGCGTGATCGCGAACGCCTTCAGGCGGGCCGTCTTCGCCTGGTCGAGGCCTTCGGCGGCGCGCGCCAGGGCGTCCGGCACGCGTTTCGCGATGGCGTCGGCAAGCGCCTTCTGCCCGTCCGTCGCGGTCTTCGAGCGGATGGCTTCGGCAAGGGCCGCCGGGAGCCATTCGTCGTAGTGCGCGGCCTTGACGGCGGCGATCAGCTCCCTTCCGCAGGCGGCCGCGGGGCCGGGCCTGCCCGCCGCCGCGGCGTCGAGCGTCTCGAAGCGGCCG
>CADCBS010000106.1 GCA_902799715.1 uncultured bacterium | reverse complement strand
CGCCTTTTTTACTGTCGCAGAAATTTGTTTCATCCCTATTTTATAGGGCTCTGACAGACATCAGGGATAATTTATCCCGGATTTCCCGGGATAAGGGTGGGGGCTGGCGGGATGTTTACCGCGGGCGGGCGTTTATGGTAGACTTTCGCCATGGACTACAGGATTCGCGACATTTCACTGGCCGACGCCGGCAGGCGCGCCATAGAACTCGAAGAGCCGGAGATGCCCGGCCTGATGCGCCTGCGGCGCGAGCAGGCCGGCGCGAAGCCGCTGGCCGGCGCCAGGATCGCCGGCTCGCTGCACATGACGGTGGAGACCGCCATCCTGATCGAGACTTTGAAGGAGCTGGGCGCGGACGTGCGCTGGGCTTCGTGCAACATCTTCTCCACCAACGACGCCGCGGCCGCCGCCATCGCCGCGGCCGGCACTCCAGTCTTCGCCTGGAAGGGCGAGACGCTCGAGGAATACTGGAACTGCACGCGCAGGGCGCTGACCTGGCCCGACGGCTCCGGCCCGGACCTGATAGTGGACGACGGCGGCGACGCCACGCTTTTCATCCACCTCGGCGTGAAGGCCGAAAAGGACGCGTCGGCGTTAGACGCCCCGAAGTCGTCCGAGGAGAAGGCCCTTTTCGCTGAAGTGCGCGACGTGCTGTCGCGCGACCCGCACTGGTTCTCGAAGGCGGCCGCGCGCGTCCGCGGCGTCTCGGAGGAGACCACGACCGGCGTCCACCGCCTGTACCGCATGGAGAGCGCGGGCGAGCTGCTGTTCCCCGCCGTGAACGTGAACGACTCCGTGACGAAATCGAAGTTCGACAACATATACGGCTGCCGCGAATCGCTGGTGGACGGCATAAAGCGGGCGACGGACGTGATGCTGGCCGGCAAGAACGCCTTCGTGTGCGGGTACGGCGACGTTGGCAAGGGCTGCGCCGAGAGCCTGCGCGCGAACCGCTGCCGCGTGAAAGTGAGCGAGGCCGACCCGATATGCGCGCTGCAGGCGTGCATGGCCGGCTTCGAGGTCGAGACCGTGCAGGACGCCCTGCCGTGGGCCGACGTGTTCGTGACGTGCACCGGCAACACGGACATAATAACGCTCGAAGACATGGAGCGCATGCGCGACCGCGCGATCGTGTGCAACATCGGGCACTTCGACGACGAGATCCAGGTGGCGCGCCTGATGGAGCGCAAGGACGTGAAGCGCGAAACCGTGCGCCCGCAGGTGGACAGGTTCACGTTCCCCGACGGACACTGCATATACCTCCTCGCGGAAGGGAGGCTGGTGAACCTGGGCTGCGCCACCGGACACCCGGCGTTCGTGATGTCGCACTCGTTCACGAACCAGGTGCTCGCGCAGATGAAACTCTGGAAGGAAAAACGCCCGGTCTCCGTGACGCGGCTCCCGAAAGAGCTGGACGAGGAGGTGGCGCGGCTGCATCTTGCGCACCTCGGGGCGAAACTGACAAGACTCACCGGAAAGCAGGCGGCCTACATAGGCGTGCCCGCCGACGGCCCCTACAAATCCGAATGGTACCGCTACTGAGGCGCCGCATGAAAATACTCGTGACAGGCTCGAAAGGGATGCTGGGGAGGACGCTCGCGCGCACGCTTCCCTGCGAAGGATTCTACGGCGCCGACCTGCCGGAGACCGACATACTCGACACCGCTTCGCTCGAGCGCGCGTTCGACGCGTTCCGTCCCGACGCCGTGGTGCACTGCGCCGCGTACACGAACGTGGACAGATGCGAATCCGACCCCGAAGGGGCGTTCCGCCTGAACCGCGACGGATCGGCGAACGTCGCGCGCGCCTGCGCGCGGCACTCCGCGCGGCTCGTGGCCATATCCACCGACTACGTGTTCTCCGGCGCGCCGGGCGCGCCGCGCGACGAGGCGGACCCGCCGGGACCGGCGACGGTCTACGGCAAGTCGAAGCTCGCCGGCGAGCAGGCCGTGCTGGCGGAGCTGCCGGACGCCGCGATCGTGCGCACCGCATGGCTGTACGGCCCGGGCGGGCCGAGCTTCGTGCACACGATGGCGAAACTCGGGGCGGCGGAAGGCGCGCCGCTGAAGGTCGTGGACGACCAGCGCGGAAACCCCACATCCACCGCCGCGCTTTCGAAGGCGATAGCGTTCGTGCTCGAGAACGGCATGCGGGGGATCGTGCACGGCACGTGCGAAGGCGTGTGCACGTGGTACGGCTTCGCCTGCGAGATCTTCCGCCTGCTGGGCCTGAAGCGCGGCGTGCAGCCGTGCACCACGGCCGAATTCCCGCGCCCGGCGCCGCGCCCCGCCGACAGCGCTCTCGCGAAAAACGCGCTCGCGGCGCGCGGCTTCCGCATGCCGGACTGGCGCGACGCCCTGAAGGAGTTCCTGAAAGATGAATTTCCTCGTGTCTAACCTTCCGGTGTTCCACGTGTTCGCCCTGGCGGCGGCGTTTTCGTGGGTGTACGGCGGACTCGACGGCCCGGCGCTGGCGCCGTGGACGCCATGGGTGGCGTTCTTCCTGCTGGAAGCCATGTTCTTCCCCCAGTGCCGCGACGGCGAATCGTTCGCCGAGGCGCGTTCGCGCGCGTGGAAGGGCATGCTGTCCGATCCGCTCTTCTACGTCGCGGCCATCCTGGCCGTGGCCATGGCCATACCGTTCTTCAACGTCTCCCCGTGCTGGATCTGCGACGCCGACAAGCTCGCGCCCGGCGCCGCCGCGGAATACGTGAACGCGCCGGTGGAATGGCTGCCCAAATGCATGCACCCGGACCGCCACCGCTCCGTGTTCAACTGGTTCGTGCTGCCGCTTTTCGGCGCCTTGACCGCAAAGCACGCCCTCCGCAGGCGCGGCAAGCGCGCCCTGCTGGAGCTGCTGTGCTGGAACGGCGCGCTTCTGGCGGCGCTCGGCTTCGTGCAGGCCGCCACCGGCGCGGAGGCGCCGCTGTGGTCCGAGGTCGTGCCCCCGCCGACCATCCCGGCGAAATACGTGGCCGGCTACAGGCTGCAGTTCTTCTCGTCGTTCGCGTATCCGAACGCGGCCGCCGGATTCTTCGCCGCCCTGTTCGCGGTATCCTGCGGCATCTGGCAGTCGAAATACGCCTTCTTCGAGTCGCTGCCGTCGCACAAGGAATTCGAGCACGTGAAGCCGCCGAAGCACCAGTTCCTGCGGTCGCACTACATGATAGCAGTGGCGGTGATGAACCTGCTGGGCGCGCTGCACACGGGCTCGCGCGCAGGCGTGTATTCGTCGATCGCGCTTAGCGTGGTGATGGCCGTGCACATATTCTCCGGCTATTTCCAGAAGGCGAACAGGCTGGGCAAGGCGAAGACCCTCGCCGCGTTCGTGGGGCTGCTCGCCCTCGTGTCGCTCGCAGTCGTGGCGTTCGGGCCCGACGGCGCCGCGGAGGACGGCGGAGGCGAGTCCGCGAAGGCGGAGGAGGCCGCATCCGCGCCGGAAGCCGCCGCGAACGGGGAAACGAAGGCGGAAGCCAGGCCGGCGGCGCCCGGCGGAAAGCCCGGCGCCGCGAAGAAGCCCGCGCCAGCGGCCAGGAAGGAAGAAAAGAAGGACCGCGAACCCGAAAGCCTGCTCGCAAAAGGGCTGGACGACGTGCGGAACACGAGCGCGGTGTCCTTCTGGGACCGCCTTAGCGGCCGCGTGCCCAACCTCGGCTCGGAGATAGCGTGGAAGCTCGTGAAGGACAATCCGTGGTTCGGCGTGGGCGGCTGGGGGTTCATCGACAACTGCGCCTGGATGGTCACGCCCTACGCGCGCAACCGCTGGCCGGAGCTCGACGACGCCGGATGGGAGAACCTGCACAAGCGCTGGACCAGGGAAATCGACGGGCCGTGGACGTCCGGCGGCGCGAACGTCCACAACGACTATCTGCAGATACTCTGCGAACACGGCGCTACAGGCGCATTCCTGCTGGGCTTCGCGATGCTGCTCCTGGTGAAGCCGGTGTTCTCCGCGTGGAAACGCCTCTACAAGATGACGGCGTTCTCGAAGAGCGGAATGCCGGCGAAACCGTACGCCCTGTACGTGCTGCCCACGCCGGTGTTCGGCACCATACTGGGGTCGGCCGTCCTGTTCATACAGGCAATGGCGGACTGTCCGCTGCGCTGCGCCGCCAACACCGCGCTTCTGGCGCTGGTCTGGGTCGCCGCGGAAGGCTTCCTGCCGAAAGAGGAGAAGGTTTGACGGAGCGCGGAACAGACCTGCCGGAGGGGCCGGGCGCGGACAAGCCCGGCTTCCGCCTTTCGCCCGCGGTGCAGGTGCTGGCCGCCGGGGCGCTCGTCCTCGTGTTCCTGGCCGCCGCCGTGCCGGCGTTCATACGCTTCCAGGAGAAGCACTCGCGCGCCCCGGCGCCCGGAGCCGGAGCCCCGGGGGAGGAGGCCGCAGGATGAGCTACGTGCCGGAAAAGCTGCTTGTGGTGTCCGGCGCGGGGACCTACCCCGCCGGAATCGTGCGCGGCGCGCGCGCCGCAGGCGTCCCGCGGGTGGACGTGCTGGCCGTGCGCGGCTCCACGGCGCGGGAGACGCGCAGGCTCGCCGACACCGTGCACACGATCGGAATCGGCGAAATCCATTCCGGGCTGCAATGGTGCGCCGCGCAGGGATACGACGGCGCGGTGTTCGCCGGCCAGATTTCCCCGCTGTCGCTCTTCCGCAGCCGCTTCGACGCGCAGACGAAAGCATGGCTCGCGTCGCTGCCGTGCAAGAACGCGCACACCGTCTACGGCAAGCTCGCCGAGGAATTCGAGAAGGCCGGGATACCGGTGTTCCCCGCCTCGATATACATGGACCGGAACATGCCCGGCGAAGGGACGCTCACGCGCAGAAGCCCCGACGCGCGCGAAATGCGCGACATGGCCCACGCGGCGGCCGTGGCGCACGACGTGGGCGTGCACGACGTGGGCCAGACCGTGGCCGTGAAGGACGGCATGGTGCTGGCCGTTGAGGCGTTCGAGGGCACCAACGCCGCGATAAAACGCGCCGGCAGGCTCGGCGGGCGCGGGGCGGTGGTGTTCAAGGCCGCCCGCGAAGGCCACGACATGCGCTTCGACATCCCGGTGATCGGCCCGAAGACGGTAAAGACCCTCTCGCGCGCCAAGGTGTCCGCGCTCGCGTTCCAGGCGCACCGGCTGATGATACTCGACATCGAAAAGACCGTGGCGATGGCGGACGCGCGCGGCATCGCGATCGCAGGCGTGGCCACGGACCTGCCGCCCGCGCCACTCGCGCCGGAGCGTCCGTCGTTCGGGGCCGCCGCCGCCCGGAAGGACGCCGCCCGGTGAAGATCCTCCTCTGCGCAGGCGAGGCGAGCGGCGACATGTACGCCGCCAGGCTCATCGACGAACTCCGCTCCCGCACGGACGAAGAAATCGAATTCCGCGGCACTGGCGGCGCGGAGACCGCCGCGCGCGGCGCGGAGCTGGCATACCGCGTGGAAGACATGGCGGTGATGGGCTTCTGGCCGGTGCTGAAGAAACTGCCCTTCTTCATGCGCGCAATGCGCGACATGAAGCGCATGGTCTCGGAATGGCGCCCCGACGCCGTCGTGACCGTGGACTACCCGGGTTTCAACCTGCGCCTCGCGCGATTCGCGCATTCCGCCGGCGTGCCGGCCGTGCACATCGTGTGCCCGCAGGTGTGGGCGTGGCACAGGGGGAGGATCCCCGGCATCGCCGCGTCGCTGGACAGGCTTCTCTGCTTTTTCCCCTTCGAGCCGGCGCTCTTCCCCGATATGCCCGGATTCAAGGCGACTTTCATAGGGCATCCGCTCGCCGACGTCTTCCGGCGCGAAGACGAGGCCGGCGCGCCGGGATACCGGTGGGAGGAAGGCGTACGCCGCGTGGCGCTGCTGCCGGGCTCGCGCCGCGGCGAAATCGAACGCTGCCTGCCACGCCTCCTGAAGGCCGCGCGCGAGGTCGAGAGCGAGCTCTCGCCGCAGCCGGTGCAGTTCGCGATACCGGCGGCGTCGGCCCGCGCCAGGGCGGCCATCGACGGCGCCATCGCCGCGAACGCAGGCGACGCGCCGTCGCGCCTGGCGGTGGAGGACGGCGGGGCGCGCGCAATCCTGCGCACGGCCGAGGCGGCCGCCGTGGCGAGCGGAACCGCCACGCTCGAAGCCGCGCTGGCCAGATGCCCCAGCGTGCTCGTCTACGCCGTGTCCGCGCCGCTCGCGCTGTTCGCGCGGCTCGTCATCAAGGGCGTCAGGCACGTCGGGCTTGCGAACATCGTGGCCGGGCGCGAAGTCATGCCGGAGCTGCTGCAGGGCGCGTTCACGCCCGCGCGCACCGCCGGATTCCTGGCGGGATGGCTGCGGAACGAGGCGTCGCGCGCGGAAGCCGCCGCCGCCCTCGATTCCGCGGTGCGCCCGCTCGAAACGGGCGAGGCCGGGGCCCTCGGCCGCGCCGCCGAGGAGATACTGTACGAAATCGCCGTGCGCAGGTCGCTGTCCGGCGGGGGAGGGGCGGCGTGAGCGCGGAAATATCCGTGGACGGCGCGCTGCCGCGCGCCGCCGGAACGTCCCGCGCGGAGCTGCGCCGCGCCGCCGCGTTTTTCGCGGCGCGCTCTGAAAGGCGCGTCCGCGCGCGCGAGCCGTGGCGCGCGGTGGCCGTGCATCTCGTGGACGACCGCGAATCGGCGCGGCTGAACATGGCGATAATGGGGCACGAAGGCCCCACCGATGTCATCACGCAGCGGTACGACCCGATACCCGGCGAGCCGGCGGGCCTGACCGGAGAGCTTTTCGTGAATGCGGACTGCGCCGTGCGCGAAGGCGCGCGCCGCGCCGGATGGACGCCCGCGCGCGAACTTCTGCTGTACACCGCGCACGGGATGGACCACCTGTCCGGCGCCTGCGACACGGACGAAGCCGGCTACAGGGCGATGCGGCGCCGCGAGCTTTCGTGGCTCGCGGCCCTGGCCCGCGCCTGACGGCGGCGCGGCGCGCTGTCACTCCACGTGCACCACAGACCCGGGCGACAGGAACATCAGCAGTTCCTCGCGGTCATCCGGCCGCACGGAAATCCCCAGGTTCTTCAGCGCGGAGCTTGCGGACTCGCCGCGCGACACCTCGCGCTCTCCCGCCGCGGGCGCGGCGAGAAGCGCGTAGCGCTTGAAAAAGCGCCTGTTTATGTACAGATCCGCCACGCGCGAACGGGAATCGGCCTCGAGACGGAATTTCGGGTGCTCCAGCACGGTCAGCCGGCGGCCGGCGCGGATCTTCCGCGGATCGCCTATGCCGTTCAGCCGCATGAGCGCGGCCACCGTGGTTCCGTGCTCCCAGGCGAGGCGCTGCAGCGTGTAGCCCTGGCCGATCGACACTTCGGCGGTCCACTTGTTTTCCCGCCCGCTCATCAGCAGCTCCATGTTCAGCTCGCCGAGCCGGCGCGCCAGGAAATCGTCCGCCGCCATGCGCGCGTCCGGCAGCGAGCGTAGCTCCTCTATCGTGGATATGGCCGCCACCAGGTCGCGGCTCTCGTTGAGCTTCGCGAGCCTGCGCACCAGGACGCGCGTGCGCGGCGAGCCGTCGGCCTCGAGCCGGGCCAGCGCGCCGTTTTCCATCGACTGCGCGAGCGCGGCCGAAGGCCCGCTCGACATCTCCGGCGTGACGGGGGGCCCGTCGCGCGCGCCTGCGGCGGCGGACGGCGCCGCGGCGCC
>CADCBS010000105.1 GCA_902799715.1 uncultured bacterium | reverse complement strand
GGGCAATGGCGATGGTCTTGCAGGAGGCGGTGGCGGCGCTTTTGCAGTGGGCGGCAGCGCTATTGACAGTGGTGATTTCCGCAATGCCGGTAGTGGCGGCGGAGGCTTTGAATGCGACATCTCTGGCGTTGCCACATTCTATGCTGGCGGCGGTGGCGGTGGCGGTAGGCAAGTTGCTGACAAGCCTGGCACGGCTGGCGTTGGCGGAAATGGCGGCGGCGGTCTGAGCCATGGCCGGCGCGGACAGGCAAGGCGCGCGGGCGGCGGCCAAGGCCGTCGTGGTGCTCAGCGGCGGGCAGGATTCCGCGATATGCGCGGCGCTCGCCGTCCGCCGCCACGGCCCCGGCGCGGTCGCGGCGGTCACGTTCCGCTACGGCCAGCGGCACGCGGAGGAGATAAAGTACGCGCGCGGCGTGGCGCGCGAGTTCGGGCTCGCCCCGCACAGGATCGTTCCGCTGTCGTTCTACCCCGCCCTCGCCACGAACGCGCTGCTCGACTCTTCCATCCCCATCGAGACGAAGCCGGGCGCGTCGTGCCCCACGACTTTCGTGGAAGGCCGCAACGCGTTCTTCCTGCTCGCCGCCGGCGTGTTCGCGAAGTCGCTCGGCGCGCGCGAGATATACACCGGCGTGTCCCAGGCCGACTATTCCGGCTATCCCGACTGCCGCGCGCCGTTCATACGCGCCCAGGAGCGCATGATGCGCCTCGCGATGGAGTGGCCGTTCAGGATCGTCGCGCCGCTCATGGACATGACGAAGGCGCAGGAGTGGGCGCTGGCGGCGGAGCTCGGGATATTCGATTTCGTGCGGGAGAAAACCCTCACGTGCTATAACGGCATCCCCGGCGGCGGATGCGGAAAGTGCCCGGCGTGCAGGCTGCGCGCCGAAGGGCTCGCCGCGTACCTCGGCGGCCGCGCGGGAAAACGGACGGCGAAAACGCGAAAGGCAGGCAGGAAATGAAACTCGATCCCGTGAAGATGAAGGACTGGGAAATCGCCGAGGCGGCGGAGGAGAATCTGCGCCCGGCCGCGGAACTCGCCGCGGAGCTGGGGCTCGAGGACGGCGAGTGGGACCCCTACGGCAAGACGCTCGCGAAGGTCGACGCCGTGCGCGTGCTGAAACGCCTCGGAGGGCGGAAGCGCGCCAAGTACATAGACGTCACCGCGATCACGCCCACCGCGCTCGGCGAAGGCAAGACCACCACCACGCTCGGGCTGGTGGAGGGCCTCGGCAGGATGGGCAGGAAGGTGGTCGGCTGCGTGCGCCAGCCTTCCGGCGGCCCCACGTTCAACATCAAAGGCAGCGCCGCGGGCGGCGGCCTCGCGCAGGTGGTGCCCCTCACCGCCCTCTCGCTCGGCCTGACCGGCGACATCGACGCCGTGACGAACGCCAACAACCTTGCCATGGTCGCGCTGAACAGCCGCATGCAGCACGAGCGCAACCACGACGACGCCTGGCTGGCCGAACGCGGGCTGAAGCGCCTCGACATCGACCCCGCGCGCGTGCAGATGCGCTGGGCGATGGACTTCTGCGCGCAGGGCCTGCGCGACATCGAGATCGGCCGCGGCGGCGCGCTCGACGGCTTCAGGATGGACAGCGGCTTCTACATCACCGTCGCGTCCGAGGTCATGGCCATCCTCGCCATGGCGGCAGACCTGGCCGACCTGCGCGCGCGCCTGGGCCGCATCGTGGTGGCGTATTCCAAGAGCGGCCGCCCCGTCACCACGCGCGACCTCGAAGTTGACGGCGCGATGTGCGCCCTGCTCGTGAACGCCTGCAAGCCCACCCTGATGCAGTCGATCGAAGGCCAGCCGGTCTTCGTCCACGCCGGCCCGTTCGCAAACATCGCCATCGGGCAGAATTCCGTCGTGGCCGACCGCCTGGCGTGCGCCCTCGGCGACTACGTGGTCACGGAGAGCGGCTTCGCCGCCGACATGGGTTTCGAGAAATTCTGGAACATCAAGTGCCGCTGCTCCGGCCTCAAGCCCGACGCCGTGGTGCTCGTGGCCACGGTCCGCGCGCTGAAGGCGCACGGCGGCGCGCCCGCGGTGAAGGCCGGCCTGCCGCTCGATCCGGTCTACACCACCGAAAACCTCGACCTGCTGCGCAAGGGATGCGACAACCTGCTGGCGCACATCGACATCATCCGCCGCTCGGGCGTGCAGCCCGTTGTGTGCCTGAACGCGTTCTACACCGACACCCCCGCCGAGCGCGCGCTCGTGCGCAAGATCGCCGAGGCCGCCGGCGCCGCCTTCGCCGTGTCCGACCACTGGCTCAAGGGCGGCGAAGGCGCTCTCGAACTCGCCCAGGCCGTCGTGGACGCCTGCGACAGGCCCAATTCCTTCGCGTTCCTCTCGGAGCCGGAAGAGCCGCTCGCCGCCCGCGCGGAAAAGCTCGTGCGCGAGGTCTACGGCGGCGACGGCGTGGACTGGAGCGAGACCGCGCGCGCAAAAATCGAAGCCCTCCAGGCCGACCCCGATACCGCGCGCCTGCCGATCTGCATGGCGAAGACGCAATACTCGCTGTCCCACGACCCGAAGCTGCTCGGCCGCCCGAAGGGATGGCGCCTGCCGGTGCGCGACGTCCTGGTGTACAAGGGCGCGGGGCTTGTCGTGCCCGTGGCCGGCGAAATCAAGCTCATGCCCGGAACTTCGGCGTCGCCGGCGTACCGCCGCATAGACGTCGACACGTCCACCGGCAGGGTCCGCGGCCTGTACTGACGCGCCCCGCCCAGCGCACGAGTCCGCGACATGGCCTCCGCAGCCACAGCCAGGGAATCCGCAGGCTTCACGATTCTCGAAGTCCTGCTGGCCGTATCTCTCACGGCAATCATCATGGTTGTGGTGTTCATGAGCGTCGGCGTGGTCTCCAATTCCTGGCGGCGGTCCGGCGAACTCGCCGAAAAGCTCCAGCATTCCGACTACGCCCTTTCCCAGGTCGTGTCCGGCCTGCGCTCCGCGTACTATCCCACCACCGGCTCGAAGTCCGACGACTACGGCTTCATGCTGATCGACAACGGCGAAGGCCCCAACGCCGCCGACAGGATCCGCTGGACCAAGCTCGGCACTGCGATAGTAGGCGCGTCGTCAAACCTCGCCCGCACCCCGCACACCGTGGAACTGTGGGCGGAGCCGCCTTCCGGACAGGAGCCGGGCGGGCTGATGGTGCGCGCCTGGCGCGGCGAACTCCAGCCCGACGGCTTCGATCCCGACGACGAAGACCAGGTCGCGCCCTATATGCTGGTGGACGGCGTGCAGGGATTCAACTGCCGCGTCCTCGACGCCTCGAAGCCGTATCTCGACGATGGCCGCCCGAACTGGCAGGACGAGTGGAATTCGTCCAACACGATCCCCCGCGCGGTGGAGCTGACGTTCACACTGTCGCCGTCCGGCGAAGACGACGTGCCGATGGAAATCCGCCGCTACGTGCAGATTCCCCTTTCCGACATTTCGCAGAACCCGATCTCCGCCCCGTCGGTCGTCGGCAAGGACCATCCCCGGGATAGGCCGCGATGACTGCATGCCCGCGCAAATACTCCGCCCGCAGGCGCGGCAGCGCCCTCGTGCTGGCCATCTGGCTTATCGCCGTGCTTTCGGTGATGGTGCTCAGTTTCTCCACCGACGCGATCCTCCAGATGAACGTGAACAGGTACGTGCGCCGCCGCGCGCACGTGGACCACCTCACCGCCGCCGGAATCCCGATCGCGGAAATGCTGCTCAAGGACTATCAGGACGTCTCCGACGCCGCGGCCGACGAAAATATCGACGAGCTCCTGGAGGAAGACAGGTGGATATTGGAGAAGCGCGCGATAAAGCGCGGCGGCACGGCCACCACCGGCGCGATACCGGTTGATCCCCTCGATCCCGACGGCGGCACAGTAACCGTCATAATCAAGCCGCTCGAGGCTAAGTGGAACATCAACCTGCTGTACGCCGGCGGCGACGCCAACTACGACAAGATTTGGGACAGCATACTCACCCAGGCCGGCATCCCCGAAGAGATGGACGAGCTGCGCGAGGCGATCGTCGACAGCTGGACCGACTGGCGCGACACCGACGACCTGGCCACCGGGCGCGAGGGCGCGGAGGACGACTACTACGAATCGCTCGAGACGCCCTACAAGACCCGCAACGGCGAGATAACAGACCTTCGCGAGCTGGAGATGGTCAAGGCGTTCGCGGAAAACCCGGTGCTGCTGACGGGCGGCGTGCTGAACCCAGACGCGAAGCCGTCCGACCAGATAACGGTGAAGCCCCTCACCGCGTTCTTCGACGTCTTCGGCGCCGGCAAGATAAACGTGAACGCCGCCTCGCGCGAGGTCCTGCTTTCCGTCCCCGGCATCGGCGACCAGGACGACGCCGACACAATCGTGGCCGCCATCATGCAGGAGCGCGAGACCGTGGAGCCGAGCGACAATTCCTCCATGGCGTTCGGACCGTTCAAGGACTGGAACGACATGAACTCGCGCATGGGCGACAGCTCTCTCGGCAACACCGCCAGCCAGTATCTGGGCTATGTGCCGGAATCGTATTTCGAAATCACCATCGTCGGGGCCTCGGCGGGCGTCACCCACCGCGTCCGGGCGATTGCGATGGTCGTGGACAAGAAGACGCGCTACATCCGCTGGTCGGAGGATCCCTGACGGCGGCGCGCCCGGAGACGGAATCATGGAAGAATTCATCAGAGACGCGGCAGACGTGCTGGAGGTCCCCGGCGCGGGGGCGGATTTCGAATTCCGCTCGTCGCCGGTTTGGGGGTCGATGGCGGCTTTCGGCCTGTGCCTGCTCGTGGAGCGCAGGCGCGGGCGTCCGCTGCCGTTCGCGGAGCTGGAAAAATACCGCACGGTCGCGGACCTCGCCGCGGCGGCCGGCGTGGAGCCTTGACGGCGCGGCGCGGACTGGAGGGCGTGGGTACATGCACAGGCTCTTGATAGTGGGCGCGGGCGGCTTCGGGCGCGAACTTTGCGGCGCCGCGCGCGATTGCATAGGCTACGGCACCGATTTCGAAATCGCCGGATTCCTCGACGCGCGGCCGGACGCGCTGGACGGCTTCGCCGGCTATCCGCCCGTCGTGGGTTCGCCCGATTCATACGAGCCCGGCCCGTGCGACGCGTTCATCGCCGCGATCGGCGGCATCGCCGCGCGCCGCAGATGCGTTTCGCTTATGGAAGGGCGCGGCGGAAGGTTCATATCCCTCGTCCACCGCACCGCTTCCGTCGGGCCGAACGTGCGCATCGGCGAAGGTTCGTTCGTCGCGCAGTTCGCCACGGTCTCGGCCGACGCTTCGGTGGGCCGCCACACCTGCGTGTTCCAGTGCGCGGTCGTGGGGCACGACGCCTCCGTGGGCGATTTCGCGCACGTGTACGCGCATTGCGCCGTGGGCGGCGGCGCCAGAATATGCGACGGCGCGGTCCTGTATCCGGGCGCTAAGATCGCGCCGCGCCGCACCGTCGGCGCCGGCGCCGTCGTAGGCCTCGGCGCCGTGGCGATCCTGGACGTCAAGCCCGGCGAGACGGTCTTCGGCAATCCGGCCGCGCCGGTCGCCTGACGCGCCGGCGCCTTTGCGGCCGCCGCCGCGGCGTCAGCCCTCCAGCTCGTTCTGGCGCGCCACCAGCGATCCGCCTGCGTACATCTGGCGCAGGCGCGGCTTTTCGATCTTCCCGGTGGGGTTGCGCGGCACCGGGGCGAATATGAACTTGCGCGGGCGCTTGTAGCGCGGCAGCGGCAGGCAGAAGGCGTCGAGCGCGGCCGCGTCGACCGTCGCGCCCTCCTTCGCCTCCACCACGGCGGCGGCGATTTCGCCGAGCCGCGGATCCGGCAGGCCGATCACGGCCACGTCTTTCACCGCCGGGTGCGCGCGCAGGAAATCCTCGATCTGCACCGGGTAGATGTTTTCGCCGCCGGTTATGATCACGTCCTTCTTGCGGTCCACAAGGTATATGAAGCCGTCGCGCCGCTGCGCCATGTCGCCGGTGTACAGCCAGCCGTCCGCGTCGAGCGTCTCGGCCGTCGCCTTCTTGTCCTTGTAGTATTCGCGCATCACGCCGGGGCCGCGCACGGCCAGCTCGCCGACGTCGCCGGGCGCGACCTCCCGGCGGGAGGCGTCCACTATTTTCGCCTCCCATCCGTACCCGGGAACGCCTATCGCCCCCACGTGGTCCGTGTTCTCCACGCCAAGATGCACGCATCCCGGGCCGGTCGATTCGGAAAGCCCGTAGTTGGTGTCGTAGGCGTGGTGCGGGAAAACCTTCCTCCAGCGCTTCACGAGCGACGGCGGCACCGGCTGCGCGCCTATGTGCATCAGCCGCCAGTGCGACAGGTCGAAGTCCTGCAGCTTGAACTCTCCGCGGTCCAGCGCGTCAAGTATGTCCTGCGCCCACGGCACGAGCAGCCACACTATCGAGCACTTCTCCTGCGAAACGGCGCGGAGTATCCATTCGGGCTTCACCCCCTTCAGCAGCACCGCGCGCCCGCCCGCCAGCAGCGACCCGAACCAGTGCATCTTCGCGCCGGTGTGGTACAGCGGCGGTATGCACAGGAACACGTCGTCTTTCGTCTGGCCGTGGTGTTTCTGCTCCGTCAGGCACGCGTGCGAAAGGCATCTGTGGCGCAGGACTATGGCCTTGGGGAATCCGGTCGTGCCGGACGAAAAGTATATCGCGGCGTCCTCGTCTTCGGAAACCGGGATGTCCGGCTGGCGCGAAGAGCAGAACGACACCATCGCGCGGTACGGTTCGGCGAACGACGGGCAGTCGTCGCCTACGTACAGGCGCAGGCGCACGCGCGGGATCGAGTCGGCTATGTCTTCCACGCGCCCGGTGAATTCCGGTCCGAACACCAGTCCGTCGGCGTCGGCGAGATCCAGGCAGTAGCGTATCTCGCCTGCGGTGTAGCGGTAGTTCAGCGGCACGGCCATCGCCCCGGCGCGCAGGATGCCGAAGTATATCGGCAGCCATTCCAGGCCGTTCATCAGGAGGATGGCGATCTTGTCGCCCCTCTTGACGTTCCGCGTGAGCAGGAAGTTGGCGAAGCGGTTGGCCTTTTCGTCGAACTGCGCCCATGTCATTTCGCTCCTGAAGGAATCCATCCTCGAAGATTCCACGAGCGAATATTCGCGCCATGTCGTTCCGCGGCTTTCGAGTTCCTGCGGATTGATTTCCACCAATGCTGTTTCGTTAGGCGTGTTGCGCGCGTTGCGCGCGAGAAGATCCATTATAGGCATTTTCGTCCGTCCGTTGCGGTTGAGAATCGTTCTGGAAATTGTACCATCTTCCGCCGCAAATGAAAGCAGAAAGTCAATCCGCAGCCGCATCCCGCCGGCAACCGCCAGCCGCCGAAAGCCATCGAATGCAGTCGAAAGCAACCGATAGCAGTCGAAAGCAACCGAAAGCCGTCGAATGCAATCGATAGCGGCCGAATGCAATCGATAGCCCTCGATAGCCCCCGAAAGCAACCGATAGCAATCGAAACCCCGAAACCCCCGCAAGCCCCCGAAACCCCCGCAAGCCCATCCCCATCCCCTCCCCTCCCCGTCCCTCCCCTGTTTTTCCGTCCTGTGCCGCCGCGTTTTCGCGGCGGTCCAAAAAAAATCAAAAATTTTTCATTTCCCGCTTGCATTCCACACCGGCATTGTGCTACACTCTGTCTCCGCGTTCCCCCACAGGGGCACGTTGCTCTTTGAATAGCGAACGGTAGAAAGCAAAACTCCTTTTGCGGCGAGAGGCTTCAGCCTCTCTCTGGAAGGGAGAAGGAACAAAGGAGAAGCGGGAGTTCCGCGGAGCCGTGAAAGCGGTTTTAGCGGGACGGCTCTGCGCGCTGCGGCGCGCGGGGCGCAAGCAATCTTTTTCTGAGAGTTTGATTCTGGCTCAGAACGAACGCTGGTAGC
>CADCBS010000104.1 GCA_902799715.1 uncultured bacterium | reverse complement strand
CGCCGGAGCAGTCGCGCGCGGCGGCGGCCGCGCTCGTCCCCGAAGCGACCTTCCGCAACCTGCCGCCCGACGACGCGCCGCCGCGGGCGGACGCCGTAGCCGCCGGCATGGGGCTTGGGACGTCGCCCGGCGCGGAGCGAGTCCTTTCGGAGCTGCTGTCGTGCGGAGCGGAGAATTTCGTCATAGACGCCGACGCCCTGGCGATTCTCGCCCGGTGGCGCGCGGCGGGGCGCGACTTCACGCAAGGCGGGAAACTGCGGATCACGGTGACGCCGCACGCCGGCGAGGCGGCCGCGATGCTGGGATGCACGCCGGGGGACGTGGAGGCGGACCGCATGGCGGCCGCGCTCGAACTGCGGCGGCTGTACCGCGCGACCGTGGTGCTGAAAGGCCCGGGCACGATCGTAGCGCCGTCTGGCGGCGGCGAACCGTACACATGCCCTGCGGGCAACCCTTTCATGGCGTCCGGCGGGATGGGCGACATACTGGCCGGGGCGATCGCGGCGCGCTGGGCGCGCATGGCGCGCGCGGATCCGGCGGGCTCCGGGGAGGAGACGGCATGGCTTGCGGCGGCGTCCGCCGCATGGCTGCATTCGGCCGCCGCGGATTCGCTTGTGGCGGAAGACCCGCCGGAAGAGCCGTGCGCCGCGAACATGGCGCGGCGCATGGCGTCGATGCGCATAGCATTGGAGTCGGGGAAGGCATGAAACGCGGAACAAAGGTTTCCCGGAACGGGATCGCCGGGGCGCTGGCGGCGAGAAGCGGGCGGTTCGGGCTCGTTTCGCACCAGGCCACGGGCGCGGCGGAGCGCCTGGCGGCGGCGTTCCCCGGCAGGCTCGCCGCGCTTTTCTCGCCGGAGCACGGATTCTTCGGAGCGGCGGGCGCGGGGGAAAAGACCGGCGACGCCACGCATCCGCATCTCGGGCTGCCGGTCTTTTCGCTCTACGGGGAGAACAGGCGTCCGCGCCGCGAGCATTTAGAAGGGCTTTCGGCGCTGGCGTTCTCGCTGCAGGACGTGGGGACGCGGTGCTTCACGTACCTCGGGACGCTGGCGCTGACGCTGGAGGCGGCGGCGGAAGCGGGCGTGGCGGTGGTCGTGGAAGACCGCCCGGTGCCGCTTGGCGGGGTCTGCGACGGGCTTGGCATGGATCCGGAGCTGGAATCATTCGTGGGGCCGGTCGACGTTCCATTCTGCCACGGCATGACGCCCGGCGAGGCGGCGGCGTGGATCGCGGAAGACAAAGGGCTGGACATCGACCTTGAAATAGCGGCGATTCCGGGCTGGTCGCACGCGGAAACGGGGCCGTGGGAAGGGTGGCTGCCGCCGAGCCCGGCGCTGAGGTCGTGGGACTGCGCGGCGGCCTATCCCGCGACCGTGTTCTGCGAAGCGTTCCCTGCGATGGACTGCGACAGGGGCGGCGCGCTGGCGTTCCGCTTCGCGGGCGCGCCGCTGCGCGACGCGTGGCGGTTCGCGCGCCGGGTTTCGCCGGCGATGGAGCGGTTCGGCTGGGGGCTGCGCCCGTACTCGGCGCCGCCGGCCGCGCCGGAGGGCGCCGCGCGCGAAGGCGTGCTGTTAGAGCGGGTCCGGGGCGCGGAGCCGCTAACGGCGTCGGCGGGGTTCGTCCTTTTAGACGCGCTCCTGCGCGAATGCCCGGACGAAATGGCGGCGGGCGCGCGCCCCGGATGGCTCGACAAGCTGTGCGGGCGGAAGGACATTCTCGCGAGGCTGCAGTCCGGCGGCCTCGGCGGCATTCTGGAAGAGTGCGCGGCGACACGCAGGGCGTGGCGCGCGCGGAGGAAAGACCTGTACGGGCCGCACCGTCCGCCGGAGCGGCCCGCGGACGATGCGCAATGAAGACGCGATGAAGAGAAGAAAGGAACCGCGACAATGAAGAAAACAGATATGGCGATGCTGTTCGCCATGGCCGCCGGCGCGGCCGCGGCGGGCGTCCCGAGCCCCGTGCCCGGGTTTCCCGGCCTGCCGGACATGCCGGCCGAGTTCATGGCCAGCCCCGCGGAGGTGCTGAAAGCCGCCAGGTCCGCGACTGCCGACAAATACCCCGACGCCGATGTCGTGATCCTGGACGACCGCATCCACACGCGCTACGAAGCCGACGGCACGTACGTGATGTGGGACGAAGAGTGGGTCAAGATAATGACGGAGAGCGGCAGCAAGGAGTACGGCACGGCGGACCTGCATTTCTCGCAGCGCTACGGCGACGCCGGCGTGCTCGCCTGCCAGGTGTTCCCGCAGGAAGGCGGGATGCGCGAGCTGGCCGTCACCGGAGGCGCGGTGCGCGTGGCGACCGACAACAGCTCGATGTCGCAGAACATATACGACCCGCTGGACAAGCGCGCCACGATGCGCATACCGGGGCTGAAGCCTGGCGACGTGCGCCGCGTGGTGACGTGCCGCCGCGCCCTGAAGCCGCGCGCGCGCGACTTCTGGGGCGACATAGCGACGCTGGAATACACGTACCCGATACTGGCGACGACCGTGACGTTCGACGCGCCTGAAGCGCGCCTGCCGATGTCGGCCAGGCTGCGGAACCCCGTGCCCGGCACGGTGGAGAAGCTCCCGGAGCGCAGGCTGCGCGGCAGGCGCCGCCTGTACGCGTGGAAGGTGCGTGACGTGCCGCAGGCGCATCCCGAGCCCGACTCGCCGCCGCTGTACACGCAGGTCCAGTCGCTGAGGCTTTCCACGGCGGCGGACTGGAGGGAGATATCCACCTGGTACTGGAAGATATGCAAGCCGCACCTCGACAGGATCTCGCCGGAGATCGCCGCCAAGACGGCCGAGCTCACGAAAGGGCTGAAAAGCCGCGACGACAAGATCAAGGCCATCTACAGGTTTGTTTCGCAGGAGATACGGTACATGGGCCTGACGGTGGAAGACACCTCGCCGGGCTACGAGCCGCACGACGTGGACCTGACGTTCAGGAACCGCTACGGCGTGTGCCGCGACAAGGCCGCGCTCCTCGCCGCCATGCTGATGGAGGCCGGCATCCAGGCGTTCCCCGTCCTGATCCACGCGGGCGCGAAGCTCGACGGCGAAGTTCCGCAGCCGTTCTTCAACCACGCGATCACCGCCGTGGAGCGCGAAGGGAACGACCTGAAAGGCGCCGACCGCTACATCCTGATGGACTCCACGGACGAGACGTCGAGCGAGCTTTTCCCGGCGTATCTGTCCAACAAGTCCTTCCTGGTGGCGCGCGAAGGCGGCGAAACGCTGCTGACGTCGCCGACGCCGCCGGCGTCGGCGAACGGACTTCGCGTGGCGAGCAGAGGCTCCGTATCGCCCGACGGCTCGATCTACATGAAGACGAAGATCGAAACGTCCGGCATGAACGACAACATCTACCGCGGCGGGATGCTGCGCCGCTCGCCCGAAGAGCGCAGGCTGTTCTTCGAGCGCGTGCTTTCGGCGCTGTCGCCCGGGTCGGAGCTGCTGTCGCTCGAAATCTCGCCGGCGGACCTTTCCGACACGTCTGTCCCGCTGACGGTGGAGCTCGTCTCGAAGATACGCTGCGCGGTGCTGCGCGGCGAAACGGCGGACCGGCTGTCGGTGCCGTTCTTCTCGGAGGCAGTGGGGCTGCCGAACTTCCTGTTCGACGACAACACGTCCCTGCCCGCGCGGCGCTTCACGCTGCTGACCACGGCCACGGCGGAGTCGGTCGAGACCGTGGAGATCGACACGCGCGGGCGGCTCGGCGCGGCCGCGCCGCTTCCGCCGCCGGCCGTGGCGTCGAGCGGCGACGGCGGGTTCGAGTTCTCGCTGTCCTACGGCTTCACCAACGGCGTCCTTTCCGCCACGCGCACGTGGCGCGCCAACGCGGTGGAGTTCGCGCCGGAGACGTATCCTAAGCTCAAGGCCGCGCTCGCGGCGGCGCAGACGGCGGAGCGCCTCGATCCGCTCTTCGCCGGAAAGCGCGGCGACGACGCCGACGTGCGCACGATCAAGAGCATCCGCACGGTAAACATCAAGAGCCCGCATTCGTGGGTGCAGACGAACGCCGTGGTGCAGCAGGTGCTCACGTACAACGGCATGAAGTCGTCGTCCGAGATCACGCTGAGATACTGCCCCGAATGGAAGAACGTGGAAATCGTCCATGCGTCGGTGAAGAACCCCGACGGCACCACGCACGTGCTCGACAAGGCCAAGGAGGTGAACGTGATGGACGCCTCCTGGAACGGCGCCGCCCCGCGGTACTCGCCCGGCAAGATAATGGTGGTCTCGCTGCCGGCCGTGACGAAAGGCTCGGTCATCAGCCTTGTCACGGCCACGGCCGTATCGAACTCCCCGGCGCCGTTCGCGGCGTCGAAAGTCTTCGACGGCCCGGGCCCGGTGGACTTCTCCATGTTCGCGGTCAACGCGCCTGCCGACCTGCCGCTCGAATGGCGCGAGACGGGCGTGGCGGCCACCGTGTCCACCAACAGGAACGGGACGGTTGACTACGAATGGGGACGGCTCGGCCTGCGTCCCGTCAAGCCGGAGCCGGCCTGCCCGCCGGCGCTGGCGTACCGCCCGTCGGTGCAGGTGGCGCTGCCGGCCGCATACGCCGCGGAGGCGGCGAAGCGCCTGTCGGCGCGCCTCGCCGCGGCGCGCGCAAAGGCCGGGCCGGCCACGAAGCGCTTCGCCCGCGAAGCCGCCGCCGGCGCCTCCGGCCCGGCCGCCGCGGCGCAGGCGATACGCAACGCGCTGCACCGGCGCGTGAGAATCGCCGGCCCGGGATGCTGGGCCGTGCCGCTCGCCGAGCGCAACTTCGCGTCGCCGGACGACGTTCTGCGCGAGGGCTACGCGAGCGCCGCCGACTACGTGAACACGCTCGCCGCCCTGCTCGAAAGCGCTGGATGCAAGACGCGCTACATGCTCGGCGCCGGCGACGCCGGAACCGTGGAGGAGCTGGCCGCCTGGAACAGGGCGCACCCCGACGTGGCCGCATTCGCGTCGCCGGTCCTGCACGTCCGCCCCGGACGCGGCTGGCGCAACTGGATATGGCCGTTCAAGACGCGCCCGTCGTGGTACGTCGGCACGCAGAACGAATACACGCCCATCGACACGTGCGCCTACGCGGGCGACACGCTCCTGGACGTCGCCGCCGGCACGATGTCCACGCTCGAAGGCGTCCCCGCGGAAGCCACCGACGCGTCGGCGGCCGAATGGACGCTGGACGTTTCCCGCGACGGCTCGGTGGCGTTCTCGTGCACCGACACGATCCGCGGCCCCAAGGTCGGCGCATGGCGCAGGAAATGGAGCGAACTCCTGCCCGAGGAACGCCGCCGCGAACACGCCAGGATAGTGTCCGCCCTGTCGCGCGACGCCGTCGCGTCCGGACCGCTCGCAGCTGCGACGAACGCATACCCGGCCACTCTTTCCTGGTCGGCGAAGTCGCCCGGATACGCGACGATATCGGACGGCGTGCTCTCGCTCGTCCTCCCCAGCCTGCCCGACGCCGCGTTCGGCACGGGGGAGGGGGAGCGCATGGCGCCGGTCCTCGTGAAGCGCAACCGCTCGCCGCTGAAGGAGACGTTCACCGTGAACCTTCCCGCCGGATGGACGAAGATAGAGCACGTCCCGGAATCTTTCACGCTGTCGCTTCCGGGCAAGGGCGGACAGTCCGACATCTTCCGCACGACAACGGAAACCGCGAACGTAAAGGAGAAGGACGGATCGCAGCGTCTCGTCCTGAAGATCGTGCGCGAATACCCCGCGCGCGAAACCGGCCCCGACATCCTGGAGCCCGGCGCGGCGTGCGTGCTGCAGGCGTGGAACCGCCGCATGGCCGACCCCGCCCTGCGCACGATCTCGGTGCGCAAGGCGAAGGGCCTGTCCGCAGGAAAGGGCGCGAAGCCGGGCAAGGCCGCCCCCGCGAAGGCAGCCCCGGCGAAGGGAAAATGAAGAAACTGCGCCAGATTGCGGCCCTCGTCCGCAACTTCGGAACGCTCCGCCACGCGCTCTCCACGCTGGCGGGGCTGTACTCCGGCGACGGAGCGTTCGACGCGCTCGGCGGCCTGACCGGGGCCGAGACGGAAGCGCTGTGCCGCTGGGCCGCGGAATCGGGCCTTGACGTGGCCGAGATCGGGACGCTCTTCGGCATGACTGCGCGCGAACTCGCCGCCGCCCTGCCGGAAGGGCGCAAAGTGACGGCGATCGACAACTTTTCGTGGAACCCGTTCGGCCTGCCGCCGCGCGCGCACGAAGAGTTCGCGCGCCGCATCCTGAAACGCGAGATCGCGTCGGGCCGCGTGGAGCTGCGCAAGGCGTCCGCGCTCGAATTCCTCGAAAGCGCGGGGCCGGGGGTTTTCGTGTTCCTCGACGGCGACCACCGCCGCGAGGCCGTGCGCGCGGAAATCGAGGCGGCGCGCGCGTCGGGGACGAAGTTCATCGCCGGGCACGACTGGGGCAATCCGCTTTTCGGCGTTACCGAAGCCGTGCGCGAAACGCTCGGCGAGCCGGACGAGACGGCCGGGATGTGCTGGCTGAAGCGTCTATGAACATACTGTTCGCATGGACCGGCGTGACCAGCTACATGGCGGACTGCTGGCGCGAACTCGCGGCGACGCCCGGCGTGTCGTTCCGCGCCGTGGTGGAGCGCGTCCGCTCCGGGTCCGAGATCGACGCGGCGCGCGTCTTCCGCGGAATAGACGTGGAGATCGCCGGGCCGGGCGAAGAGGTCCGCGCCGGCGGCCCGGTCCCCGACGCCGTGTTCGCCGTGGGCTGGCATTCCAGGACCGTGCGCGGAATCGTGCAGGACCCGCGCCTGCGCGGCGTGCCGAAAGTCTGCTGCTTCGACATGCCGTGGCGGCCCGGCCTGCGCTGCTTCGCGGCGCGCTGGGCGCTGCGCGGATTCCTGAAAAACTATTCCGCCGCGTACGTGCCCGGGGAATCGGCGGCGCGGTACGCGCGCTGGCTGGGGTTCGCCGAAACGCGCAAAGGGCTTTTCTCGCTCGACACGCGGCGCTTCGCCGGCGGGCCGGGCGAAAGGGATTTCATCTACATCGGGCGCGACGTCCCGGAAAAGCGCATCGACATCCTGCGGCGGGCGTACACGCTCTACCGCGAGGCCGGCGGGACGTGGAAGCTGGACTTCTACGGCGGCGCGGGGACGTTCGTCCAGCCGCGGGACGTGCCGGCGCTCTACCGCTCGCACGCCTGCCTTCTGCTCGCCAGCGCGTTCGACCCGTGGCCGCTCGTCCTGCTCGAAGCGACGTCCGCCGGGCTTGCCGCGATAGTCAGCGACAGGTGCGGAAACGCGGACGAGCTGCGCGCGCGGAAGGTCCCGTACGGCGACGCCCGCGCGATGGCCAGGGCGATGCTCGAAGCCGAGCGCGGCGGCGTGAAGCCGGCGGGGCCGGGGCTCGCCGCGCCGTACGACAGCAGGGAATGGGCGCGCCGCACCTTGGAGATGGCGAAGGGGCTGGCGCGGTGAAGGGGACAGTGATCATACCCGGATTCGGGCCGCTGCGCCGGGCCGCGCTGGACCAGGCCAGGAAGGCGGAAAGCCTTCTCGGCGAAGGGTTCGAGGCCCTGGCGCCCGAGGGGCGCAACGTGGCCGAGGCGCGCAACCGCGGGATAGACGCCGCCAGAGGCGCGTGGATATTCTGGGCGGACGCCGACGACGAAATCGGCGGACCGTGGGCGCGGCTTGTGCGCCGCACGGCGGAGGAGGAAACGGCGGGAGTCGCGGTGTGGGGCATGGAAATCGTGACAGCGCGCGGGCGCCGGCGCGCCGCGCCGGCGCGCGACGAGACGGTTCCCGCGGCGCTCGCCCTGCGCGACTGCCTGTCGGGGCGGACGGGATCGTACCTGCATTCCGCCGGTTCGCGCGCCTCGCTGTGGCGCGGGCTGCGCTTCGACCCGTCGCTCGCGACGATGGAAGACTTCATCCTCGTTCCGCACCTGCTCGCGCGCGCCGCGGAAGTGCACCGCATCCCGGAAGCGCCATACGGCTACGTGCAGCGCGAAGGCAGCCTCACGCGCGGCGACGCCCGCGCCGTCGCGCGGGCGGTCCTGCCGGCGGCGGCGCGCCGCGAAGCCGAGTGGCGCGGAACGCGGTTCGCCGCCGACGCCTCGATGGG
>CADCBS010000103.1 GCA_902799715.1 uncultured bacterium | reverse complement strand
CATGGCGTCCTTGCCGCGCGCCGCCTTCCAGGCGAGCCGCGCGGCGGCGCCCGCGAAGAACGCCTCGGCGCCGTCGCGGCCGAGGCCGGGCTTGCCGGAGCGGTCCGGCACGGAGGCGACGGACGTCGCGGCCTCGAAGGCCGCGATCGCGTCCGCGTCGCCGGCGAGCGAGTCCGCCGTGACCACGCCGTCGCCGTTGAACGGCGTGGCGGAAAACGCCTTTTCGGCGGCGAGGACGTCGTCTATCGAAACTTCGGCGCCGTCCTTTCCGGCGGCCTTGGCGATGAGCGCGATCTCCTTGGCGAGCGCCGCGCCCTCGGGCGTGGAGGCGTCGATGTCGTCCGCCGAAAGGGCGTTGGAGCCTTTGCGGGCGAAAAGCACGTCGAAGCTCTTCAGGCGCGGGCGCAGCCACTCCACGGCGGCGAGGACCTCCGGCGCGCGGATGCGCCCGTCGCCGTCGGCGTCGAGGAACTTGAGCGTGGGGGCGTCGAACCGCAGCCCGGCCACGGGGGCGGCGAGCGCCGTCCAGGCCTTCTGGTCGAGGTCGCGGAGGCAGGAAACGTCGTCTCCGTTCTCGATTTTCACCTGCACCAGGCCGGCCGATTTGAAATAGGACCATTCGTGTTCTTTTGTTTTCATGCGCACAGTCTACCAAAAATAACGTCCCCGCGGGCGCGTTTTTTGGTAGACTTTCCTGCATGGAGACACCAGAACGACAGACCATGGAAGCCGACATCGCTGTCGCCGGCTTCGGCCCCGCCGCGGCGGGGTTCCTCGCAACGCTCGCGCCGGCCCTCGCGGAATTCAAGGAGGACGGCACGCCGCGCCTGCCTTCGGCGGCGCTCCCCGGCATGCCGCTGCAGGTCATGTGCTACGAGCGCGCCGACGGCCCCGGCTTCGGGGTGTCGGGCATCGTCACGCGGGCCGGCGCGATACGGGCGTCGTTCCCGGGCGAAGACCTGGCCGCTTCCATCCCCAACGCCATCGAGGTGAAGGAGGAGAAGCTCGCCTACCTGTTCGACCACATAGGATGCTCGCGGCGGACGGCCGGGACGAAGTTCATGGACGCCTGCTTCCGCATGGGCGGGCTTTTCATGAAGCGCGGGCCTTCCGCGCGCGAACTGCCTTTCACCCCGAAGTTCATGGAGAAGAAGCCCGGGCTGATCTTGAACATGGGCGCTTTCATGGGCTGGTGCGCGGAGCGCATAATGTCGCACGGCACCGTGCAGATATGGCCGGAACAGCCTGTCGCCGCGCCGCTTTTCGAGAACGGCAGGGTCGCAGGCGTGCGCCTCGCCGACCAGGGCGTGGACAAGGACGGGCGCCCCGTGGAGGGCCAGTACATGCCCGGCATGGACGTGAGGGCCGCGCTCACCGTGGCCGCGGACGGGCCGGTGGGGGCCGTCGGCCGCGCGCTCGAGGCCGAATACGGCCTGCCTCCGGGAAAACACCGGCACGACTGGGCCGTGGGCATGAAGGCCGTGGTGGCCCTGCCGGACGGGTGCGGGCTGGAGCCGGGGACCGTGCTGCACACGCTCGGATTCCCCGAGCCGGAGATTTTCGGATTCCTCTACGTGGGCCCGGCGCGCACGGCGTCGCTCGGCATCTTCGTGCCGTCGTGGATGGACACGCCCGTGCGCACTTCCTACCGCTACCTGCAGCACTGGATGACGCACCCGTACATCTGGCGCCACCTGAAGGGCGGCACGCTGCTGTCGTGGGGCGCGAAGTCGCTCCAGGAGTCCGGGCTGGACGGCGAACCGTACCTCGCGGGCGACGGCTACGCGCGCATCGGCGAGGGCTCCGGCTCGACGAACTGCCTTACGAACTCCGGCGTCGACGAGGCGTGGCTCACAGGCGTCATGCTGGCGCGCGGCGTGATCTCCCTCGCCGAAAGCGGAAAGCCTTTCACGCGCGAGAACCTGGAGGAGGCCTACGTGAAGCCCCGCAGGGAATCGCAGCTCCAGAAGGACCTGGAAAAGGCGCGCCACGCGCGCAACGGATTCTCGAAGTCTTTCATGTTTGGAATGATGGGCGAGGGCCTGTGCGGCTACACCGGCGGGAAACTCCATCTGCCGGCGAAGTCGAAGCCCCCGGCCGCGCGCATCCCGGACCTGGAGAAGGCGACGTTCCACCGCGTGCGCGACACGCAGGCGCTGGCGGCGGCGATAGACAAGGCCCGCAAGGAGCGCAAGCCTCTGCACGACGCCGTGATGGACGCCGAAGGCTGGCCGGAGATACCTTTGGACGGCACGCTTCTGATGTCGCACCAGGACGCCCTGCTGAAGGGCGGCAAGGTGCAGGCGCGGCCCGGCTTCGCCGACCACGTCCGCGTGCGCGACCCCGCGCTCTGCGCGAAATGCGAAAAGCGCACCTGCATCGAAATGTGCTCGGCGCAGGCGCTGACACCGCCGGAGAACCCGGGCGGCCCGCCGGCGTTCGACCGCGAAAAGTGCATCCACTGCGGAGCCTGCATCTGGAACTGCGCGCAGTCCATGCCGGACGACCCCGAAACGTCCAACATCGACTTCCGCGCCGGATCCGGCGGACTCCACTCCAACGAAAACTGAAAGGCGGGCAGGTGGATTCCATGCGCATTATCCGCACGGTCGCGGCCATGGCGGCGCTCGCCGCCGCCGCCGGCTGCAGAACCAAGCCTACGCAGCGGTACGCCATAGACTTCGTGGACGAGGAAGGCCGCGTCGCGACCGTGGAATTCGTCTACGGCGACGGCTCCATGCACTCGGCCCCGTACATCGACATGCGCGGCGAGAAGGCCGAATACAGGTCCGACAAGCGCTGCCGCGTGGAACTGCCCGGCGGCGGCTCGTTCACCGGATACCAGACCCTCAGCGAAATCGGCACGAAGTACGTGTCGTCCGACGAAGAGTGGGCCTGCCTTTCGATGGGCCTGTTCTGCGTCATCGCCCACCGGATGCCCGACGGCGCCTACGCCCTGCACTTCTCCGGGCAGGCGGTGGAGGGCGAGCGCGACGCCCCGCGCCGCGGCGAACGCCACACGGAGTGGAACGGCTACGGCGGCGCGCCGTCGGTGAAGACATACCACTCCCGCTCGTCCCGCGCGCCGTCCGGCGGCGGCGCGGGCGCGCCCGCCGCGTCCGGGGCCGGAAGATGAATCCGCTCGACAATTTCCGCGTGGTGCTTGTCGGGACGCTCTACTCCGGCAACGTCGGCTCGTGCTGCCGCGCCATGGCGAACATGGGCATGACGCGCCTGCGCCTGGCCGCGCCGCGCATACAGGACCCCGACTTCAAGGAAGGCGAAAAGCTCGCCGTGCACGCCGTGGACGTGCTCCGCTCGCGCGAGGAGTACGCCACGTTCGCAGAGGCCGTGGCCGACTGCGCCGCCGTGGTCGGCACCACCGCGCGCGGCGGCCTGTACCGCCAGCACGTCAGGACGCCCCGCGAAACCGCCGGCGAACTGCTCGAGATCGCGTCGTCCGCGCCTGTCGCGCTCGTGTTCGGCCGCGAGGACAAGGGCCTGCTGAACGAGGAGGTCATGCAGTGCACCCACCTCGTGCGCATACCGGTGGCCGAAAGCTACACGTCGATAAACCTTTCCCAGGCGGTGATGGTCATGGCCTACGAGATATTCTCCGCCGCCGGGACTTACACCCCGCCGCGCGAAAAGGCCCCGCTCGCCCCGCAGGCGCAGAAGGACACGATGTTCGCGCACTGGCGCGACATGCTGCGCCTGATAGGCTTCATGGAGGACAAGCAGACCGACCACATGATGCAGGGCGTCCACAGGATATTCTCGCGCGGCGTGCGCACGAAGGACGACGCCGCGATCATGCTGGGCGTGGCGCGGCAGGCCACGTGGGCCGCGAACGCGGCCGGACGCAGGCCGCCGGAGGGGGGCTGACGGCATGGCCGGACTGAACTGGATTGCGGTGCTCATGCTCGCCGCGTCGAACTCGGTGATGCTGTACGCCTGGTACGGCCACTTGAAGAACATGGCGGACGCGCCGGTCTGGAAGGCCGTCCTGGTGTCGTGGGCGATCGCGCTGGGCGAGTACGCGATCATGGTGCCCGCGAACCGCATCGGCTCGAGGACCATGTCCCTGGAGCAGCTGAAGATCGTGCAGGAGGCCGTGGCGCTGCTGGTTTTCGTGCCGTTTTCCGCGTTCGTGATGAAACAGGGCGTGTCGTGGAACTACGCGGCCGCCTCGCTGTGCATCCTCGCGGCCGTCTTCCTGATTTTCCGCGGCTGACGCCCCCGCGCGCCGGTATAGATTCTTTTACTCTCTTTTTACGATTTCTTGACAATTCGCGATGCAATTTGCGCTATAATTTGCGCCGTTCGCCCGGCATGGTGCCGGACGCAAGACGCAAAACGCAAAAGGAAAAGGAGCACGATATGAAGATCCCGACAACAGCGATCGCGGCCATCTGCGCCGCCGCCGGCATCGCCGCCGGCGCCAAGACCACCACCAAGAGCGTAGACATCCCCGGCGGACAGGCCACGATCACCATCGTGACGGCCGGCGACGAAGAGCCTTCCGTCAACATCGCCACCGGCGGAGCCGGCGACGTCGACATCCAGGCCGAAATCGACCGCATGGAAAAGGAATTCGACCGCGAATTCGACGACATGAACCGCAGGTTCGGCTTCGGCCCCGGATTCGGACGCCGCCCGGGCGGCCCCGGATTCCGCCACGGCTTCGGCGGCCGCGGCTCCTTCGGCCGCGGTTTCGGCGGCCGCCCCGGCAACTTCCGCCGCGAGCAGTTCACCTGCCCCCACTGCGGCGCCGAGATTTCCAGGGCATCCTATTCCGACCGCAAGGTGTTCAAGAACGGCGTCGAGGTGAAGGATGAAGACGGCAAGGAAGCCAAGAAGCCGGAAGGCCGCCGCGGCCGCCGCGACTTCCGCCGCGGTCCCGCAGGCAAGCGCGGTTTCGGCAAGGGCCCCGAAGGCAAGCGCGGATTCGGCAAGGGCAAGCCTTGCGACGGCAAGGGCCCGAAGCCGGAATGCCGCAAGGGCAAGCCCTGCGACGGCAAGGGCCCGAAGCCCGAATGCGGCAAGGGCAAGCCTTGCGACGGCAAGGATCCGAAGCCCGAATGGATCAAGGGAAAGCGCGGTTGCATGAAGAAGCAGGCCAAGCCGCTTCCCCCGCCTGAAGCTCCAGAAAAAGAAGACTGATGTCTTCGGCAAACCGCAATCTCAACCTGTACTGGCTGGCCATAGGCGTGCCGGCGGTGCTGTTCGCCCTGGGCGGGCTTCGTCTCCTGCAGATCGAAGCCCGCCGCGGGCGCGAATCAGGGATTGCGGCCCTTCGTCTGCACGCCGGCCACATGGCGGAGAAATACCGCGACGGCGTGAATGCCTTCGTGAGCGGACTGCTCGCCCCCCTGGCCGACCTAGAGACCACGATGGACAGGCGGAAAGCCTTGAAGGACATGGCGAAGGAACGCCGTTTCATAACCAACACCACCTTGTGGCGCGAGCGCGACGGCATACCGCCGCGCATGGAGTTCTGGGAAAGGCGCGTCCAGATCGACATGACGCCGGACGGCATGGGCAGGCGGGGCCCGCGCTGGCGCATCCACGAAGGCCCCGCCACGTGGCGTCGCCGCCACAAGACGTCCGGCGGCCCGAAGCAGCGGCAGCGCCGCCAGCCCGTCCCGGGCGTCGGCCCGGAGCAGCCGGCGCCGGAATCGCCTCCCGGGACGGCCGCGGTCTCCACCCCTGAAACCGGCGTGGGCGAATGGACGGTCGACGGCAAGCCGCGCCTTGTCGGATGGCTCCGCCTGCCCGACGGCGACAGCTGCACCGTGGAAATCGACCCGGAAAAGCTTTTCGCCGACAACCCCGACATCGCCGAACCGTCCGGCGGCACGATCCCCGAACCCGGCGGTTCCGCGCGCAAGGTCGTGTTCTCCCTCTCGAAGGAATCGCGCGGCCCGGACGGCGCCGAGGCTTCCCTGGCGCCGCTTCTCAAGAACTGGTACGTCCGCGCCGACTTCGCGGACGGCGAAGAGCGAAGCTCCCTGCCGCTCGCCGGCGCGTGCCTGCTCGTCCTTCTCGTGTTCTCCCTTTTCGCCGGCGCCGCCCTGCTCGTGCGCGACGCCCGCAGACAGCGCCGCGAAGCGCTGATGAAGACCGATTTCGTGTCGAACGTCTCCCACGAGCTGAAGACCCCCCTCACGGCGATACGGCTCTGGACCGAACTGATGGCCGGCGACCGGCTGAAGTCGCAGGAGGAGAAGCGCCGGGCCTTCGACGTGATTCTCTCCGAAACGAACAGGCTTTCGCGCCTCGTGGGCAACCTCCTGGATTTCGGCAGGCTCGAGCGCAAGCGCCGCAAATACTCCATAGCCCCGCTCTCGTTGCGCGATGCGGCCGAAGCCGCCGTGGCGGCCGCGGGATGCGGAGGGAACGTCTCCATAGACCCGGAAGGCGACGCCGTGGCCGCCGCCGACGCCGACGCCGTGCGGCAGATTCTCGTGAACCTGCTCGACAACGCGTCTAAATACGCCCCCGGCGCCGCAGTGCGCATTTCCTGCGGCACGGACTCCTCCGGCCGCGCCTCGATGCGCGTTGCCGACTCCGGCCCCGGATTCCCCCCGGGCTGCGGGGAAAAGATCTTCGAACGGTTCTACCGCGTGGACGATTCCGTTACCGCCGGAACGGGCGGAAGCGGGCTCGGCCTTTCCATAGCGCGTTCGCTCGCCCGCGGCATGGACGGCGACCTGACCGCGGAAAGCGTACCGGGGAAGGGCGCCGCGTTCACGCTCTCGCTTCCGCCGGCCCCGGCGAAGGAGGAAGTGAATGGCTGACATACTGCTCGCGGAAGACGAAGCCGACATCAGGCTGGGCCTCGTCGCCACTCTCGAAAGCGAAGGCCACTCCGTCCGAGCCGCCGCCGACGGCGGCGAGGCCATGCGCATGTTCTCCGCAAAACGCCCGGAGCTTGTGATCCTCGACGTCATGATGCCCGTGAAGAGCGGATGGGACGTCTGCGCGGAAATCCGCCGGCGCGACGAGTCCGTGCCCGTCATAATGCTCACCGCAAAGTCGGCCGAGGCCGACAAGGTCATCGGCCTGGGGCTGGGCGCGGACGACTACATGACAAAGCCTTTCGGCGTGCGCGAGCTTCTCGCGCGCGTGTCCGCCGCGCTCCGCCGGGCGAGGCTGTCGAACGCGACATCGGCGGACGCCGCGAACGCGCCGTTCCGCTTCGGCTCGTCCGAGGTCGAGCCGATCAAGTTCCTGCTGCGCCCGCCGTCGGGCGACCCGGTGCCGCTCAGCGCCCGCGAACTCGCCCTGCTGAAGATGTTCGCGTCGCACCCGGGCGACGTCCTTTCGCGCGACTTCCTGCTCGACTCCATCTGGGGCGTGACATACGGCGGCAACACGAGGACGCTCGACCAGCACGTCGCGCAGCTCAGGAAGAAACTCGGCGGCGACGCCGCCGCCCTCGAGACCGTGCACGGCGTGGGCTACAGATACGCGGAGCGGGCGGACTGAACGGGGGACGGACCATGGAAGGCGGATGCAGCCGGTACTACAACGTGAAAATGCGCTCTGAGCGCGGCGGACGCCACGCAAGCGGCGCGGAAAGACTCGTGGACGCGCGCCGCGCCGCGCGCACCGCGGCCGCCCTCGCAATGCGCGCGATGGAGCGCGCCGGCGGGGCGCCAGACTCCGTTAACGTGAAGCTGGTGCGCTGCGAAGAGCCTTTGCGCATCCCGGCGCTGCCGGTCTCCGAATACCGGGCTGAATCCCCCGAGCAGGCGACGGAATACGCCGCGGGCCTGCTCGCGAAGGCGGGCGTGGCCCGCGCGGCGGAGCTTCTGGAGATTTTCCGCGGCCTGCACGGAATGCGCGGCGCCGCGCTCGTCGACGCCGACACGCTCGAACGCCTGGACTCCGATCCCGGACGCGGCGTGCGCGTCACCGCGCTCGACGCCTCGCCGTCCCTCCCCGTCGATTCCTGCGGCGGCAAGGACCACTTCGCCGAAGCGGCCGTCCTTTCCGCCAAGGTTCTCGCGGCACCCGGCATAATAGGCGAAATCTGCGTTTCGGACGACATCGGCTACACCACGGGCTACGTGACGGTGCGCGGCGGCGGCTACCACCGCATATTCGGCATGAAGGCCCCCGACGCGACCGGCGGCGGCAGGATGTTCCTGTACCGCGGCCCGCGCGAGGACGCCGCCGCCACCGTGCGATGGCTCGAATCGCGCCCCGTGGCGGTGGAGGGCGTGCGCCCGCCGCCGCCCGCGCGCGAATCGCGCATGGACGGCATACGCGGCGAACTGCGCGCCATCGCGGACGCCGGGCTGGAGCGCAGCCTGCGCGTCCTCGAATCCCGCACCGGAACGCGCGCCTCATGCGGCGGCCGCGAACTCGCCGTGTTCTCGTCCAACGACTATCTCGGCCTCGCCGGCGACCCGCGCGCGTCACCGGAACGCAGGCCCCACACGCCGCCTTCGAACGGCAGATGGCCGCTTTCAGAGGCGCGGAGGACTGCGTCTCGTTCGCGACCGGATACATGGCGAACATCGGCGCGATCTCCGCGATCGCGTCGAAGGGCGACGCCGTGTATTCCGACGAACTGAACCACGCTTCGATAGTCGACGGCTGCCGCCTTTCCGGCGCGCACGTCGAGGTGTTCCGCCACCGCGACATGGCGGACCTGGAAGACAGGCTTTCTTTCGGGCGCGCGTTCCGCCGCAGGCTTGTCGTGTCGGACGGCATATTCTCCATGGACGGCGACATGGCCGACCTTCCCGCGATTCTCGCCCTCTGCCGCAAATACGACGCGTTCTCGATGATCGACGAAGCCCACGCCACCGGCGTGGCCGGGCGCGGCGGGCGCGGGCTTTGCGGGCATTTCGGCTGCGCCCTGCCCGACATCGCCTCCGGCACCATGTCGAAAGCGCTCGGCTCGGAGGGCGGCTTCGTGTGCGCCTCCAGCGAAATCGCCGCGCTTCTCAGGCAGAAGGCGAGGCCTTTCATTTTCTCGACATCCCCCGCGGCGGCGTCGCTTTTTGCGGCGTCCGCCGCTTTGTCCATCCTCGAAAGCGAACCTTGGCGCGTGGAGAAGCTGCGCGCCAACGTGGAGCTTTTCGTCTCTTCGCTGCCGCCGGCGCTGCGGCCGCGCGAAAAACCCGTCTCCGCCATAGTGCCGGTGATGGCCGGCGCCGAGGCGCGCGCGACCGCCGCCGCCGAGGCGCTGCTGCGGCGCGGATTCCTGATTCCTGCGATTCGCTGGCCTTCCGTGCCGCGCGGACAGGCCAGGCTCCGCGTCACACTTTCATGCGCGCACGTACGGGAAGACGTCGTCCGCGCGGCGAAGGCGGTCGCGGAAGCGCTCGGCTGAACCCGCCGTCCGCCGCGCCGCGTTGCCGAGACTCTCTTTCCAGGGTCGGGCCTACTCCGTTGGAGCAATCCCGACCCTTATGCGAAAAAAACTTGTGCCGCTTTCGATGGCTGGCGCCGCAAGCAGGGCCGAGCCGGAGGAGACCGGAGCGCTCGCAACGCCCAGTTCTTCGCCGCTATCCTGATCTTTCCGTCCGCAGGCTGCTCCGCCGCCGCTTCGCAAAGCAGCGTGCTTGCGGCGTCCTGCGGGTCCAGACCAAGGCAGTAGCTCTGCCACACGGGAATGCCGTTCGCGCCGTCGGCAAGCACCGCCGAAGTGAAATTAACCCCTTCCGTCCCCAAAGCTCCGACTTTGTCTTCCACCCAATTCCAGGGAATGTCGACCGCCTCGGAATCTGCAATTTTTATGTGGAAGAACGGCTTGCGCGTCAAGACAAGGTTGCCGCCGGAAACGGACAGCGTCGCCCACTTCGCTGTCTCTTCATCGAGCGTGAACTTGGAAAGATCGGTATTCGCCCCCGAAGTCAGCGTCCAAGAAGTATTGAACGGAAGCGAAACATCGGTTGTGACGGACACCGTGATGCCGCTTCCGATCGTATGCGTTCCAGAGAAAGCCAAGCACGGCGCAGTCGATGCGTCCGTGAAATTGAACGCAAGCGTCGTGTTGTTCTGGATTTCTACAATGTTGTCTCTATTGTTCAATTTGCCAGATGCCTCTACCGTGGCAGTTCCGGAGGACGGCACTTTCAAGGTGCAGCCAGTTTGGAATATAAATCTGTTTCCAGATTTCCTATCTGGAAGCAGATAATATTTCGCTGGCGTGTTCACCTCGACGCCTGCGGGCAACAACTCGCCAACTTGGTCAATGAACGTTCCATTTCCATAGATTCTCATGCAGGCATAGGGATTGTTTCCATTTGTGAAGCTTCGAGCTAAGATAACCGTGCGCGGATTCGTGCCATCCACATCTTCAGTGTAGATATGAAGCATTGGCCTCCTTGACGTGCTTTCTGCCCTCTGGCCAAGCTTGATTGAGCCGTTTATCGTAAAGTCATCGGCGGCGTAGATATGTATTTTCAATTCACCCCCTCCGCTCTTGGCATCATGGGTAATATACATTCCAGCCCCGATTCCGCCCGCTCCCAGCACCCAGTGCGGCGGGTAGTTTATATTGGCGGTAGAAGTCAGCACAAAATCCCCGCCCTGATCGCCCGTCGCTTCTTTGATTCCATACGCTTTGATATAGCCGCTTGAGGCTTCTTGAGAAAAATGCACATTGCCGTCAGTACGGTCTTTAACAACCCACCCTGAAACATCAAGCATCCCCTGATTCCAATATGCAAACCCTTCGGTCTTTGAAACAAGGTCGCCTGTTATGCGAACGGTTGTTCCCGCATCTATCGAGAAATTCGCCGGCGAAGTTTCCTGGGCTACCGAATTGGGAATGGTCAGCACAGAACCCGATTCATGGATGAAGAAATGGTCGATCTCTTTATACCCGCCCCAGTCGGAGTGGTTTTTCGTGATGGTGATGAGGCCCGCGATGTGGATATCGCCGGAATCGCCGGAAGCGCCACGCTTCTTGAACGTGTATATCGTCATTCCGCCTGTGAATTTCAGATAATTCGTCGATGAACTCGCACAGAGAAAATCCGCCTCGACTCCTTCTGCGAACGTGACGCTCGCAGCGATTTCCGGCTTGACGGATGCAGTAAGGTTTGTGACGGCATAAAGCCCTGTTATCGGGTTGCCTGAAATTTTGATTCCAGCGGAGACGCCTGCTCCGAACGTGATAGACTTTGGAGAGAAGGAATCTAAGTCATTCACTATTTCGCCCGAAGCAGACTGGAATACTATCTCCGAGCCGTTTTGAGGCACTGCGTCGTTCAGCCAGTTGCCAGGCGTCGACATCTTTCCGTCGCCAGCGCCTCCCGTCCAAGACGAAGTCGCCGCGTTCGCAGTTGCAGACGCTAACGCCGCTGCGCAGAAAAACGCCGCCACCGCGACATTGAAACCGGTGCGCTTCACAGCACACCTCCTGAGATTAGAGCCCCCCCCCGTGACATTTTCGCGATTTTTGTCATTTTCGTCTTCTCCTTAAATTGTCGACTGAAAAGCCGACAAAACAATTTTATCAAAGTTCAGTACGCGATTGCAAGCCAGTACGCGAAGGCATTATCCCTGGAAATCCGGGATAAGGGTGCAACGGCCGCGGCGCTGCCGCCGTTCCATGGCGATGCGCAGGAACCGGCGGTCGGAAAGTTTCCTGAAGGCGCGGACCGCGGCCCTGGCCGCGCGCAATTCCTTCCTGCGGCGCATGTTCACGAACGGCACGCCAAGCATCGCAGCAAACCTGGAGAAGTTGCCGGTCAGCAGGTTGAACAGCGTCCAGGCCGCGCAGACGGCCGCGAAAGGCAGCATGATGCGCAGTTTCCCTTCGAGCGTGAAGTTCGCCCTGTAGGAGAAGAATATGTTGGCCACATACCGGCGCCATATCGCGGCGTTGTCGAATTTCGAGGACGTCGCCCCCAGCATGTGCTCCACGGGCGGCGTAGGCACGAACCAGACCTCCGACCCGGAAAGCCACACCCTGTGGCAGAAGTCCGTCTCTTCGTAGTAGCTGCCGAAATGGCCGTGGAAGAGGAATCCCCCGGCGGCGGCGATGGCCGACATGCGCACCATCATGAACGCGCCTTTCGCGGAAAAGACCTTCACCGGCGCCAGATCGCCGGGATCGGGTTTCCTGAAGAAGCGGTGGCGCTGCGTTCCGTACCACGACAGCGTCGTTCCGCAGTCGTCGAGCGTGCCGCCGCAGCGCGGAAGGACCATCGTGCCCTGGACCGCGCCCGCCTGCGGATTCCGGTCCAGGAAATCCGCCAGCGGCGAAAACGAATCCGCCTTCACCACGGTGTCGTTGTTCAGCAGGCACACGTACCGGGTCTTGCAGAGCGGAAGCCCGAGGTTGTTGCCGCCCGCGAAGCCGAGATTCGACGGCGCGGCGACGTACCGCACGAATCCGAACCTTGCGCAGAGGCGGCGCGTGGATTCGCTCGCCGCGTTGTCCACCACGACGCACGGCGGCGTGCGGGGGACGTTCCGCGCTATCGACCGCAGGCAGTCTTCCAGAAGCCCGTCGCCGTTCCATGTGACGACGAGTACGGTGTACGGGCAGCAGTCCATCCCGTCCGCGTCACTCGCCGGAACGGCGCTTCGCGGTGTTCCACACTTTCAGATCGTCCATGTAGAACGCCGCTTTGTTGTTGTGGCTGCGGCCGCGCGTGCGGCTGAGCGGGATGTCCATCACGACGCCCCCCGCCAGCCGGCCGGTGTCCACCGGTCCGTCGGCGTGGCACACTTCCTTTCCGTCGAGCCTGATGGATATCCGCGCCGGCGACCATGCGAACTCGTAGCGGTGCCATCCGCCGATGTCGCCGCCATTGAAGACGGCGGAGTACGGCATGGTGTTCCTGAAGCCCTTGCCGGTCTGCGTCCGCTGTCCGCAGAAATGGACGCTGAGGCCGGAGTCCCCGCATCCGTCGTTGGACGCGAACTCTAAATGCGAGATTTCGTTCCCGTCCGGGCGGGACAGCACGAAGAAGCGCGGATCGCCGCCGCTTTCGAATTCCGGCTTCCCGCCTGCCAGCCTGGCCCAGAATTCTATGCGGCCTTCCGGGCCGAGCGTCCCGGCGGGGAACGTCACCTGCGCCCCGGCCACGCCCGGCGGCACGAACAGCGCGCCGCCCGACCGCCCCTTTCCGCGGACGACGCTTCCGCATTCGAGCTTCACGGCAGGGCCGCATTCGGGCGCCGCGAGCGCATTTTCGCCGTCGAACGTGCAATGGAACACGAGCCCGCCGGCGGCGTCCGCGCCGCGGCGCGCGGAGAACTCTATGGAGCGCAGCCTGTCGCGGGGGATTTCGAGCATGCCGATGGACGATTTGAGGGAGAACGAGCCGGTGGCGATCTTCATCGAGAACCTGTCGCCGTTCGAAAGCTCGACCTTGGCGCATCCCTTCTTTCCGCCGAACGCCAGAGAGGCGACCATGGCGGGGTCGAGCGACAGCTCCTTCGCGAAAGCGGTGGATCCCGATATCCGCGGCGTGCGCAGTTCGCCGCGGATGGTCGAGCCGTCGGCGAGCGCGGCGACGGCCACGACCGCGGCCGGGGCTTTCGCCGCGGGGCGCTTCACCCGGACCGGGCCTTTGGCCTCGGCGCATGTCGCCGCAAGCGCGAGAATAGACGCCATCAGATTTCCGTAGACCATGCCATGCACTCCTTTTCGCTTCGTTTCCGTGGCGCGGATTGTACCAAAACCGCGTTTCGCGCGCAATGCCCCCCGCGCGCGGCGGCCCGATTCCGCAAACCGGGATAAGGGCGGGCGAGAAAGCATTGTTGCCCGCAGGCGCGATTTTCGGTAAACTTGGGCGGCTTGAAAGGCAGGATATGAAATGACAACGGAAGAGATCGAGGCCGCCAAGGCGGAGTCGCTCAAAGAGATCGCGGAGGCGGCGGACGCCGCGGCCGTGGAGGGCCTGCGCGTGAAATACGTAGGGCGCAACGGCTCGATACCGGCGCTCGTGAAGGGCCTGAAGGACGTTCCGCGCGAGGACAGGCCGGCGTTCGGCCGCGCCGTGCAGGCGTGGCGCGCGGCGGTGGAGGCGGCGCTGGCGGAGAAGGCGCAGGCCGCCCCGGCGGCGCGCGCGGCCGCGATCGACTCCTCGCTGCCCGGCGACTGGCGGCGCCCCGGCGCGATGCATCCGCTCTCGCGCGTGATCGAAGACACCGCGCGCATCTTCGCGCGGCTGGGCTTCACCGTGGCCGACGGCCCGGACATCGAGACGCGATTCAACAACTTCACTGCGCTGAACACCCCGGCGCACCATCCTTCCATGGACCGCGCCGACACGTTCTGGCTCGGGCCGGACGCGCTGCTGCGCACGCAGACGTCGCCCGTGCAGATACGCACCATGATGGCCAACAAGCCGCCGGTGCGCGTGATATGCCCCGGCCGCACGTACAGGCGCGACACGACCGACGCCACGCACTCCGCGAACTTCCACCAGATCGAAGGGCTGTACGTGGACGAGAAGCCGGTTTCGCTGGCGGACCTGAAGTCCACGCTCGCCTACTTCGCGCGCGAGATCACCGGCAGCGACGCCGGCGTGCGCTTCCGTCCGCACTTCTTCCCGTTCACCGAGCCGTCGGTGGAGGTGGACTTCACGTGCCACGTGTGCCGCGGCAAGGGATGCGCCGTGTGCAAGCAGAGCGGCTGGATCGAGATCGCCGGCGCCGGCATGGTCGATCCGCGCGTGTTCAAGCACGTGGGGTGGGACCCGGAGAAGGTCTCCGGCTACGCGTTCGGGTTCGGCGTGGAGCGCATAGCGATGATAAAGTACGGCATACCAGACATCCGCTGGCTGTACGAGAACGACCTGCGGTTCCTTTCGCAGTTCGCATGAAGGCGCGCCGCACGGACACGGGCATGGGCAAGAACGCGAAAAAAGGCTCCGCCGCGCGGGGCGACGTTCCGGTTCCGCACTACGGCGAGGACGTGTTCAGCCAGGAGGCGATGCTGCGCCACCTGCCGGCGGAGAGCGCGCGTAAGCTGCTGGCCACCATAAACGACGGCCTGCCGCTCGACCCGTCGATAGCGGAAGACGTGGCCCGCGGCATGAAAGAGTGGGCCATATCCAAGGGGGCCACGCATTTCACGCACTGGTTCCAGCCGCTCACCGGCGGGACCGCGGAGAAGCACGAGGCGTTCGCCGAGCCGTGCGGCACGGCGCAGGCCGTGGCCAGATTCTCCGGCAGGAACCTGATCGGCGGCGAGGCCGATGCGTCGTCGTTCCCGTCCGGCGGGCTGCGGTCGACCTTCGAGGCGCGCGGCTACACGGCGTGGGACCCCACGTCGCCCGCGTTCATAAAGCGCCACGAGAACGGAGCGACGCTCTGCATACCGACGGTGTTCTGCTCGTACACGGGCGCGGCGCTCGACACCAAGACGCCGCTTCTGCGCTCGGTGCAGGCCGTGTCGCGCGCGACCGTGCGCCTGATGGAGATGTTCGGGCGGCCGAAGGCGCATGTCGCGATAACGCTGGGCGCGGAGCAGGAGTACTTCCTGGTGGACCGCTCGTTCTACGAGAAGCGCCCCGACCTGCTGCAGACGGGCCGGACCGTGTTCGGCGCGGCGCCCGCGAAGCACCAGCAGCTCGACGACCACTACTACGGCGCCATCCGCCCGCGCATACTGAAGTTCATGACGGAGGCGGAGGAGCGCCTGTGGCGGCTCGGCATACCGGCCAAGACGCGCCACAACGAAGTGGCCCCGGCGCAGTTCGAGCTGGCCCCGATGTTCGAAGACATCAACCTGGCCGCCGACCACAACATGCTCATAATGGAGACGCTGCGCATAGCGGCGGAGGCGAACGGGTTCGTGTGCCTGCTGCACGAAAAGCCGTTCGACGGCGTGAACGGGTCCGGCAAGCACTGCAACTGGTCCATATCGTACGGCGGGCGCAACCTGCTGTCGCCCGGCGAAAGCCCGCGCGACAACGCGATATTCCTGACGTTCCTCTCGGCGGTGGTCCGCGCCGTGGACCTGCACGCCGACCTGCTGCGGGCGTCCGTGGCCGGCGCGGGCAACGACAGGCGCCTCGGCGGCAACGAGGCGCCGCCGGCGATAATCTCCGTGTTCCTGGGCGACGAGCTGACCGCCGTGATGAAGGAGATCGAGACCGGCCGCGCCGAGAAGAAGACCGGCCGCACCGCCATGAAGATCGGCGTGGACACGCTGCCGCCGATCCCGCGCGACACGACCGACCGCAACCGCACGTCCCCCTTCGCATTCACCGGGAACAAGTTCGAGTTCCGCGCGCCCGGGTCTTCGCAGAACTGCGCGTCGAGCCAGACGGTGCTGAACACCATCGTGGCGGAGTCCATCGACGCCATCTGCGACAAGCTCGAGGCGGCCGGAGGCGACTTCAACGAGGAGCTGCAGAAGCTCCTGCAGCGCTTGATACGCAAGCACAAGCGCATACTGTTCTCCGGCGACGGCTACGGGCCGGACTGGCAGGCCGAGGCGCAAAGGCGCGGCCTGCCAAACCTGCCGACCGCGCTGGACGCGATCGAGGCGCTGGCCGATCCCGCGAACGTGGCGCTCTTCGCGCGGTACGGCGTGTATTCCGAAGGCGAATCCGCCAGCCGGCGCGAAATCGCCGCCGAGGACTACAGGAGCCGCACGACGATCGAAGGCAAGGTGGCGCTGGAGATCGCGCGCTCGATGATACGGCCCGTGGTGGCCGACGAGTTCAGCCGCCTGGCCGCCGCGATCGCCACTGCGGCAAAGGACAGCATAAAGGTGGGCGTGAAGGGCCTGCGCGCGCTCGTGCTGAAGCTCGGCGCCGGGCTGGACGACCTGCACGTGAAGTGCGAGCGCCTGGAGAAGGCCCTGCGCAAGGACGACCCGCGCGGCACGATCGCCGCCGCCAGGGACCTGCGCTCCACCGTGGACGCGCTGGAAGGGCTGGTGGACGACTCGCGCTGGCCGCTGCCCAAGTACCGCGAAATGCTTTTCATATACTGAACCGGCGCGCCCCCGGGCGCGCAATGCACGGAGACAAGCCAATGAAGAACACCGTCGCGCCGCTTCTCGCGGCCTGCGCCGCCTCGGCGCTGTCTTTAGCCCCCGCAGCCTCCGCGGCGGACGCCGCCGCATGGCCGTCGGTGCGCCGTTTCGAAGGCGACCGACTGCTTCGCGTGGCGCTTCCGATGGGCGGCATCGGATGCGGATCCGTCTCGCTCTCAGGGCGCGGCGAGCTGGTGGACTGGGAGATAATGAACCGCGCCAACAAGGGCGGCACCGGCGCGGGCGGCATATCGCGCACGTTCTTCGCCATCCGCGTGAAAGGCGCCGGCGTGCAGGGCGCCAAGATGCTGGCCGGGCCGCTGAACCCGGTGGAGATGGCCGGCGCCCACGGCAGCACCGCCCCGCAAGCCGGCCTGCCGCGCTTCACCTCCGCCTCGTTCGACGGCGCGTTCCCGTTCGGCACGGTGCACCTTTCCGACAGCACGCTCCCCGTGAAGGTCGACATCAAAGGCTTCTCGCCTTTCGTCCCCGGCGACAGCGCGGCCAGCTCGCTCCCCGCGGCGTCGCTCGAATACGTGGTGACGAACCTTTCCGGCGAGCCGCTGGAAATATCCGTGGCGGCGTTCCTGAAGAACATCGCCGGCGACGACGGGCGCAACCCGCGCGCGGCCGAACGCAGCAAGACGCGCTACCGCGAAGGCGCCGGCCTGAAAGGCCTTGTATGCACTTCCGACGGCGTGGCGACGAACGCACCGGCCTGGGGGTCGTTCGCGCTTTCCACGCCCGCGGACGGCGGATCGGTCTCGTGGCGCGAGAACTCCATGCACAACCACTGGAACAAGACGATCCTCGACTTCTGGGACGACCTGTCCGACGACGGGGAGCTGTCGCCGCGCGGCGCCGGCGGCGGCGCGCTGCCGCACGGCGGGCTCTGCGTGAAGAAGACCGTCCCCGCCGGCGCGTCCGCCGCGTTCCGCTGGACGGTCACGTGGAACTTCCCCAACATGACCGCGTGGGGCAACGACAAGCGCATCGTGGGCAACTGGTACTCCAAAAACTACAAGGACGCGTGGGACGCCGCCGAGAAGATCGTGCCGCGGCTTCCGGAGCTCGAGGCGAAATCCCTCGCGTTCGTGCGCAGGGTGCTCGCCGCGGACGCGCCGGACGTCCTGAAGGAGGCGGCGCTGTCCAACCTGGCCGTGCTGAAAAGCCCCACCGTGTTCCGCGTGCCGACCGGGCACCTGATGGGATGGGAGGGTCTGAACGACCACGGCGGCTCCTGCCACGGCAGCTGCACGCACGTGTGGAACTACGAGAACGCCGTGGCGTGCCTGTTCCCCGACCTCGCGCGCTCCATGCGCGACGTGGAGTTCAACTACGCGATGAACCCGAAGAACGGCGCGATCGAGTTCCGCGCGCGCCTGCCGCTGGGCGTGCGCCCCGGCTGGAGCGTGGCGGCAGACGGGCAGATGGGCTGCATAATGAAAGTCTACCGCGACTGGAAGATATGCGGCGACGGCAAGTGGCTGAAGGCGATCTGGCCGCGCACGAGGAAGGCGCTTGAATTCGCCTGGATCGCGCCGGAGGCCTGGACGTGGAACGCCAAGTGGCGCAAGGGCGGATGGGACGTGGGCAAGTCGGGCCTGATGGACGGCGAGCAGCACAACACGATGGACGTGAACTACTACGGCCCCAACGCGCAGATGGGCTTCTGGTACCTGGGCGCGCTCAGGGCGGCCGAGGAGATGGCCAAGGCCGTCGGCGACGGCGCCTTCGCGGAGGAATGCCGCGCGATATTCGAAAAAGGCTCGAAGCGCATCGACGCCGAGCTTTTCAACGGCGACTACTACGAACAGCACATCACCGAAGGCCACGGCGACCTTCCGTACCAGCTCGGCAAGTGCTGCCTGGTGGACCAGCTTGTGGGCCAGCAGATGGCGCACCTTTGGGATCTGGGCGACCTTGCGAAGAAGGACAACCTGAAGAAGACGTGCGAGTCCATAATGAAGTGGAACTTCAAGGAGGATTTCTCAAACCACTTCAACAACATGCGCACGTACTGCGGCGGGGACGAATCGGGCCTGCTGATGGGCAGCTGGCCGCGCGGCCGCCTGAAGACGCCGTTCCCGTATTTCGGCGAAGTGATGACCGGCTTCGAGTACGTGGCCGCGGCGGAAATGATCTTCCAGGGCATGGACGCCGACGCGCTGAAGGTGGTGAAAGCCGTGCGCGACCGCCACGACGGCCTGCGGCGCAACCCGTTCGACGAGCCGGAGTGCGGGCACAACTACGCCCGCTCGATGGCCAGCTGGAACTGCCTGCTCGCCTGGGTCAAGACCCACGGCGGCGATCCGGAAAGCCTTATTTTCCGCACGCCGGCGCGGTGACTTCCGCAGACCGGCGGAAGTCGAGGAAGCCGCCGTTCCACGCGCCGATCGAGGGGATCTCCACACGGCACGCGCCGCCTTCGCGCACGATCGGCAGGAGCGCCGGCGCGCGGCCGATTTCGCGCCAGACCGCGGTCTGCGCGCCGCCGGGGACGCCGCGCAGGCGCAGGCGCACCGGGCCCTGCGGACCGATCCGCACGTTCACCAGCGCCACGTTGCGCAGCCCGCCGTCCGGCGCGACGCGCGGCAGCATGAGTCCGGCGAACGGGCTTTCGGCCACGGCGGGCGTTCCGCCCG
>CADCBS010000102.1 GCA_902799715.1 uncultured bacterium | reverse complement strand
ATGGCATTTCGACTCGCCCCCGGGCGGCGGACGCCGCGGCGCGGGCGCTGGCGCGCCGCCGCCTGCGCCCGTGCAGACGCAGCCCCGCGGGGAGAATGGGAAAAGCGCCGCCGCGAAGCCGCTCCCCAAAGCGGATCTCGCGCTCCGGCTCGTGTCGTGCACCGTCGACTACCGGCCCGGCGGGCGCGTGATGCAAGGTCCGCCGATGCGCGCGGTCGTTTGCGCCGCTCCGGAAAAGAACCCGTTCGCCGCCGCGCCGCTCGCGGAAGGGCGCTGGCCCGGCGCGACGTCGTCCGGAAAGGAAATCGTCTGCTCCAAGGCGATGTTCTCGCGTTTTGAGAAGTTCGGCCTGCCGCCGCTCGGCTCGGAGCTGAAATTCGTCGGCTCCGCGGGAACCGTCACCGCGACGATTGCCGGCTATCTCGACGGCTCGAAGGTCCCGCCCGGATTCCCTACGGTATTCGCCAACCCCGCGGCGTTCGACGCCTTCGCGAAGGAACGCCACGGCACGCTTTCGCTGTGGCGCGAAATCCCGGCGGACCCGCCGGACGGGATGCTCACGCCTGAAAGCGAAACCGTGTCCGCGGGGTTCAAGGACGACGACATGCGCCGCATGGACTACGCGCGTCCGCTTATGATAGCGGCGGCGCTGATGACCGCCCTGTGCCTGACGGTAAATTCGCTGCTGCTGTCCGTCGAGGCCAACAGGCGGGAACTTGCGCTCCTGCGCGTGGCCGGCATGACGCGCGCGGGCGCGGCGGCGGCGACCGCCGCCGAAGCGTTCCTAATAGGCATGGCCGGCTGCGCCGCCGGTTGCGCCGCGGCCGTCGTGGCGCTTTTCGCATGGACTGCGGCGAACCCCGCCGCGTTCCCAGCAGGCGCGACGGTCCCGGCGCGGACTGTTGCGCTTGTATGGGCCGGCGCCGCCGCGGTTTCGGCGCTCGCCGCGGCGCTCGCGTGCGGGTCGGCGATGTCCGTGCGGCCGCTCGAGGCCGCAGGCGGCAGGCCGTCGCGCAGGCGGCGCGGCATGGCGGTTGCGTTCGCCTGCGGATACGCGGCTTTCGTCGCCGCGGAAACGTGGGGCGCGTCGCTGATGCGCGCGTTCGTGCCGTCGCCGGAACTGCCCGACGCCATAGTGTCGCTGCTGCCCGGCGGGACGTCCAGTTTCGACATAGAGAAGATACGCGCCGTCCCCGGGGTGGCGCGCGCCACGGAACTGTATCCGCTCCAGGTTCCGCTCGACCCGCCGGAAAAGATGGAGGCGCGCGGGGGAGGGCGCGGTCCCGGGGGAGGCAGGCCGCAATACCGCAACATCCTCGTGCTCGGGTCCGAATGGCTGCCGGAACTCCGCATGGTCGAGGGGACGCACGCCGGCTGCGCGGCCGCGCTTTCCAACTCCATGTCGTGCGTGATCGCCGAAATGGTGTCCCGCGCATGGAACCTCCACGCCGGCGACGAGCTTCCGCTTTGCGTGATGTCGCGCGACGGTTCGTGCGAGAGCGTGAAACTGAAGATCGCCGGCGTGGCCGACGTGAACTGGCACATGGTCACAAGCCGCGGGCTCCTGCGCGGGCTGGACGGCGCGCCAGCCATGACAGACGGCCCGGCGTTCGTTTCTCTCCAGACCGCCGAAGCGATCGACCCGCGCCCGCCGTTCGCCGTGAAGATGACGCACGCCTGGATAGACTGCGACAAGGAGCTTCTGGAATCGAAAGGCGTTTTCGGCGCCGGACGGCAGATAGAGGACGGCATCGCGAAGGCGCTCGGCGATTCGGGAGCGTACACGGTGCGGCTGCACGCGCGCGACGAAATAGCCGACGGGACCCTCGCGCACGGCTCCGACCTGATCGGCAAGGTGGCGCGCATACCGGCGTTCTTCCTCGCCGTGCTGTCGATCGGCTTCATAGTGATGACAGTGGCGGAAGCCGACGCCTCGCGCCGCGAACTGCACGCGCTGCGCGCGGCCGGGGCCACCAGGTGGCAGCTCGCGATGCGCCTCGTGCGCACCGCGGCGGCCGTGGCGGCCAAAGGGATGGCCGCCGGCCTCCCCGCCGGCGCCGCGATAGGCTGGTACGCCGCAAGACGCACGGGGGCGACATGGCCGGGGCTTCCGCCATACTTCGAAATCCCGTGGCGCGCCGTCGCCGAAGGCACGCTTGCAGCGCTGGCCGCAGTGTTCGCCGTCGCCGTGCCCGCCGCGATGCGCATAGTGAAGCCGCGCCGGCGCACGCGTCCGGCCGCGACGCGCGCCCTGGCCATGTCCGCCGCCATCGCCGCCGCCATCGCCGCGGCCGCGCCCGCAGCGCACGCCGCGCGCCCATACGACTGCCCGGCGCTGCAGGAAAGGCATATCGCGCTGCGTAGCGCGCTCGTCCGCACACTCGGCGCGAAAGACTGGCCGCGCATGGAAAGCACCTGCCGCGCGGGCGTGAAACTGGACAAGACCGATCCTTTCTGGCGGTACAACCTCGCCTGCGCGCTCGCGCGCCTAGGGCGCAAGGACGAAGCCCTCGCGGAGCTTTCCAAGGCCGTGGACCTCGGCTTCCGCGACTCCGGCGCGATAACTTCCGACGACGACCTGTCCGCCCTGCGCGATTCGCCAAGGTTCAAACAGATCGCGGACAGGGCGGGCGACGCATCGCTTCCTGTTCCGGACACGCATCCCGTCGCTTCCGCAAAGGCGACGATCGCGCCAGGGAAGAAGACGGAACTGTCCGAGAAGAATCTGACGTGGAATTTCGACGCGGGCGTTTTCATGGCGGATGCGGCTGTCGCCGCTCCGCCGCCCGGGGCCGCGGCGGCCGAAGCCGCGTCGTATTCCGGGCCGGCCGCGGCGTCCGTCCGCAAATGGCTCGCGGAAGGGACGGCAGCGGGGAACGCGGGCGACACGTACATGAACCGCGACCACGGGCACTCGATGCTGCAGACGAAAAAATTCCCGCTTCTCGCGCAGGCTGTCCTCGACGCCGAAGGGCGCAAGCGCGGCATCGACACGAACGAACCCAAGGGCGTCTTCCCGCTTCCACTCTTCGCGAACTGCTCGCGCGCGTACGTAGGCGGCGTTTCCTGGCGCTCCATAGGCCGGCGTCTCGCGTCCGTCCAGCGGCTCGCGACGCGGATGGCGCTTCTCTACAGGGCGAACCAGGTGCACGTCTTTCCCGCGAACAAGGACTTCGGCGCCGGCGGAGATCTCATGCACTGCGCCACGCCGTGCTTCTTCATGACGCGCGGAGCGTCGTGGTCCGACACGCCGCTCCTGGAGCTTCTCCTGTCCGCTTCGGCTTCTTTCCGCCCCGAAACGAAGCGCGAGATAGTCCGCCGGGGGCTTCTCGTCCCCACGTTGCAGACCCTGCTCCGGAGGACGCTGGCGAAGGGCGGCGACCCGCGCTCGCCGGAGGCGAACCCTACGGTGTTCCAGACCGGCGCCGTCGACGCCTCCTCGCTCGCCGGGCTCGCGCACGGGATGGGCCCCGAAGAGATTCCGCCGGCGGTCGCGGCATGGTTCGTGGAAAAGCGCGACACCCCTCCGCCGGCCCCGGGCAGGGACTATCCCGACGTCATGCCGGAACCGTTCGTCGTCACGCCGTACTCGTCGTGCTTCGTGCTGCGCGCGCCTGCCGCAGTGCGGCGCTTCTCGCTGTTCGCGCGTCCGGACGGAGCCGCTCCGGGGGAGGATGCGGAACTGTCCTGGCGCGTGACGAAGGGCGACCCGTCGGCCGTGAAACTTGCGGAGGAGCCCGGATCGCGCGGAAGGCGGGCTACTGTCGAAATCGACGTGCGCAAGCTGCGCTCGCGCGTAGACATAGCCTGCTTCGCGCGCACGGCGAAGTCGGGATGGGGCGCGCCGTCGTTCGTTTCGTTCATGCCGGCGCCGGGCGAATCCCGCACCTACGGCGAAGACGGCAGGATACTGTCCATCGACTACAGGAACATCGGCAAGGCGTACTGCGATCCCGAAATAGCGCTTCCGAAGAACTGGCGCGACACCTATCTCTACGCAGACGACGGCAGGCTGCAGGCCGTGGCGCGGTTCCGCGACGGCGAAAGCGAACCCGCGATGTTCACCCCGGACGGCATGGCCGCATACGGCATGGACGGCGATTTCCGCCCGGAATCCGTCGCGAAGGTGCGGTATCTGGTCCGCAGCACCGGCGACGCCGCCATGCCGCAGGAAATAGTCTGGGCGGAAGATGCGCCTGAACCGGCCGGCCGTCCAGGCGCCGGCGGAAACGACGTGAAGGACGCGCAGAAGCGATGAACGCCGCGCCGCCTCTGATGCTCGCCCCGCTGGCGGGGTTCACCGACGCTCCGTTCCGCCTGCTTTGCTCGCAGGGCGGCGCCGCGCGCGTCTACACGGAAATGGCGAGCGCCGCGGGCCTTGCGCACGGCTCGGGGCCGACACTGCGGCTTCTCGACACGATGCCCGGCGAAGCGACAGTGCATGCGCAGATATTCGGCAACAACGAAGACGACATCGCCGCCGCCACGCGCATCGTCGCGTCGCTGAAGCGGTTCGCGGCCATAGACCTGAACACGGGATGCCCCATGCCGCGCATCCGCGCCGAGGGCAGCGGCTCGGCGCTCCTGGAATCGCCGGAAAAGATACACCGCATGCTCCGCGCCATGAAAGCGGAGTCCGGCGGCACGCCGATCACGCTGAAAACCCGCCCCGGCCCGCGGCCGTCGCAGGAGAACATGCTGGAGATAGTGGCGTGCGCCGAAGAGGCCGGCGTTTCCGAGATCGCGCTGCACGCGCGCTTCGCCTCGCGCGCGCACGGCGGCCCGCCGCTTCTCGACAAGCTCGCGGAATGCGTGAAGGCCGCGAAAGTCCCGGTGATAGGGAACGGCGGGGTGGTCGACCGCGCGTCTTGCGAAGCCATGGCCGCGACCGGCGTGGCCGGCATCATGATAGGCAGGGCCGCGCTCGGCGACCCGTGGATATTCCGCAGGCTTGCGGCTCCGGAAGGCGAGGCGGGGGACTTCCCGGACGCGTTTGAAACGTTTGCGCGGCATGTCGGGCTTGTAAAAGAGTTCGCCGCCATGACGAACGCCGCCCACCCGGACATCCAGCCGGTAGACGTCGACGCGTACGTATCGGCGCGCTTCCGTCTGCACCTGTACAGGTATTTCGCCGGAATGCGCGGCGCGGCGGCGATGCGCCGGGAAATGAACGGGATATCTTCGCTCGCCGGCGCCGAAGCCGCAGTGGCCGGGCTTGCAGGCCTGCGGACGGTTTCTTAAACGGAAAAAGACCGGAATCCCGGTCTTTCACCTATGGTGGAGGTAAGGGGAGTCGAACCCCTGACCTCTTCAATGCCATTGAAGCGCTCTACCAACTGAGCTATACCCCCATGAGGTCCTCGCGGTGGCGAAAACGGGATGAAGTCTACCACACGGACCCGGGCTATGCAAGCGGAAAATGAATCCTTGACGGATTTTTTCTTTCCGGACCGGATGCGACCGTGGCGGGCGGACCGGATCCGGCAGGAAACACGCATCCGGTCCGCCCGCCTTTTCGCTTGTCTTTGGCGGCCGGCGGCGGTATACTTCTTGGAACTTTTATCCACCCACAGGAGAAACGCAAGATGGCCTCCAAGAAAATAATGGTCGACGGCAACACCGCCGCGGCCCAGATTGCCTTCGCGTGCAGCGAAGTGGCCGCAATCTATCCCATAACCCCCTCGTCGCCGATGGCCGAGACATGCGACGAGCTCGCTTCGGCGTGCAAGACGAACATCTGGGGCTCCGTCCCGTCCATCGTCGAGATGGAATCCGAAGGCGGCGCCGCCGGCGCGGTCCACGGTTCGCTCACGACGGGCTCGCTCACCACGACCTTCACGGCGTCGCAGGGCCTCCTCCTGATGATTCCGAACATGTACAAGATCGCGGGCGAGCTCGCCCCGACCGTGTTCCACGTCTCGGCCCGCTCGCTCGCCTCCAACTCGCTCTGCATCTTCGGCGACCAGGGCGACGTGATGGCCTGCCGCCAGACCGGCTTCGCGATGCTCTGCTCCAACAGCGTGCAGGAAGCGCACGACATGGCGATGGTCGCGCACGCGGCGACGCTCGAATCGAAGGTTCCGTTCCTCCACTTCTTCGACGGCTTCCGCACATCGCACGAAGTCCAGAAGATCGAAGAGATCCCGCAGGAGGTCATCCGCGAGATGATCGACGACAGGTTCGTCGAGGACTTCCGCAAGCGCGCTCTCGACCCCGAGCATCCCACGATGCGCGGCACGGCGTCGAACCCCGACGTCACGTTCCAGCTGCGCGAAGTCTGCAACAAGTATTACGAGGCGACGCCCGCCATCGTCCAGAAGTACATGGACAAGCTCGCGAAGCTCACGGGCCGCGCGTACAAGCTTTACGACTACGTCGGCGCGCCCGACGCCGAGTACGTCGCCGTCGCGATGGGCTCCGGCTGCGACACTCTCCACGAGACCGTCGACGCGCTCGTCAAGGAAGGCAAGAAGGTCGGCCTCTTGAAGGTGCACCTCTACCGTCCGTTCTCGATGGCCGATTTCGTCAAGGCGATCCCCGCCACGGCCAAGGTCGTCACGGTCCTCGACCGCGTGAAAGAGCCCGGCGCCATCGGCGACCCGCTCTACCTCGACGTCGCGGCCGCGATCGGCCAGGGCATCCAGGACGGCGTCGTCTCCTTCAAGTATCCGAAGATCCTCGCCGGCCGCTACGGCATCGGCTCGAAGGACTTCACGCCGCAGATGTGCAAGGCCGTCTACGACAACATGGCCAAGGACAAGCCGATGGACCACTTCTCCGTCGGCATCGTCGACGACGTCACGGGCCGCTACATCCTCGGCGACGACAGCTTCGTCGTCCCCAAGGGCGACCGCAAGGAATGCATGTTCTGGGGTCTCGGCGCGGACGGCACCGTCGGCGCGAACAAGAACTCCATCAAGATCATCGGCAACTACACCGAGAACTACGCGCAGGGCTATTTCGAGTACGACTCCAAGAAGTCCGGCGGCGTGACGATTTCGCACCTCCGCTTCGGCAGCGACATGATCCGCAGCCCGTACTTCATCAACTCCGCGGACTTCACCGCGTGCCACTGCTTCCCGTACCTCGAGAAGTACGACATGCTCAAGGCCGCCAAGCCCGGCTCCGTGTTCCTTCTCGCCTCGCCCTACAAGGCGTCCGAAATCTGGGACCACATGCCTGACGAGGTCGAAGAGGCGATCATCGCGAAGAAGCTCAAGTTCTACGTGATCGACGCGGCGAAGATCGCCCGCGAGAACGGCATGGGCACGCGCACGAACACCGTTCTCCAGACGGCGTTCTTCAAGCTCTCCGGAATCAAGCTCGCCAAGGCCGACGGCACCGAGCTCGACCCGATCCAGGTCCTGAAGGACTACGCCGAGAAGGCCTACGCCAAGAAGGGCCAGGAAGTCGTCGAGATGAACTGGAAGTGCATCGAGGCCGCCTCCGCCGCGATCGAGGAAGTCAAATATCCCGCGGCGCCCGCAGGCAAGCTCAAAATGCCCGCGACCGTCGCGGCCGACGCCCCCGGCTTCATCAAGAACGTCACGGCCAAGATGATCGCGCAGCAGGGCGATTCGCTCAAGGTCTCCGAACTCCCCGAAGACGGCACGTGGCCGACCGCCACGACCCAGTGGGAGAAGCGCAACGTCGCGGCGTTCATTCCCGAATGGGATCCTTCGAAGTGCATCCAGTGCGGCCAGTGCTCCGTCATCTGCCCGCACGCGGCGATCCGCATGAAGGTCTACGGCGAGGACAAGCTCGCGGGCGCTCCCGCGACGTTCAAGTCGGCCGACGCCAAGACGCCCAAGATGAAGGCGCTCGGCGCGAAGGTCACGGTCCAGTGCGCGCCCGAAGACTGCATGGGCTGCAAGCTCTGCGTCGTGCAGTGCCCGATGTCCAAGGACAAGGTCGTGGACGGCAAGACCGTCCCGAACCCGGCCCCGGCCCTCAAGATGGTTCCGCAGATCCCGCTCCGCAAGCAGGAAGCCGAGAACTGGAAGTTCTTCCTCGACCTGCCCGACGTCGATCCCGCGAAGCTCGACACGAAGCAGCTCCTCGACAGCCAGCTCAAGCGCCCGCTCTTCGAGTTCTCCGGCGCGTGCGCGGGCTGCGGCGAAACGCCTTACGTCAAGCTCCTCACGCAGATCTGCGGCGACAGGCTTCTCGTGGCGAACGCGACGGGTTGCTCGTCGATCTACGGCGGCAACCTGCCCACCACCCCGTACTGCCAGCGCAAGGACGGCAAGGGCCCGGCGTGGTCCAACTCGCTCTTCGAAGACAACGCGCAGTTCGGTCTCGGCATGCGCGTCTCCGCCGACAAGCTCCAGGCCTACGCCTTCGAGCTCGTCGACAAGGCGCTCGCCAACGACAAGACGCCTGCCGAGATGAAACGCGAAGGGCGAAGGCGTCGAGCAGATGCGCGCGCTCGTCAAGGATCTGAAGGCCGGCCTTGCGAAAGGCAAGGAAGCCGGCTGCCCGATATGCGCGCAGCTTCTCGCGGTCGCGGACAACCTCGTCCGCAAGTCCGTGTGGATCCTCGGCGGCGACGGCTGGGCGTACGACATCGGCTACGGCGGGCTCGACCACGTTCTCGCCTCCGGCAGGAACGTCAAGATCCTCGTCATGGACACGGAAGTCTACTCCAACACCGGCGGCCAGGCCTCCAAGGCGACTCCCACCGGCGCGATCGCGAAGTTCGCGGCTTCCGGCAAGGTACAGGCCAAGAAGAACCTCGGCCTCATGCAGATGCAGTACAAGAACGTCTACGTCGCGTACGTGTCGATGGGCGCGAACCCGGCGGCCACGGTGAAGGCGTTCAACGAGGCCGAGAACTACAACGGCCCGGCGCTCATCATCGCATACGCGCACTGCATCGAGCAGGGCCTCAACACCGCGACGGGCCCGGCGCACCAGAAGGCGGCGGTGGACAGCGTCCACTTCCCGCTCTGGCGCTACAACCCGGTCGCCGAGGGCAAGAAGCTCGTCCTCGACTCCGCCGACAAGTCCGACACCGTCTCCTTCGCGGCGAACGCCGTCTCGAAGGAGCTTGGCGAGAACCGCTTCAAGCAGCTCGTCAAGAAGATCGGCCAAGACAAGGCGATGGAGATGCTCAAGGGCGCCGAGCAGGGCTTCAAGGACAACTACGCTCTCCTCAAGAAGCTCTCCGAGATGTA
>CADCBS010000101.1 GCA_902799715.1 uncultured bacterium | reverse complement strand
TCCACGCGGCGCTGTCGCGAAACCTTGGCGGCAAACTGATCCCAGCAGCCGTCTGCCAGAACGCGCACCGCCTCCAGAAAGATTTCCAGATAATCATCGTCATTCGCGGAGGTAAGATAGGCCTTGACCTTGGAAGAAGTATAAAGATGGTCATCACGATATTCCATCTTTGAATCCGCCCTTTTCAGAAACTGGAAATAACTGAAATGGTACTGGACGTTTACCCAGAAATTCCAGCGGGGAAACTTTTCCTGACCGAACATTGTATTGAATCTGTCCTCCGACATGCCGGAACCGTTACTTAAGGAATATCCCTCCCTGAAGTTCTGCATGGCCTTGTACAGATCCTCGTAGCCGATATGGCTGTCTTTTTCGCCGTTCCTGATAAACTCCGGCCGGAAATAGCTTCTGATATGCTGATTAATTCTCTCCAGTGCCTGGGGATCAGTATCGGAGGGAATCCGGTATCTGGACGTGTACGCGCAGGTGCGCGACATGCTGCCGCCCATGAACCCCTTGCGCGCGGCGCTCGGCGTTATGGTCATTTTCCTTATGTCTATCATGTCGCCTTTGGCGGACTCGAACGCGTACATCGTGCGCAGGAGGTTTTCGAGCGTGGACTCCCACTTCACGATTTCGATCTGCTGTTCGCACACGTCGCCTTCGCGCGTCTCGCTTTCGCTGCCTTTTATCGTGCGGCGGCTGGCCACCTTCAGTCCGTTGGCGCCCGTTATCTCCTCCACCAGGCCCAGCCAGTGCGAACCCAGGTCCTCGCCGTCGGCGAACTCGGGCATGCGCGTGCGCTCCTTCCCGTAGGCGTCCCTGAACTGCCCGGTGCGCGCGATCATGCGCTCCTCGCGCCGCCGCTGTTCGCCCTTCGCCTTCCACTTCTTCTCGGCGGACTTCCACGCGTCCGCGCCCACGACGAACCACATCAGGCCCGTGAACAGCCACAGCAGCGCGATGCCCACGCCCGCGGCCACGGCGATCTGCGGCAGCGTCATGCCGTTCTTCGCTTCCGCCATCACGCGCCTCCCTTCCCGGGCTGCGCGCCGCCCTTGCCCTTGTCCTTGCCGGGCTTCTTCTTCTGCGCCGGGGCCTCCGGCTCGTCGAAGTACGCGTCTATCGTGAAGCCCTGCCGCCCGCCGCGGTTCTCGCGTATCTCGCCCTTCAGCTCGACTTCGGGGAACAGGGGCCCGCCGTCCGCCTTGTCCGGGCCGGCGGCCGGCGCGCGTATCGCGGCCAGGGAGTCGCGGAAGGCGTAGATCGGCTGCGGGCCGGTCGCGGTGCCGGTGATGTGCACGTACGGGCGCGGGCCGCCCTTCTGGCCTTTCTTCTTCGCGTCCTCGCCGTCGCGCACGGATTCGCGCTGGTACTCGAAGCGCGTAAGCGTGATGTCGCCGTCGTCCGCGGCCGGCATGGCCTCGGTGACCGCCAGCAGCGCGGCCAGCGCCGAGCGGCTGCGGTCGGAATACCTGTGCAGGAAATCCACGCGCGACTTCAGCGAAACGGCGTTCCGGTACTTCTTCGCGTGCGCCTTTATGGCCGCCGCCTCGTCGCTTTCCATGCTGCCGTACACCACCGGCCCGCACACCATGGCCGCCACGGCGGCGGCCCACACCGCGAGCGCCGCGCCGGAGAAGAGCGCGAGGCGCCTCTTGAAGCGCGCGTTCCTGCGCGCCGCGGCCCACGCGGCGGGGGTGGCGTCGAACGGGCTTTTGTCGGCCATGCGCGCGGCCACGCCCGCGATTCCGCCCAGGGGGTCTTCGATCGTTTCGCGCGCGACGGGCGCGAACGCCCCGAGCGGGCCTTCCATGTCCGCGCCCGCCGCGGGATCGCGCGAAAAGACACGTATCTCTTCGATCTTACGCGCCCCGGCGGCGCGCTCGGCCTCGATCAGCGCGAGCGTCACGTGGCGGGACATCTCGCGCGGCGGCGGCGCCACGCCCGCGCTCTGCAGCACGACCGGCCCCGTGGCGTCCGCCACCACCACGTCCAGGCCCGCCCCCGAATCGACGACCGCCACGGTGCGCGCGCCCGGATCCGCGGGGGCGATGCGCGGCCACAGCGTGCGGACCCATCCAAGCGCCAGTACGTCGGTGCGGCTTGCGAGCATCCCGCTTTCGGAAAGCGCCGCGGCGATTTCCGCCGAAACGGCGTCCGGCACGGCTGCGGCGAAGACGCGTATCTCCGACGCGGTCTCCTCGATCTGCTCGCAGCCCACGGCCAGCGTCTCGTCCGGGAACGGGTTCTGCTCCTCCATCTCCGCGGCGGCCGCGGCCGCCAGATCGTCGCGCGCCCCGGCGGGCAGCATGATGCACCGCGACAGCACCGAGGCGAGCGGCATGGCCATCACGGCCTCGCGCGAGCCGAATTTCCTCCGCGCCGCGCGGAACGCCTCCGCCAGGGTCATGCCCGCGTCTTCCGCGGCCTCGCCGTCCGGCTTACTCTCCGTGGCGCCCAGGGAGTCCGCCAGCGACAGCGGCTCCGGCGCCGCCGCCGCGCCGTCCTGGCCTTCGGCGGCCGCCGCCGCGACCTGCGCCGGATGCAGCGGCGCGAGCGGCCAGAACGCGGACATGACGGCCCGTCCGCCGTCCGTAACGCGCATTCCGCGCAGGCCGCCGGTCTCCAAACTCAATATAGTGGTCGTTTTCGACATTGGAAATCCTGTGAATTATCGCATTTTATGCCCGCCGCGGCAAGCGAAAACGCGGGCCGCGGACGGGTTTCCACATATCGCGGGAAATTGGTATACTTCAGTCCGCTCCTCCGGGACACACCGACATGACCGATTTCTCGAAACTCCTGAACCCTGAACAGTGCGCCGCCGCCACCGCCCCCGACGGCCCGATACTCGTGCTCGCCGCCGCCGGCACGGGCAAGACCCGCACGCTCGTGCACCGCGTGGCGTACCTTGTCGAAAAGGGCGAAGACCCGGCGCGCATCCTCCTGCTCACGTTCACCAACCGCGCGGCGAACGAAATGATGGAGCGCGCCGCGAAAATGCTGCCCGAAGGCAGCCCGCCCGACGTGTGGTCCGGCACTTTCCACCACATCTGCGCCAGGTTCCTGCGCAGGTACGGCGAATTCCTGGGCTACACGCCCTCGTTCAGGATCCTCGACGCAGACGACTCCAAGCGCCTCGTGGGCGAATGCATCAAGGCCGCGGCGAAGGACCCCGCAGACTTCCCCAAGAAGGAGGTCGTGCAGAACATAATCTCATCCGCCGCCAACAGACAGAAGAGCGTGTTCGACATGGCCAGCGGGCTGCAGACCAAGATCGCCGGCCTCGATCCCGAGGACGTAGAGGCCGTGGCGGCGCTCTACGCGCAGCGCAAGAAAAGCCTGAACGCGATGGACTTCGACGACCTGCTCGTGAACGGGCTGCGCCTGCTGGAGGAATGCCAGGGCGTGCGCGAGGCCCTGCAGAACCATTTCAGGCACGTGCTGGTGGACGAATACCAGGACACCAACACGCTGCAGTCGCAGTTCACCGACATCCTGGCCGCCAAGAGCCGCAACATCATGGCGGTGGGCGACGACTTCCAGTGCATCTACTCGTGGCGCGGCGCCGACTTCCGCAACATCATGGACTTCCCGTCGCGCTGGAGCGGATGCAGGATCGTGAAGCTCGAACGCAACTACCGCTCGCGCGCGCCGATACTGGACGTAGCCAACGCGGTGATGAAGGACGCGCCCGGACAGTTCGCCAAGACGCTGCGCCCGGTGCGCGGAGACGGCGACAAGCCGGCCCTCGTGTCGGTGTTCGACGGCTCCGCCCAGGCGGCCGCCATCCTGTCCGCCATCGAAACGGCGCACGCGCGCGGCGTGCCGTATTCGGGGATGGCCGTCCTGTACCGCTCGCATTTCCACTCCATCGAAATCCAGATGGCCCTGGCCCGCAACGCCGTTCCGCACCGCGTCACCTCCGGCGCCGGAGTGTTCGATTCCGTCCACGCCAAGGACGCCCTGGCGTTCCTGCGCGTATGCACCGGCTCCGGCGACGAACTCGCGCTGAAGCGTCTTCTGGCCCTGCTGCCCGGCGTGGGCGAAGCCACCGCCGGCAAGCTCGCGGAAAAGGCCGGCGCGTTCCGCGCGGGCGACGCCGCGGAGCGCGCGCGCCTCGGCGCGATGATGGGCAGGCGCCCCGCCGCCGCGTGGCCGATGATGTCCGCCGCGCTCGAAGCCGCCACGGCCCACATCGAAGCCGGCGAACCCGCCGCCGCCGTGGCCGATTTCTGCGACAGGTTCTATTCCGCGCACCTCGCCTCGGAATTCGAAGACGCCGAGCGCCGCATGGAGGAACTGCAGGAACTGCGCGCCCAGCTGGCCAACGCCAAGGGCGGGATTTCGCAGTTCCTCGCCGAGGTCGCGCTGCTCACGAACCTCGACGCCATAAACGGCAGCGGCGGCGACAAGGTCACGCTCACAACCGTACACCAGGCGAAGGGCATGGAATGGCCTTTCGTGATAGTCCCGTGGCTCGTGGAGGGCATGTTCCCCTCCGGCAAGAGCGTAGAAGGCGGCGCCGAGGACGAAGAGCGCAGGCTTTTCTACGTGGCCGTGACGCGCGCCAGGGAAAAACTCGTCATGATCGTCCCGCGCGAACGCAAGACCGCCGACGGCGGCGTGTTCCCCGTGGAGCCTTCGCGCTTCGTGACCGCGATCCCGGACGGACTGGCCTCCGTTTCCGCAAGCACCGCGATGCCGGACGGCGGCTTCGGCGGACGCGGAACCTACGGCGGGCGCGGCGGATACGGCGGAAGTTACGGCGGACGCGGCGGATACGGCGGGTACGGCGGCGGGCGCGGAACCTACGGCGGCGGATACGGCGGCTTCGGCCGCGGCCGCCCGGGCGACTACAACCGCAACGGCCCCGGCTCCAACTGGGGCCGCAGATACGACAGGTGGTGAAAAAAAATGATGAACGCCATAATACCGGCCGCAGGGCTGGGGACGAGGTTTCTTCCCGCGACGCGCGCGGTGCCGAAGGAAATGCTCCCGATAGGCGCGCGCCCCGCGCTGGACATCATCGTGGACGAGGCGCGCGCCGCCGGCGCGGAGAAGACGGTGATCGTGATTTCGCGCGCCAAGGAGCTGATACGCCGCTATTTCGAAGACGCGCCCGACGTGGCCTTCGCGTACCAGGAGGAGCAGCGCGGGCTGGGGCACGCCGTGCTGCAGGCCGCGGAGGCCGCCGGCGGCGGCGAGCCCGGCCGCACGCTCGTGCTGCTGGGCGACGCGCTCGTGGCCGGATGCAACGCCTCTTCCCTGCTGGCGGAGACCTCCGCCGCGAACGGCGGCGCGTCCGCCGTGCTGCTGGAGCACGTGCCGCGCGAGAGGATTTCGCGCTACGGCATCGCCGCGCCGCGCGGCGCGGTCCCGCCCGGCCCCGGCCCGCTGCGGATAGACGGCATCGTGGAGAAGCCTTCGCCCGAGGAGGCGCCGAGCGACCTCGCCGTGGCGGGACGCTACCTGCTCGACAACGCGATATTCGGATTCCTCGCCACCCAGGCCCCGGGCCTGAAAGGCGAAATACAGCTTACCGACGCGATACGCCGCATGGCCGCCGGCAGGCCGCTGTACGGATACGTCTCGCCCGGGCGCCGCTTGGACATAGGAAACCCCGACGGCTACTTCGAAGCGCTCTGCGCGTTCAGGGAAGCCGCCGCGAAAGGAGAATGACGATGGAGATCGAAACGCGCAGCTTCGCCCGGGCCGGATTCCTGGGCAACCCGTCCGACGGGTACTTCGGCAAGACGATAAGCTTCACCTTCGTGAGGTTCCGCGTGGACCTGCGGCTGTCCGAAAGCGCGCGTCTGCGCTTCGTGCCCGGCGAGGTGGACGACGCCACGTTCGCCAGCCCCGAAGAGCTCGTGCGCGACCTGCGCCTGTACGGCTACTACGGCGGCATACGCATGCTGAAGGCCGTGGCCAAACGGTTCTTCGAGTACTGCGAAAAGCACGGCATATCCATCCCGCGGCGCAACTTCACGGCGGAATACAAGATCAACATCCCGCGCCTGGTGGGGCTTTCCGGGTCGTCCGCGATCTGCTCGGCCATGCTGAAGGCGCTCATGCGCTTCTACGAAGCCGACATCCCGGCGGAGGACACCCCTACGATCTGCTTAGAGGCGGAGCGCGAGGAGCTGGGGATAGCCTGCGGCCTGCAGGACCGCGTGATACAGATGTACAACGGCATCGTGTACATGGACTTCGACCGGCAGCTCGTGGAGTCCACCGGCCACGGCAGGTACGAGCGCCTGTTCCCGGCGCCCGGCTCCGTGGACCCGTCGAAGCTGAACCTGTACGTGGCCTACGACCCCCGCCGCGCCGAGGAATCCGGCAAGGCGCACGGCAAGGTGAAGTCGCTCTTCGACCGCGGCAGAGCCGACGTGAAGTCCGCCATGTCGGAATTCGCCGACATCGCGCGCCAGGGGCGCGACGCGCTCGTCTCCGGGAACTTCGCCGCCCTGCCCGCGCTCGTCGACGCCAACTTCGACCTGCGCGCCAAGATATTCGACATCGCCCCCGAAAACATGCGCATGGTGTCCACCGCCCGCTCGACCGGCGCCAGCGCCAAGTTCGCAGGCTCCGGCGGCGCGATCACGGGCGTCTACGAAGACGACGCACAGTTCGCAGCCCTCGAGAAGGCCCTCGCATCCATCGGCTGCAAGACATTCCGCCCGCGCATCGCCACGGCCGCGGACGAAACCGCCGACATCTCCGCCAGCGGCTGGCGCAATTCCTGAGGCCCCCATGGAAAAAGGCGAACTCGACAAGTCCCTCGCGGAGGAGATCCGCGCGCGCGTCCTGGCCGACGCGGGATTCATGAAGATAACGCAGTCCCTCCGGCGCGGCGGCTCGCGGTTCAGGATTTCGATGCGCCCCGTGGAGATAGGCGGCGAGAAGAAGTTCCAGGCCGAGATGGACGACGCCGGAAGCGTGCGCGTGAAGAACCTGGGCACCGACGCCGCGGCCGAGGGCCTGGACGAGATCATCGCCCAGAAGGGCGCGCGCGAACTGCACCTGGTCACCGCCTCCGGCGACCTGCACGTGCGCGTGACGCGCAAGGGCCACGTGATGGTGTCCCGCTCCGGCAGGATGGAACGCACAGCCGCCCTGCAGCCGCACGACCGCGTGAAGAAGACCCCGCTCGGATCCTTCGACAGCGCGCCGCTCCTGCGCGCGATCGGGATAGCCGACGCCTCCGGCGCCGTGAAGGCTTCAATGCGCGGCAAATACGCCCAGGTGAACGAGTTCCTGCGCGCCGCCGGCGAACTGCTCGCCGGCAGGCAGGGCGATTCGCTCGGCATCGTGGACTGCGGATGCGGCAAGGCGTACCTCTCTTTCGCCCTGCGCGAATGGCTGCTGCGCACCGGCAGGTTCAAGTCCGTGTCGATGCTGGGCATCGACAGGCGCGAGGACGTGGTGCGCGCGGCACGCGCCGCAGCCGCCGCGCTCGACGTGGCGGACGGCGCGTCTTTCATGCAGGCGGACCCTTCCGCCCCGCTCGCCGCGCCGCGCGAAGGCGCCGAACCCGCGCCCGGAGAGCTGCCGTTCAGGCCGGACCTCGTGGCGTCCCTGCACGCCTGCGACACCGCCACCGACGAAGCCATCGCCAAGGCCGTGGAGTGGAAGGCTCCGTACATCGTGTCCGTGCCGTGCTGCCAGCACGAACTCCACAAGACCATCGCGTCCGCCAAAAACGCCTTCGCCGGAGTGATGCGCCACGGCATCCTGCGCGAACGCCTGGCCGACATACTCACCGACGCCTTCCGCGCCCAGATCCTGCGCATCCTCGGCTACAGCGTGCAGGTGGTGGAGTTCGTCTCGCCCGAGGCCACCGCGAGGAACGTGATGATACGCGCCTCGTGGGGCGTGAAGCCCGGCCAGGCGCAGGCCGTGTCCGAATATCTCGACCTGCGCGACTGGTGGGGCGTCACGCCCTGGCTGGAGACGCGCCTTTCGGCGCGCCTCGCCCCGCTTCTCGCGCGCTACGGAGCCTGAACATGCCTACGTACAGATACGAAGCGGAAGACCCGGAACGGTCGTGCCCCAACTGCCGCGGCGGCTTCGAGGCCATGCACCCCATCGCCGGCCCGCGCGTGGAGAAGTGCCCGGAATGCGGCGCGCCAGTGCGGCGCGTGATATGCGCGCCAGCGCTGGGGCGCTCGAAAAGCGATCTCGACTACCGCGCAAGGCGCGCGGGCTTCACCAAGCTGCGCCGCATAGGCAAGGGCGAATACGAAAAGCAGTATTAGCGCGACGGGCGTCCGTCCGCCTTCAGCGTGAACCGCCACGACGGCGCCGTGCGCGACCGCACCGCCGCGCACGCCGCCACGCGGTAGCCGGGCACCCACAGGATCTCGCCCGTCCGGCGGTCGGCCAGCACCGGCAGCGTTTCGCGCGTTTCGCGCGGCGTCTTGGCGTCGGTGAAGACGTCCTGCAGCTTCCGCGAGCCTTCCAGACCGTACGGCGCGATCCTGTCGCCGGGCCTGCGCGTGCGGATCTCCAGCTCGCGCCCGCCGAGGGCCGCCGCGTCCATCCAAGCGCTCGCGGGGAACGCGCCGATGCCGGCGGACGAAGGCTTCCATCCGGAATCCTGCGATATTTCAAGCGTCCAGCGCGGCGCGGCGGCCTTGCGGCGCGGCGGCGGCGCCGGCCTTTCCGGCGGCGCGCCC
>CADCBS010000100.1 GCA_902799715.1 uncultured bacterium | reverse complement strand
CGGCGGCACGGGCGGCTCCGCCGCCGCGGCGGCGGCGCTCCTGCGCGACGCCGCCGGCGCCACGAACACCACCAGCTCGCTGAACTTCCAGGAAGCCGACCTCGACATCGTGCTCGCCGCGTACTCGCGCGAGGTGGGCAAGACGATCCTGCGCGACCCCAAGCTCCCGTCGAACGTCAAGATCACCCTTTGCAGCCCCGCCGAGCAGAAGCTCACGCGCGAGAGCTACCTGCTGGCGATCGAGGCCGAGCTGCAGATGAACGGCGTGTCGCTGGAGCCGTACAAGGACGAATTCATCCAGGCCCTGCCCCGGCAGGACGTCTTCAAGAAGGGCATCCCGCTGATCCTCAAGCGCGAGGGGCCGCTGCCGGAGAAGTCCCGCGTAGTGTCGTGCTGGATCGAGCTGAAGCACATCAGCGCCGAGGAGGCGCAGAAGGCCCTCGAAAAGGGCTTCAAGTCCGACACCGGCCTGTTCCAGGTGTTCGAGCGCGCCAACGCGATGCTCGTGACCGACACCCAGGAGAACATCAACCGCATCGTGGAGATACTGACTGTCATAGACGTGCGCTCCGTGGCGCAGGAGGAGGTCTTCGTGCGGCAGCTCGTCTACGCGCCCGTCGCCGAGGTGCGCCGCGCGCTCGAGACGATAATAACCGAATCGCAGAAGGAGCAGCAGCAGAAGGCCGCCGCCACCGTCAAGCAGTCCGGCTCGCCCGGCTTCTCCCGCCCCGCCCCGCAGCAGCCGCGTTCCCTGATCGGCCGCCGCAACGGCCCCGAGGAGGTTTCCGCCGCCGCGAACAACGAATCCATCACCGCCGCCATCGACGACGCCGACCGCGGCATGATCCGCGGCAAGGTCGTCCTGCACGACGACGAACGGTCCAACAAGCTCATCGTGATCACCAAGAAGGCGAACATGGACTTCTTCGACAAGGTGATCAAGGAGCTGGACGTCCCGACCGAGCCCGACGTGAAGACCGAGGTCGTGCGCCTGAAGTTCGCCACGGCCAAGGACGTGGCCGACAACATAAACAGCCTGCTGAACGGCGGATCGTCGCAGCAGAAGACGAACCCCAACAGCCGCGCCACGGCCGGATCGAACGCCACGCTTTCGCGCAGCCGCCCCGGCAACACGCCGCAAAGCTACTCCCCCCACCCGTCCACGGCCACCTCCGCCGCGCAGAACGCCCTGGCCGAGAGCACCGGCCGCCTCACGAAGGAGAACATAACAGTCCTGGCCGACGAGCGCATCAACGGCATAATCGTGCAGGCCCGCAAGCAGGACATGTCCACGCTCACGAACATCATCGCCAAGATGGACATCCGCCTTTCGCAGGTCCTCATCGAAACCGTGTTCATCCAGGTCGCCCTGGGCGACAACCTGGTGACCGGCGTGGACTGGATCCACGGCCTTTCCAACGGCGCGCTGTCCGGCGGCGGCGGCATGGCCTCGCCCGGCATCCTGCCCGCCGCCATCCGCGGGAAGTCGCTCACACCCGTCACCCGCGAGGTGACCTCGACCGACGACGACGGCAACCTGGTCACGAAGACGATAACGTCGTACGAGACGTACAAGTCCCGCATCCCCGACCTGATCGGCTCCGGCATGGCCGCGGTCGCCTCCAACGCCGTCACCACCCTCCTTCCCGGATCCGCCGGCATAAACTACTACCTGCGCTCCGACAAGCTCAACCTCGAAGCGATAATCAAGGCGTCGAAGACGGACTCGCACGCGAAGTTCCTCTCCGCGCCCGTGATAATGACCGTGGACAACAAGGAAGCCACCTTCGAGGCCACCGAAATGCGCTACCTGCTGAAAGGCTACACGTATTCCGGCAACACGTACTCCGGCTCCGCCGTGCCCGACTACGAGCAGAAGGACATCGGCACCACCATCAAGGTCACGCCGAAGATAAACCCCGACGGCACCGTGATGCTCACCGTGGACGCCGACTTCAAGCAGATCGGCAACGAGCAGACCATCAAGGCGTCGACCGGCTCCAGCGGCGCAGTGTCCGACATCTCCGTGCCGACGTTCACCACGCGCAAGCTCACCGCCGACATCACCGTGGACAACAGGGAGACCGTGGTCTTCGGCGGCATGGTGCAGAACCTGAAGTCCCATTCCGAGACCGGCATTCCCCTCCTGAAGGACATCCCGTGGATCGGCAAGTGGCTCTTCGGCACCGTCACCGAGAGCGAGGACCGCGCCGAACTGCTCGTGTTCATCACGCCGTACGTAATCGACAACTCCGACGACGCCCGCGCCGAGGCCGTCCGCCGCAAGGGCGCGCTTTCCGACGAACGCGTGTTCGACACGAACGGCTGGACCGATTCGCCGCTCGCCGACCCCGTGAGCACCAAGGAGCAGCTGCGCAAGCTGGGCGCGCGTTGGGCGCTCGAAGACGAAGAACATGAAACGGCCAAGAAGATCGAAGAGGCTAAGCGCGAACGCGAGCGCGAACTGCGCAAGCGCGACGCGGAAGAGAGGCGCAAGGACGCCGAAACCCTCGCCGAGAACGCGAAGAAGGACGCCGAGGCCGCCGAAAAGGCCAGGCGCGACCACGAGGAGTGGGCGAAGAAGAATCCCGAGGCCGCCCGCATCGAAGCCGAGCGCGCAAAGGCGCGGGCCGCCGGCGACGCCGGCGGCGCCGATGCCGCGAGCCGCCGCATCGACGATCTCCTGCGCCGCGCCCGCGAGAACGGGAACGGCGCCGCCCGCTGATTCCGCGCGATGGCCGGAGGATACGCCAGACATGGCGGCGGACGGCGGAAGCCGCCCGCGCGCAGGCCCGCGCCGCCGGCGGCCGGCCCCGATTCAGGCACGCTCGACGGCTCCGTGAAGAGCGTGGTGTTCCGCAACGAGGAGACCGGCTACACCGTGCTGCGCGTGTCGCTGCGCCGCCGCGCCGGCTTCACCCTCTCCCGCGAGCCAGAAGCCACCGTCGTGGGCAAATGCGCGATCGTGTGGGAGGGCGAAGAGCTGCACGCCGAAGGCGCGTGGGAAGAGGACGCCGTGCACGGCAGCCAGTTCCGCGCCACTTCCATAACATGCGTCGTGCCGCATTCCGTCGAGGGCGTGCGGCGCTATCTGTCGTCCGGGCTGATAAAAGGGATCGGGCGCGTCAACGCGGGAAGGATCGTAGACCACTTCGGCGAAAAGACGCTCGAGATCCTCGAAAAGCAGTGCGGCCGCCTCGTGGAGGTGCCCAAGATCGGCCCCAAGCTCGCCGCGCAGATCGCGAAGACGTGGCGCGAGCAGCGCGGCATCCGCGAGGTGATGATCTTCACGCAGACGTACGGCATATCCGTGGCGCAGACCACCAAGATATACCGCCGCTACGGCGCCGACACGATCGCCATGATAAAGGCGGACCCCTACCGGCTTTGCCGCGACATCCGCGGAATCGGGTTCCTCACCGCCGACAGGATAGCCATGGCCGTGGGCCTGCCGAAGGACTCGCCGCTCCGCGCGCGCGCCGCCCTGTACCACACCGTCGAGTCGGAGGCCGAAGAGGGCGGCCACTGCTGGACGCAGGACGTGGACCTGCTTCTGCACGCGCAGGACAAGGTCGGCATCTCCGCCGAGGTGCTCGCCGCCGCGCTCGATGAGGAGTCCGCCGCCGGCAGGCTTTGCGTGCGGTCCGGGCGCGTGTACTCCGCCAGGCTCCTCCGCGCCGAGCGCTCCGCCGCCCGCTCGCTCCTCGCGATAATGGAAGCCCCCGCCGCGTTTCCGCCGATCGACCCGCTGAAGGCCGTGCCATGGGCGGAGCGCAAGGCGGGCTTCACCCTTTCGCCTGCGCAGTCGCGGGCGGTGTCCGGCGCGCTGCTTTCCAAGGTCTCCGTGATAACCGGCGGGCCGGGCGTGGGCAAGACCACCGTGATACGCGCGCTGGCGGAGATATACAAGGCGCGCAGGCTGCACGTGCGCCTGGCCGCGCCGACCGGCCGCGCCGCCAAGCGCATGGCCGAGTCCACCGGCGCCGAGGCCCAGACGCTCCACCGCCTGCTGAAGTACAATCCGCAGACGAACGCGTTCACCTTCGACGAGACGAACCCGCTGAAGGGCGACGTATTCGTGTTCGACGAGACCTCCATGCTCGACATCGAGCTCGCCGCCGACCTGCTGGCCGCCATCCCGCGCTCCGCCACGGTGATATTCGTCGGCGACACCGACCAGCTGCCTTCCGTCGGCCCCGGCAACGTGCTGCACGACATAATCGCCTCCGGCGCAGTCACGGTGTCGCGCCTTTCGGAGATATTCCGCCAGGACAGCTCCGGCCTCATCGTGCGCAACGCGCACCGCGTGAACGAGGGCCTGCCGCTCGAAACGTCCCCATCCGGCGATTCCGACTTCTACTTCGTGCGCGCGCAGACGCCAGAGAAGGCCCTCGCCCTGTCCCTCGAATTCATGGCCGAGCGCATACCGCGCCATTTCGGCATGGACCCCATGCGCGACGTGCAGGTGCTCACCCCCATGCGCCGCAACCTCCTCGGCGCCGACAACCTGAACCACGCCCTGCAGGAGCGCCTGAACCCGTCCGGCCCCGCGTTGCGCCGCGGCGCCACCGTGTTCCGCAAGGGCGACCGCGTGATGCAGCTGCGCAACAACTACGACAAGGACGTCTACAACGGCGACGTAGGCTTCGTGCGCGCCGCCGACGCGGAGAACGGCTCGCTGTCGGTCGAGTTCGACGGCCGCGCCGTGGAGTACAAGACGGCCGACCTCGACGAGCTCGCCCTTTCGTACGCCTGCACCGTCCACAAGTCGCAAGGCTCCGAATACCCCGCCGTCCTGCTGCTTCTCCACAACCAGCACTACATGATGCTCCAGCGCAACCTGCTGTACACGGCGATGACGCGCGGCAAGCGTCTCGTCCTGGTGATCGGCACCGACTGGGCCGTGAAGAAGGCCATCGAGTCGAACGAAGTCCGCGAACGCCGCACTTCGCTCGCGGAGCGCCTCAGGGGCGAAGACCCGTGAACCGCGCCGCGCCGCCGCTGATCCTCGCGCCGATGCGCGGCCTCGCCATGCTCGCCTTCCGCCGCGCCTTCGCGGAGCCGCTGCGCGAAGCCGGCGCGGCCGCCGCGTATTCGCCGTTCGTCCCGGCCGGGGCGGGCGGCCCGCCGGGGCGCTCCGCCTTCGCGGACGTCGCCGGCCCGCAGCCTCTGCCGCTCGTGCCGCAGACCATCGGCAAGAACCCCGCCGCCGTCGCCGCCGTGCTGCGGATCTTCAAGGACATGGGATACGCGCGCGCCGACCTGAACGCCGGATGCCCCTTCCCCATGGTCCGCAAGAAGGGACGCGGCTCCGGCCTGCTCGAAAACCCTTCCCTGCTCGCGCGCATCTGCGAGGCGGGCGTGGAGACGATGGGCCCGGGCAATTTCTCCGTCAAGGTCCGCCTCGGCGTGGCCGACCCCGACACGCTCGCGCGCGACGTCATGCCCGTCCTGGACCGTTTCCCGCTCGCGTGCGTGGCGATCCATCCGCGCACCGCCGTGCAGATGTACGGCGGCGCGGTGGACATGGAGCGCTACTTCCGCGCGGCGCGGGCGTCCGCGAACCCTGTCGTGTACAACGGCGACCTCGACTGCGCCGGCGGCGCCGCCGCCATCGCCGCGCGCTGGACCGCGCTCTACGGCGCGGACTCCCTGCCGGCGGCGTTCATGGCCGGCCGCGGGCTCGTGCGCGCCGCAGGCGCGCACGCCCGCGCGAAGGAGCTGCTGCTGCGCTATCTCGAAGATTCGGAGCGCGAAATGTCCGGCCCCGCGCCGGTCATGGGGCGGATAAAGGAACTGCTCGCCTGCTGGCGCGCCGTCCCGCGCTGGGCGGCCTGCTGGCCCCGCGCCAAGCTCGCCCGCACGCCCGCCGAGCTCCGCGTAGCCGTCGCCTCCGCCTTCCCCGCAGGCCGGCAGCCGCTGAATGCCGGGTAGCCGGCGCCGGTCCGCCGGTCTGATTTTATGCTTGTCTTTCCGCCGGGAATAGCGTATCATTTCCAGGTTTTCGCGACGATTTGGAGGAATGGCCGAGTGGCTGAAGGCAACGGTTTGCTAAATCGTCATACGGGCTAAAATCCGTATCGAGGGTTCGAATCCCTCTTCCTCCGCCAAAAACCGCGCTCCGGGCGGCCCGGCGGCCGGTCAATTGGCTTGATTGGCGCGCGGCGGTTTGGTATATTCGTCCCGTTCCCGCAAACAGGAACCTGCAACAAAACGGAGAATCCGCAATGCCCGGCTGGACACAAATACTCGTACTTCTCATAATCCTTCTGGTTCTTTTCGGCGGCAGGAAGCTGCCCGATCTGGCGCATTCGCTCGGAAAGTCGCTCGGCGAGTTCAAGAAAGGCCGCGCCGAAGGCGAAAAGGAACTCGAGGAAGTCGTGAACGGCGGCAAAACGCCGCCCGCCGGCGAGACCGGCGGCAAGGCAGGGGCTTGAGGCCCCACGGCGCGCCGCAGCCTTGAACGACACGCTGCGCCAGACGCTCAAGACCGTTCCCGCCCGTCCCGGCTGCTACATAATGCGGGACAGGCGGGGCGAAATCATTTATGTGGGCAAGGCGGTGAACCTGCGCAGGCGGGTCCTTTCCTATTTCCGCCCGGGCGCGCGGCACCCGCCCAAGGTCGCGTCGATGGTCCACTGCGTCGAGGACCTTTCTTTCCTGACCGTCAGGAACGACGCCGAAGCCTTGCTCACCGAAGCGTCGCTCATCAAGAAATACAAGCCGCGCTTCAACATCCTGATGCGCGACGACAAGCGCTACCTCGCCCTGCGCGCCGACCCGTCGGCGGAATTCCCCAGGCTGTCCGAATGCCGGATCGTGCGCGACGACGGCGCCGTGTATTTCGGCCCGTTCCCTTCGGCGCCCGTCGTGCGCGCCGTGCGCGACTTCGCCGAAAAACGCTTCGGCCTGCGTTCCTGCAAGGCCGAACGCCCCTCCCCCGAAGACCACATGCACTGCCTTTCCGACGTGATCCGCCACTGCTCCGCGCCGTGCCTCGGATGCGTCACCCCGCAGGAATACGCCGCCCGCTTCGCCGAGGCGTGCGCGTTCCTGCGCGGCGAGCGCCCCGCCGTGCTCGAGGAGGTCGCGAAGAGGATGAAGGACGCCGCGGCCGCCGGCGGATACGAGGAGGCTGCGCGCTGGCGCGACACGCTCGGCGCCCTGAACGACTTGATAAAAAGCCGCGCGCGCGTGCGCAAGACGCCCGGAATCAAGCGCGCCGAAGCCGAAGCCGGCCTGCGCGAACTGGCCGGCGCCGTCGGCCTTTCGGAGCCGCCGCGCATAATAGAGTGCGTGGACATATCGAACCTTTTCGGCACGCATTCCGTGGCTTCGATGGTGGTGGCGGTGGACGGCGTGCCCGACAGGCGCAAGTACAGGCGGTTCAAGATAAAGACGGTCGAAGGAGCCGACGACCCCCGCTCGATGGCCGAGGTCGTGGCGCGCCGCTACAGCCCCGGCGGCGAGCTTTCCGCCAAGAACCCCGACGCGTCGCTGTTCATCTGCGACGGCGGCGTGACCCAGCTGCGCGCCGCGCGCAGGGCGCTCGCCGCGGTCGGACGCGCGGACATCCCGACGTGCGGACTGGCGAAAAGGATGGAGGAGATCGTCCTCGACGACGGCCGGCCGCCCGTGCTCCTCCCCCGCGACTCGCCCGCGCTCGCGATAATAACGCGCCTGCGCGACGAAGCGCACCGATTCGCCATCACCTACCACAGGACGCTGCGCGAGCGCACGATACGCGAGTCCGTGCTGGACGACGTGGACGGCATCGGCCCGGCGAAAAAAGCCGCCCTGCTGCGGAAATTCGGCTCTGTGCGCAGGATCGCCGCCGCCGCGCCCGAGGACGTGGCCTCCGCCGCCGGCATCGGGATGGAGACCGCGCGCGCAGTGCTCCGCGCCGCCGCCTCCGCCGCCGGCGAAAAGTCGTTTGCCTAGCGTTCTGCCGTGCCCCCTCCCCCTGATTCGATTTCATCCGCACCGTAATCTCATTTTTGCCTGAAAATGGTCGGCGGGCGGTGGAATTCCAGTTTCATACGCACCGTAATCTTATTTCAAGGGCGCTGGATTTGCTCATGGGCGCTGGATTTGCCTTGCAATCCATGTAGTGGTAGAATAATGCATTGAAAGAAATTTTGCCATGAGACACTGTCAAATCATTTTCCCTCTCTTCGCGTTTGCCGCGACGGCGGTCGCGGACACGCTTGTCACCACCCGCGAAGGGCTGGCGTCCATCGCGGACGACCTCGCCGGCTCGTACGCTCTCGGCGCGGATATCGACCTTGCCGGGGCGGACTGGACGCCGCTCGGCAGCGAGCAGGCACCGTTCACCGGCACGTTCCGTGGCAACGGACACGCAATCCGCAATCTTGCATGCACGAACAGCCTGCCGGGCGCCGACTATCGCGGGCTCTTCGGCTGCGCGAATGGCGCTACGATCGAGGGCGTCTCCGTTTCGGGCGTGGTCGCGGGGAAGCAGTACGTCGGCGGTCTCGTTGGATGCATCACGGGCGGAACGGTCATCAGCAACTGCATCGCGACGGTCGAGATCGCGGCGACCAACTCCTACGCCGGCGGTCTGGTCGGGGCCTGCGCCGGCGGCAGCGCGGTCAATCGAATCGTAAACTGCCGTGCGGACGGCTTCGTGAGCGGTTCCGGCATGGCGGGCGGCTTCATCGGCTACGTCTACGCCCCGGCCGTGATCTCCAACTGCGTGGCGCGCGGCGACGTGCGCTCCGCCGCCAGCTACTACGGCGGCTTCGTCGGGCGGCTCGCCCACGATGACGCG
>CADCBS010000099.1 GCA_902799715.1 uncultured bacterium | reverse complement strand
ACAATCTTGCGATTGTCGAGCGATGCGACGGCGCGAGCGCAATGCGCCTTCCCGGACGGGCGCACGGTTGGGGCTGTTATGGCCGCATTTCACTTTGGCGCACAGCACACGAGGCGGGCAAGATGCCAATGCTGCCGATTGCGGCGCGTTGGGACGCGGGGAATGTTGCCATTGTGGAAATGTTGCCAGTATCCAATTCCAATTTCCAATATGTCCGGAACAGACGTTCTACATGTCCTACACGGCCAATAAAATTCATCCGCACCGTAAGGTTTCGACATCCGACAGCCGACATCCGACAGCCCGCGCCGGACGCCCGCCGCGGCGCGTTGGGACAACGCGCCCTACCAGGGGATGAGGTGGACAGGGCGCGGCGGTTTCAGGCGGGGCGAATGCGCGCTTGCCCGGAGGCGCGGCGTGATGGTATACTGGCGGCATGAAAATATTCGACATCTTCTCCGCCGGGATATTCAGGAACAACCCGACGTTCAAGCTGGTGCTGGGGCTGTGCCCGACGCTGGCCGTGACGACGTCGCTCGAGAACGCCATAGGGATGGGTCTCGCGGCGACGTTCGTGCTGACGTGCTCGAACCTGCTGGTGTCGCTTCTGCGCAAGTGGATACCCGACGCCGTGCACATCCCATGCTACATAGTGATCGTGGCGACTTTCGTGACGGTGACCGACCTTGCGATGAAGGCGTACATGCCGGCGCTGTCGGAGTCGCTGGGCATATTCATCCCGCTGATCGTGGTGAACTGCATAATCCTGGGCAGGGCCGAGGCGTTCGCCAGCAAGAACGGGCCGGTCCTTTCCGTGGCCGACGGCCTGGGCACGGGCGCGGGCTTCACGCTGGCGCTTTCGGCGGTCGCGGCGGTGCGGGAGATCGCGGGCAACGGCTCGCTGACGTTCTGGGGCGGAGAAGGCGTGGAGGAGATTTTCGGCGACGCCGCCGTGACGATGGCGATACTGCCCGCGGGCGGGTTCGTGGTGCTGGGGCTTCTGCTGGCGCTGATAAACCACCTCGGCGCGCTGGCCGCCGCGCGCAGGGGCGGGCCGGCGCCGCTGCCGCCGAATCTGGACTGCCGCCACTGCACGCTGTGCGGGGCGGGCCGCTGACGCGGCGCAGGGGAAGGACTGGGAAGGAAAAGGGAAAAGGAAGGTGCGCGATTGCGCACGAGAGCGAAGATGACGCAAAACGCGAAGAAGAAGAGAATACTGCTGGTGGACGACGATCCGTCGCTTCAGGCGACGCTGTCGGATTTCCTGTCGTTCGAAGGGTATGAAGTGCAGTGCTGCTCGTCCGGCGAGGAGGCGCTGCTGTGCATGCGCCCGTGGAACCCGGATCTCGTGATACTCGACATGGGGATGCCGGGGATGGGCGGAACGGGGTTCCTGGAAAGCATCCTGAAAGAAGACGGATCGACGCTGTATCCGGTGCTGGTGCTCACCGCGAGGGCGTCGATGGCGGCCTATTTCGCCGACAAGCAGGTGGCGGGATTCGTGGCGAAGCCAGCGGATCCGAACGACCTGCTGCAGGAGATTGGGCGGATAATGTTCGAATACCCGTCCACGCCGGAGGACATCAGGGCGCGCGCGATAGCGGGGAACGCGATGGTGGTGGATCCGGACCCGGCGTTCGGGTCGGCGCTTGCGATAGAGCTTGCGAGGATAGGGTTCGCGCCGGACCGGGCGGCTACCGGGCGCGAGGCGCTGGAGCAGGCCGTGCGGTCGCGTCCGGCGGCGGTGGCGATCGCGGCGGGGCTGCAGCCGCCCATAGACGCGGCGGCGCTGGCGGCGGCGCTGCGGGCGCTGCCGGAGACGGAAGCCGCGCAGATCGCGGTCTACGGCACGGCGGAGCTGCCGGCCGACGCGCAGGCCGTGGCGGCGGCGCTGGCGGGCGGGAAGTGACGGAGGCGCGGCGATGAAGTGTCCGAGCTGCGGCTCCGGCAACGGGAAGGTGCTGGACTCGCGCGACGCAAGGGACGGCGCGGCGATACGCCGGCGGCGCGAGTGCGTCGACTGCGGGCGCCGGTTCACGACGTTCGAGGAGATCGAGCGCGACGAAGTGCGCGTGATAAAGCGCGACGGGCGGCGCGAGCAGTTCCAGCGCTCCAAGCTGGAGCGCGGCGTGCGCGCGGCGTGCGCGAAGCGTCCGGTGACGGACGAGCAGATACGGAACCTGGTGGATTCCGTGGTCGAGGCGATCGACGCGGAGGAGGTCCAGGCGGAGAAGATAGGCGAACTCGCGCTGGAGCGGCTGCTGGGGCTGGACCAGGTGGCGTTCGTGCGGTTCGCGTCGGTGTACCGCAGCTTCACGGGGATAGACCAGTTCCTGTCCGCGCTGGAGTACGTGGCGCAGAAACAGAGGCAGGAAGGCGGCAGGGAGGACCGCGGATGAACAGGATAATATCGAAGACGATGCTTTCGGAGAGCGTCTGCCGGATGACGGTGGAGGCGCCTCTCGTGGCGCGCGCCCGCAAGGCGGGGCAGTTCGTGATAGTGATGGCGGACGCCGAGCTGGGCGAGCGCATACCGCTGACGATCGGCGACGCCGACGCGGCGGCCGGCACGGTCACGCTCGTGTTCCAGACGGTCGGAGCGACGACCGCGAAGCTCGCGGCCCTGGAGGAGGGCGGCGCGGTCGCGGCGGTGCTCGGGCCGCTCGGCCGCCCGACGGAGATACGCGGCGAGAACGGCGAGAAGCCGGGGCACGTGGTATGCGTGGGCGGCGGCATAGGCGTGGCGCCGCTGCATCCCATCGCGCAGGCGCTGAAGGCCGCCGGCAACAAAGTGACCGTGATAATGGGGGCGCGCACGGAAAGCCTCTTCGTGATGGAGGACGAAATGCGCGCCATCGCCGGCGAAAACCTGATAAAGATCACCGACGACGGCTCGAGCGGGCGCAAGGGGCTCGTGACGGAGCCGCTGGAGGAGCTGTGCCGCGCGGGCGGCGTGGACGAGGTCATCGCGATAGGCCCGCCGGTGATGATGAAATTCTGCTGCCGGACGACCGAGCCGTTCGGCGTGAAGACAACGGTGTCGCTGAACACCGTGATGATCGACGGCACTGGGATGTGCGGCGGGTGCCGCGTGAGCGTGGGCGGAAAGACGCGCTTCGTGTGCGTGGACGGGCCGGAGTTCGACGGGCACCAGGTGGACTGGGCGCAGATGGCCGCCAGGATGTCCGCCTTCAAGGCCCAGGAGGCCGAAGCGCGCGACCACGCATGCAGGATAGGCTTGATTCCGCCGCGCAAGGCGTGACGGACGCACGGGACTGGCGAGCCAGGCGGGGAGACCGCGGGAGAGACATGACAGCACAGGAAAAACTTTCTATACCGCCGCAGGAGATGCCCGAGCAGGAGCCGGGTGTGCGCGCGCGGAACATGGACGAAGTGGCGCTTGGGTATCCGGCGGAGGCGGCCCGCACGGAGGCTTCGCGCTGCCTGCACTGCGCGGCGAAGCCCTGCATGAAGGGATGCCCCGTGGCGATCGACATACCGGAATTCCTCGGCAAGGCCGCCGAAGGCGACTTCGCCGGGGCGCTGGCGACGATCCGGAAGAGCTCGCTGCTGCCGGCCGTGTGCGGGCGCGTGTGCCCGCAGGAGCGCCAGTGCCAGATGCACTGCACGGTGGGCAAGATACTGAAAGATTCCGGCAAGGCCGTGGCCATAGGCCGCGTGGAGCGCTTCTGCGCCGATTTCGAGGCGCGCGCCGTCGAGGAAGGCAGGCTGTCGCCGCCCGCGCCGGAACTTGCGCCGCCGACCGGGCGGCGCGTGGCCGTGATAGGGTCCGGCCCCGCTTCGATAACGGCGGCGGCGGACTGCGCGCGCGCCGGGCACGAAGTGACCGTGTTCGAGGCCTTGCACAAGCCGGGCGGCGTGCTGGTGTACGGAATCCCGGAGTTCCGCCTTCCGAAGAAGATCGTGGAGCGGGAGATCGAATCCCTGCGCGCGATGGGCGTGAAGTTCGAGACGAACTTCCTGGCCGGGCGCACGCGCCGCATAGCGGATCTCCTCGACGAAGACGGCTTCGACGCCGTTTTCGTGGGCACCGGCGCGGGACTGCCGAAGTTCATGGGCATAGAGGGCGAAAACCTGATAGGCGTTTTCTCCGCGAACGAATACCTTACGCGCGCCAACCTGATGAAGGCGTACGAGGAAGGCCGCGCCGACACCCCGTTCTGGCACGGGCGGGCGGTGGCGGTGCTGGGCGGCGGCAACGTGGCGATGGACGCCGCGCGCATGGCCCTGCGCCTCGGCGCGGACGAAGTGCACCTGCTGTACAGGCGCAGCGAGGCGGAGATGCCCGCGCGCCGGGAGGAGGTCGAGCACGCCAAGGCCGAAGGCGTGCGCTTCCACACGCTCCAGAACGCCAAGCGGATACTCGGGGGCGAAGACGGCCGCGTGCGCGCGGTGGAATGCCTGCGCTACACGCTCGGCGAGCCGGACGCCTCGGGCCGCCGCAGCCCGGTCCCCGTGGAGGGCAGCGAATTCGAGATCGCCGCGGACACCGTGATAGTGGCCGTTGGCAACGGGTCGAACCCGCTCGTGGCCGCCACCACGGAAGGCCTGGAGGTGGACGGGCGCGGCAGGATAAAGACCGACGGCGCGGGCCGCACTTCGGTGAAGGGCGTGTACGCCGGCGGCGACATCGTGCTGGGCGCGGCCACGGTGATCCTGGCCATGGGCGAAGGCCGCAGGGCGGCCGCTTCCATAAACCAAGACCTTTCGGCGGGATTATGATAGACTTCCGGCCATGAAACACATCGCAGCAAGAACAGCCGCCGCGTGCGGCATCGCAGCCGCGGCCGTGCTCGCGGCCGGCCGCGCCTGCGCCGACAACATGCCGGTGCCCGGCTCCGCCGGGACCGGGGAGATGGGCTACGCCACCGACGCGTTTCCGGGCTTCGACCCGGACTCCTGGAAGGTGGAGCAGAAAAAGCCGTCGTGGTGGTTTTCGGTGGAATCCTCCTGCAAGACCCCCGGCGAGCAGTGGAATTTCGTCTGCGGCCTGAAGAAGGAAGGCAAGTGGAAGAAGGTCCGCAAGGCGTGCGAGGCGCTTGTGCGCGAATGGCCCGAATCCGCCGAGGCCGCGCTGGCGCAGGAGACGATAGCCAACCTGTACGTCACGCAGTTCGACGACATCTACGAAGCCTTCGACGAATACGACTACCTGCTGAAGTTCTACCCGGGCCTCTGCCGGTACGGGCAGATCGTGGAGATGCAGTTCCGCCTGGCGGAATGCATGTACGAAGAGCAGAAGGCGAAGGGGTGGATGTCGTTCGCGTGGACCGGCCCCGACACGATACGCAAGAAGTACGAGAAGACGGTGCGCTACGCGCCCGGCGCCGCGCACGTGCCCGACGCGATGATGCGCATCGCCGCGCTGCGCTCCGAGAGCGGAGACCGCGCCCGGGCCGTGCTGGCCTACGAAGAGGTGCGCAACCGCTTCGCCGGCACGCCGCAGGCGGCGGAGGCGCTCTACCTCGAGGCGAAGGAGCTCGCGGCCCAGGTGCGCGAGAACCCCCACAACAGGCATCGCCGCCGCCATGCGATAAACTACATGAAGCAGGCGCTCGAAAAGTCGCCGGACCATCCGCGCGCCAAGGAGATCAAGGCGTGGATGGACGCCCTGGAGGCCGAAGCCGAGGAGGAGGCCTGGAAAGAGGCCTTGTTCTACGACACGCGCCAGCGTTCGCGGAACGCCGCGGTGTCCGCATACGAAGTGTTCGCCGAACAGTTCCCCGGCTCCCCGCGCGCCGCGCAGGCACGCGAGCGCGTGAAAGCCATCAAGGGCGGCGCGGAACCGCTCAGAAAGTGAGGCGCCAGCCATGATCCGCATACCCATGTTCGCCGCCGCGGCGGCGCTCGCGGCCGCAGCGGCCCTGTCCGGCTGCGCGCAGTACAGATGGACTTCCGGCGTCCCCGCCGAAATGCGCACCGTCGCCGTTCCGCAGGCGATAAACAAGACGGGCGACCCGGAGATCGGGGCCGTGGCCACGCGGCAGACGCTGCGCGAGTTCCAGCGCGAAGGCACGTTCGCGGTCCGCGACCAGGGCGACGCCGCGCTGGAGGTGCAGATCGTGCTGAAGCGCGCGGACCGCACGCCGCTGGCGTACGACCGCAACTACGGCATGAGGGCGTCGGAGTACCGCGCTGCGGTGTACGCGGAGGTTTCGTTCATCGACAAGGTCTCCGGCAGGGTGCTGGCGGACAACCGCCGGTACGTGGCGGAGACGACGTTCATGTCGGGCCGCGACCTGCTGACCGGGAACAGGAACGCGTTCGAGCGCCTCGGCGCCGACATCGCGCGCCAGATAGTGGACGACGCGCGCAACCTGGACTTCGGCGGCGGCGCGAAGGGCGAAGCCGTGAAGTAGGCGGCGGCCTGGCGCGCCGGAGGTTCGCGGAATGCACATAGTGTTTCTGAAGGATTTCATGCGCGAAGGCCGCGGCGCCGAAGCCGCCGTGGCCGACACCGCGTCGCTGCTCGCCGGCGCCGGCCACGCCGTCACACTCGCCACGTTCCAGGACGCCGCGACCGGCCTTTCGTTCCCGCCCGCGCCGGGCGTGGCCCTGCTGCGCACGTCCGCGGCGGACGTCTTCGACGACCTGAACAACCTGCTGCCCGACGCCGTGATCTGCGCCGGCACCAACGAGACCGTGGCGCTCTACGCCGGGCTGCGCCGCCGCGGATACGAAAAGTTCCCGTGGCCCGTGGTGCACCAGTGCCACACCGACCCTTCCGCGATGTTCAAGTGGCGGCATCCCGTGCGCAACGCGCGCATACGCGAGGCCCTGGCCGCTGTCGACGCCGTGCAGGTGCTCGTGCCGTCTTCGGTGGAGCCTTTCCGCATGGAGGCGCGCTTCGGCTCCACGCGCGCGATAATCGCGATCGGCAACGCGCTTCCGGCGCGCGCCGCCGCGGGCGCCCCTCCCACGAAGGAGAAGCTCGTCCTCTATCCCGCCGCGATCAACAAGTCGAAGCGCCCGGAGCTCGCCGTGCGCGCGTTCGGGCTGCTCGCGGCCGACTTCCCGGAATGGCGGCTCGCGATATGCGGGACCGGCAAGGGAAGCGCGCGCGCCGCGCTCGCGAAGCTCGCGGCGCGCTCCGCCCCGGCAGGCAGGATAGAGCTGCCCGGGTACGTGAAGAACCTGCCCGACTACTACGCCCGCGCCGCGTTCGTGGCGTTCCCGAGCGCGAGCGAAGGCCTGCCGATGACGATCATCGAAGCCATGGACAACAGACTGCCCGTGATAGGCTGCCGCGGCGCGCCGGGCGTGGACGGGCTGGTGAAAAACGGGCTGAACGGACTTCTCGCAAAGCCGGATCCGCATCAGTTCGCGTCGGCCATGCGCGCCATGATGGAAGATCCCGTCCTGCGCGCGAGGCTCGGCGACGGGGCGCACGATTTCGTGAACGCGCGCTATTCGCGCGGCACCGTGCTTGCACAGTGGGTGGAGCTTCTGGAAAGCCTGTAGGCACCGCGCGGGGCGCGCCGGGACGAGCACGATGCAACCGAAACCGACATCCGACGGAGGCCGCTTCCAGCGGCGGGCGCAGGCGGCGGAAGACGCGCCGGTCGCGATAGTCGGGATGTCATGCAGGTTCGCCGACACGCCCGACGCCGCCGCGCTCTGGAGGAACGTGATGGAGCGCCGCACGGCGCTGGCGCCGCTGCCGCCGGAACTCGCCCGCCTGCCAGGCGACAACGGCCTTTTCGGCCGCCCGTTCCCGAAGGTCGCGGCATGCCTCGGCCCGCTGTATTCCTGCGTGCCGGCGGTGCTCGACTTCCCGCGCCAGATAAACGCCGGCGAAAACCAGGACCTGTATTTCGCCGCGCAGCTGGCGATAGACGCCCTCGCCGACGCCGCGATACGCCCGTCGCGCGACGTCCCGGCCTGCGGCTTCGTGTCGATAGGCTACGCGCCGCCGTTCAGCAGCGCCACGGTGAACTGGCTCGAGCACACGTATTTCATAGACCAGACGATGGAGATAATCGAGCGATTCTTCCCCTCCGCCCCGCAGGAGGCGCTCGAATCCGTGCACCGCAGGCTCGTGGAGTCGATACCCGCGCCCGACGCGCAGTCGTTCCTGGCCGGGACGGGCGGGCGCATCGCGGCGTGGATCGCCGGCGAGTGCGGATTCTCCGGCGAGGCGCATCTCGTGGACGCCGCCTCGCTGAGCGGGCTGGCGGCGCTCAGGCAGGCGATGGACGCCCTGCAGAGCGGCCGCGCGGACGTGGCGCTGGCCGGCGCGCTCGAGCCGCCGCTCTCCAAGGCCATGCTCGAAGGCCTTTCCGGCACGATGTCGTTTTCGTCCGGCGCGACGCTCGAGCCGTATTCCAGGAATTCCACCGGCACGCTGCCCGGCGAAGGCGGCGCGTTCTTCGTGCTGAAGCGCCGGGCCGACGCCCTCCGTTCGCACGACAGGATATACGCGCTCGTGAAATCCGTCGAGGCGGCGGCCCTGCGCGATCCCGTGCGCGATCTCGTGGCGCTGTTCCGCCGCGCGGCGGACGCCGCGGGGTGCGGGCTGCTGTCGATAGACCTTGTGGAGGGCCACGGAAGCGGCGACCCCGCGAAGGACGTGCCGGAATACCAGGCCGTGGCAGAGGCGTGGGCCGGCGCCGGCGCCGCCAGGATGCCGGTGGGGCTGGGTTCGGTGAAAAGCAACGTGGGCCACACGTTCAGGGCGTCGGCGGCGGCGGGGCTTGCGAAAGCGGCGCTCGCGCTGCACAGGCGCGTGCTGCCGCCGCAGGCCGGCGGCGCGTCCGGCCCCGCGTGCGGCTCGCCGGACGTCTACATCCTCGACGAGGCGCGCCCCTGGATCGCGGGCGACGCGGCGGCGCGTCCGCGCCGCGCG
>CADCBS010000098.1 GCA_902799715.1 uncultured bacterium | reverse complement strand
AAGTCTTGCAAAAGTTTGCAATCACTTCTGCAAATTGCGTTCACCTGTGCAAACTTGCGTTTACCTTTTCAAACTTGCGTTTAGTTTTGCGGACGGCACCGGATATTCCGCGCCGCCCGGGACGCGAAATGCGCGCAACGGCCGCTGCGGGCTGGACTTTCCGCGGCCGTTCTGGTAGAATGTCTCCAACACCATAGCGGAAATCAAATGACATCCAACGACGATTACGTACTTCGGATTCTCCAGGAGAGAGGCGTAGTGGCGCCGGAGACGGTCCAGGCCGCCGAGGCCCGGGAGCGCGACCCCGGCAAGACGCTTCTGGACGCGATGGTAGAAAGCGGCGCGCTGAAGGAAGACGACGTTCTCGCGACGATAGCCGACCAGTTCGGCATACGCTACGTCAACATAGAACTCGACGCCGTGGACCCCGCGATAGCGTCCGAGCTGCAGTCCGACATCGCGCGCAAATACGGCGTGGTGCCGCTCGTGCGCGAGGGCGACACTCTTACCGTGGCGCTGTCGGACCCGATGGGCTTCGACGCCGTGGACTCGCTGCGCTACGTCCTGCACGGCGTGGACGTGCAGGCGGTGCTGGCGCCGGTGGCCGAAGTGAAGGCCGCGATGGCCAAGCTCTATCCCGACGAGGCGGCGGCCGCCGTCGAGGAGCGCAACGACGACCTGGGGACGGGCGGCGAAGAGGGCGACGACGACGCGCCCGTGATCCGGCTTGTGCAGAACATCCTCGCGAACGCCGTGCAGATGAAGGCGTCCGACATACATCTCGAGCCGTTCGAGAAGGAATTCCGCGTGCGCTACCGCATCGACGGCGCGCTGCGCAAGATGGCCCCGCCGCCGAAGTCGCTCCAGGGCGCCGTGCTGTCGCGCGTGAAGATAATGTCGAAGATGAAAATCTCCGAAAAGCGCGTGCCGCAGGACGGCAGGATACAGATCAAGGTCGGCGGCAAGTCGCTGGACCTGCGCGTGTCCACCGTGCCCACGAACCACGGCGAGTCGATCGTGATGCGAATCCTCGACAAGTCGAACCTGGCGCTCGGCCTGCCGCAGCTCGGATTCCTCTCCGACGACCAGACGCGCTTCGAGCGGCTGATCCGCCTGCCAGACGGCGTGGTGCTCGTCACCGGGCCCACGGGCTCCGGCAAGACGACCACCCTCTACGCATGCCTGGGGCAGATAAACCTGCCGGACCGCAAGATCATCACCGTGGAAGACCCGGTCGAATACCAGATGGACGGCATCAACCAGGTGCAGGTGAACAAGGACGTGGGCCTGGACTTCGCCGCCGCGCTGCGCTCCATCCTGCGCCAGGCCCCCAACATCGTGATGATCGGCGAAATCCGCGACAACGAAACCGCCGACATCGCCATGGAGGCCGCGCTCACGGGCCACCTGGTGTTCTCCACCCTGCACACGAACGACGCGCCGTCCGCCGTGACGCGTCTCCTCGACATCGGCGTGAAGCCGTTCCTCGTGGCGTCCGCGCTGCGCGCGGCCATGGCGCAGCGCCTCGTGCGCGCCATCTGCCCCAAATGCCGCCAGCCGTACACGCTCACCGACCGCGACCGCAAGATGCTCGGGCCCGCCGCGCGCAACGCGCCGGACTCCATGTTCCGCGGCGAAGGCTGCCCCGCCTGCGGCGGAACCGGCTACAAGGGCCGCAAGGGCATATTCGAGATTTTCGAGGTCGACGACACGATCCAGCGCCTGATTTTCGACCACGCGCCCTCCGCCCTGCTCCGGCAGCGCGCGCGCGAACTCGGCATGCGCACCCTGCGGGAGGACGGCATGCTGAAAGTCGCCTCCGGCATGACGTCGCTGTCTGAAGTCCTTCGCGTAACAATGGGAGACTCCGAATAATGGCTACTTCCGTGACAATGCACGACCTGATGCAGGCCACCATCGACCTCGGCGGGTCCGACCTCCACGTCCGCGCCGGCGTTCCGCCGGAAATCCGCATCCACGGCGCCCTCGAACCGCTCGACATCCCGCCGCTCACCCCGGAGGACACAGCCAAGCTCACCGAGGAGATATCCAACGAGTCGCACTGGCGCGAGGTCGAGGAGCACGGCGGCAGCGACTTCGCCCTCGCCTTCGAGGACGGCACGCGCTTCCGCGTGTCCGTGTTCAAGGAACGCGGCCGCTACGGCGTCGTGATGCGCATGATCCCTTCCACCCTCCTCACGATGCAGCAGATCGGCCTGCCCGCCACGCTGAAGGAATACCTGTTCAAGCCTCGCGGCCTGATCCTCGTCACAGGCCCCACCGGCTCCGGCAAGTCCACCACCCTCGCTTCGATGCTCAACATCATCAACGAGGAGCGCAACGCCCACATCATCACCATCGAAGACCCCATCGAATACTACCACGTCTCCAAGCAGTCGCTCGTCACCCAGCGCGAAATCGGCGCGGACGTGCCTTCCTTCGCCGAGGCGATCCGCCGCGCCCTCCGCCAGGACCCCGACGTGATCCTCGTGGGCGAAATGCGCGACCTCGAAACGATGCAGGCCGCCATCACCGCCGCCGAAACCGGCCACCTCGTGTTCGCCACGCTGCACACCACAGGCGCCGCCGAAACAATCGACCGCATAGTGGACGCCTTCCCCACCGAGCAGCAGTCCCAGATCCGCACCCAGCTTTCCGTGGGCCTCCAGCTGGTCATCTCCCAGCTCCTCCTGAAACGCGTGGACAAGCCCGGGCGCGTGGCCGCCTTCGAAATCATGGTCGCCACCAACTCCGTGCGCTCCCGCATCCGCGACAACAAGACGTTCCAGATCCGCTCCGACATCCAGACCGGCGCGAAATACGGAATGATCACGCTCGACGACTCCCTGCTGCAGCACTACAAGGCCCACCGCATCTCCTACGACGACCTCACGTCCAAATCGCAGGAGCCCGACTCCCTGCAGCAGAAGCTCAAGGACTCCTTCGGAGGCAGATGATGCCCGGCGAACATCGACGCATTTCAGACCCGCTGCTTGCGCTGCTCATCAACAACGGAGTGATCGACGCAGACCAGGCCGCGGAGGTCATGGAGGAAAGCCGGCGCTCGGCCGGCAAGTCCGTCCGCGAGGTGCTCGTGGACGGCGGATACGTGTCCGAGGACGACCTCCTGGGCATGATGGCCGCCGACCAGGGCTACGACGTCATCGACGTGAAGGCCGCCGCCCAGGACATCCCGCCCGAGGTCTTCGCCGCCGTCCCCGCCTCCGTGCCGCGCATGTACAACGCGCTGCCGGTGGAGGTCGCGCCAGACCACATCACTTTCGCCGTGGCCGACATGATCGACCCGCGCGTGTCCGACGAAATCGCCTTCGTCACCTCCAAGGAGGCGCGCTTCGTCATGGCCCGCGCCAAGGACCTGGCCGACCTCATCGCCGAACACTACGGCGACGCCAGCGACTCCGTGGAGGACATGATCAACTCCCTCGGCTCCGGCATGGGCGGGGACGACTCACTCGCGGCGGACTCCAACGACATCGCCGCGCTGTCCTCCGCGGCGCAGAACAACGCCGTCATCCGGTTCGTGAACCTCGTCCTCTACCAGGGCGTGGTCGACCGCGCGTCCGACATCCACTTCGAGCCTTTCGAAAAACAGTTCCGCATCCGCTACCGCGTGGACGGCGCCTTGTACGAGCTCAAGGCCCCGGACATCCGCATGGCCCCCGCCATAATCTCCCGCATAAAGATCATGGCCGGCCTGAACATTTCCGAACGCCGCATCCCCCAGGACGGCCGCATCGCGCTCACCGTCGCCGGCAAGCCCGTCGACCTCCGCGTGTCGTGCCTGCCCACCGCGTCCTCGGCCTTCTCCGAGTCCGTCGTGCTCCGCATCCTCGACCGCGGCGCCGTCTCCCTCGACCTCGAAAACGTAGGCCTGCCCGAAGACGTCTACGACGACCTCACGATCGACATCGAAAAGCCGAACGGCATCATCGTCGTCACCGGCCCCACCGGCTCCGGAAAGACGACTACGCTCTATTCCGTCCTCCGCCGCATAAACCAGCCCGACACGAAGCTCCTCACCGCCGAGGAACCTGTCGAATACGACATGGAAGGCATCGTCCAGGTGCCTATCGACACCGCCGCCGGAAACACCTTCCCGAAGGTCCTCCGCGCCTTCCTGCGCCAGGACCCCGACGTCATGATGATCGGCGAAATCCGCGACCTCGAAACTGCCGAAATCGCGATCCAGGCCGCCCTCACCGGCCACCTCGTGTTCTCCACGCTCCACACCAACGACGCCGCCGGCGCCGTGATGCGCTTCATCGACATGAACGTGGCCCCGTACATGGTCTCCTCCACTCTCGAGTCCGTCCTCGGCCAGCGTCTCGTGCGCACCATCTGCAGCGAGTGCAAGACCGCCTACGAGCCCGACGACGAGACTCTCCAGCGCCTGAACCTGACCCGCGACCAGATCGGCGGCCGCCAGTTCTACTTCGGCAAGGGCTGCAAGAAGTGCAACGGCACCGGATACAAGGGCCGCAAGGGCGTGTTCGAGTACCTCCGCGTGAACGACCCCATCCGCGAACTCATCAACAACCGCGCGCCTACGCTCGTCATCCGCGAGAAGGCCCGCGAACTCGGCATGCGCACGATGCGCGAAGACGGCATACGCAACATCCTCGACGCCTACACCACGGTCGACGAGGTCTTGCGCTACACGTGACGCCTCTCGCCGGCGCCTGCAAAACGAAAGGCCGAACCAAATGGACAAGATTCTCGTAGTGGGCTCCGGCGGGCGCGAACACGCGATCGCATGGCGCCTTTCCCGCGACCCTTCCCGCCCCGCGGTGTTCTGCGCCCCCGGCAACGCCGGAACCGCATCGTTCGCCCGCAACGTCCCGGTCGCCGCCACAGACGTTCCCGGCATCGTGGCTTGGTGCCGCGAAAACAGTCCTGACCTGGTGGCCATCGGCCCCGAAGCCCCCCTCTGCGCCGGCCTCGCCGACGCCCTGGCGGAAGCGGGCGTCACGGTGTTCGGCCCTTGCGCCGCCGCCGCCCGCATCGAGGGCTCCAAGTCTTTCGCCAAGGAGATAATGGCCGCCGCAGGCGTCCCCACCGCCCGCGCGCGCGTCTTCACCTCCGCCGCGGAAGCCCGCGCCGCCTTGCCGGAATTCGGGCTCCCCGTCGTAGTCAAGGCCGACGGCCTCGCCGCCGGCAAGGGCGTGGTCGTGGCCCAGACCGCCGCCGAGGCCGAAGCCGCGATCGACTCCATGCTCGTGGGCAACGCTTTCGGCGCCGCCGGCGCCGAGGTGCTGGTGGAGGAGTTCCTCGAAGGCGAGGAGGCTTCCATCCTCGCGCTCGTGGACGGCGAACGCGCCGTCCTCCTTCCGTCCTCCCAGGACCACAAGCGCGTGGGCGACGGCGACACCGGCCCCAACACCGGCGGCATGGGCGCGTATTCGCCCGCCCCCGTCGTCGCCCCGGAAATGATGCCCGCCATCCGCGATACCGTTATCCTGCCCGTGGTGCGCGAGCTCGCCCGCCGCGGCATAGTCTACCGCGGCGTGCTGTACGCCGGACTGACCGAGACGGAAGCCGTGCTGATGCGCGTCGAAGGCGACTTCGGCGCCGCCCTCGCCGCCTGCGCGAACGGCACTCTGCGCGACGACATGGTGCGCATATCCCCGGAACCGGCCGCAACCGTCATCGTGGCGTCCAAGGGCTATCCCGGCCCGTACGCCAAGGGCAAGCCCGTCTCCGGCCTCGACAGGGCCGCGCAGGTCCCCGGCGCCGTCGTGTTCCACTGCGGAACGGCCGCCGCGCCGGACGGCGCCACCGTCACCGCAGGCGGACGCGTCTTCGCCGTCTCCGCCCGCGCAGCCAGCCTGCGCGCCGCCGTGGACGCCGCCTACCGCGCCGTGGGCGAAATATCCTTCGAAGGCGCGTTCCACCGCTCCGACATCGCGCATCGCGCATTCTCGCGATGAACCGTTGAAGGCCAGCGTAATAGTCCCTTGCTTCAACTGCGCCCCGTGGCTGCGCGCATGTCTTGGATCCATCGCCGCCTGCCGCCTCGACGGCGGCTTCGAGATAATCGCCGTGGACGACGGTTCGACCGACGCCACGGCGTCCGTGCTTTCTGGGTTCGCCGCCCGCGAGCCGCGCCTGAAAATCATATCCACCCCCAACCGCGGCCTGCCCGCCGCCCGCAACGCCGGCCTCGGCGCCGCATCCGGCGAGTGGGTGGCGTTCGTCGACGCCGACGACGAGCTCGACCCCGCGTTCCTCTCGTCGCTCGTCTCCGCCGCCGAAGCCGCGCGCGCCGATTTCGCAATCGCGCCGATGCTTGTCCGCCCGTCCCCGGACGCCCCCTTCGAAACCCTCCCGCTCGCCGCCGGCTACAACCTCCGGTCCGGCGCGGCGATCCGCCGCGTCTTCCTTCCGCGCGTCCTGGGCTACCAGGCCGGCGCCGTAGCCGCACGCATGGCCGGACGCGACATCACGACGGGCTTCCGCGAACTCGGCTCCGTGTGCCGGTGCATATACCGCCGCGCCCTTGTCGAAAAACGCCGGCTCCGCTTCGACGAATCGCTGCCCTTCCACGAGGACGCGCACTTCAACGCGCTCTTCGCCCTCCACGCCGTCCGCATGGCCGCGGTGGAAACGCCGCTGTACAGATATTCCATACGCCCAGGCGGGATGACGCGCGACATCGCCGAAACGGTCAAGGGCGTCCGCGGCAGATATTTGAACGTGAAGGCCCGCATGGAACTCGACCGCCTTTGCCGCGGCAGGCTGTTCCCGCTCTTCGCCGGCAGCTGTCTCTTCGCGGCGGCGAAGGCCGCGGCGCTCGCCTTGCGGCACCCGTCGATTCGCGCGCTCGCGTACGCGCTCCGCTGCATGTCCTGCGGCGCCGTATTCCGCGCGCTCGCGCTGCTCGCCTTCCGCCGCAGGCCGCTCCCAGGCTACGCACGCCCGGCGGAAACCTGACCGCGCGTTGTTTTGGTATACTTGCGCCGTCCCGGCAAAACGATCGACAGGAGGAATGACATGGATGTTCTGGACTATTCGACTTTGGAGAAGCAGGGCTACGGCGGCTTCCTGCTGAAAAACGCGCCCGAGCGCGTGCTCCAGTTCGGGGAAGGCAACTTCCTGCGGGCTTTCGTGGACTATTTCATCGACAGGCTGAACGAGTCCGCCGGCTTCGGCGGCAAGGTCTGCCTGGTGCAGCCCATACCCGGCGGCGACGCCGTGCGCGACGCGATCAACTCCCAGCAGGGCCTCTACACCCTGTACCTGCGCGGGTTCGAGAACGGCGCGAAGAAGGAATCGAAACGCATCGTCTCCTCCGTGTCGCGCTGCATAAACCCGTACGTCGATTTCGCGGCGTTCCTCGAATGCGCCGGCAATCCAGACCTGCGCTTCATAGTGTCGAACACCACCGAGGCCGGAATCGCCTACGACCCGTCGTGCAGGTACGGCGACGAGCCGCCCGCGAGCTTCCCCGCCAAACTGGCCAGGTTCCTGCACGAGCGCTGGAAACGCACCGGCGGCGACGCGTCCAAGGGGTTCGTCATCCTTTCCTGCGAGCTGATCGACGACAACGGGCGCGAACTGCGCAGGTGCGTCGAGCGGTACATCGCCGACTGGAAGCTGGACCCCGCTTTCGCCAGATGGGTCGCCGAGGCGAACACGTTCTGCTCCACGCTTGTCGACCGCATCGTGACCGGCTTCCCGCGCAAGGAGGCGGACGCCCTGAACGCCGCAAACGGATACGTCGACAATGCCATGGACACAGGCGAGTGCTTCGGCTTCTGGGTGATAGAGGGCGACCGCCGGATCGCGGAGGAGCTGAAGCTGGACAAGGCCGGCCTGCCGGTGATCGTGGTGCCAGACCACACCCCGTACAAGCAGCGCAAGGTCCGGATCCTGAACGGCGCCCACACGTCTTTTGTCCTCGGCGCGTACCTGAAGGGCTTCGACATCGTGCGCGACTGCATGGAGGACGACGGCGTGCGCGGCTTCATGGAGAAGACGATATACGAAGAGATCATCCCCACGCTTTCGCTGCCCCGGAAGGAGCTCGAGGATTTCGCGCATTCCGTGGCGGAGCGTTTCAGGAATCCGTTCATCGACCACCGCCTGCTGGACATTTCGCTGAACTCGGTGTCGAAATGGAAGGCGCGCTGCCTGCCCAGCGTGAAGGGCTATTGCGCGAAGTTCGGCAAGCCCCCGCACAACCTTTCCGCATCATTCCGCGCGCTTGTGGAGTTCTACTCGCGCGGCGAACGCTGGAACGCCGGCGGCAACGCGCTGGAGGCGAAGCGCGGCGGCGAAACATACCTGGTGCGCGACAGCCGCGACGTCCTGCAGTGGTTCCTGGAAAACAGGAACCTGCCGCCCGGCGAGCTTGTGCGCAGGTGCGCCGCCAACGCCGCCTTCTGGGGCGAAGACATAAACGCATACCTCGAATAGCCCATGGACGCGATACGCATCCACCCCTCCGACAACGTGGAGGTGCTGCTGAAGCCGCGCGGCGGCATACCCGCCGGGCACAAGGTCGCGCTGCGCGACATTCCCGCCGGCGCGGAAATCGTGAAATACGGCTTCCCCATAGGCACGGCCACGGAGGACATCCCCGCCGGCGCCTGGGTCCACACGCACAACGTGCGCACCGGCCTGCGCGAGACCGCGGAGTTCGAGTACCGGCCGGACCTCCGCCCGCCACCGCCCCCGCCGCCGGAGGCGCGCGCCCTGGCGTTCGACGGCTACCTGCGCCCGGACGGCCGCGCGGCCGTGCGCAACGAGATATGGATAATCCCGGCCGTCGGATGCGTGAACTCCGTGGCGCAGAGCCTCGCCGCCGCGAACGCCGGTCTCGCCACGGGAGCCGTGGAGGGCGTGTACGCGTTCACCCACCCATACGGATGCTCGCAGACCGGCGCCGACCACGCGCGCACGCGCAAGCTGCTGGCCGCCCTGTGCCGCCACCCGAACGCCGGCGGCGTGCTGGTCGTGTCGCTCGGATGCGAAAACCTCTCGCCCGCGCAGTTCCGCGAGGAGCTGGGGCCGGCGGACCCGGACCGCGTGAAGTTCCTCGTGTGCCAGGACGTGGCCGACGAGATGGCGGAAGGTTCGCGCCTGCTCGCGGAGATCGCCGCCGCGATGGCCGGCGACCGCCGCCGCCCGCTGCCGCTCTCGAAGCTCGTCGCCGGGCTGAAGTGCGGCGGCTCGGACGGCCTGTCCGGCATAACCGCCAATCCCGCAGTCGGCAGGTTCAGCGACCTTCTCGTGTCGCTCGGCGGCACGGCGATCCTCACCGAAACGCCCGAAATGTTCGGCGCCGAGCCTATCCTTTTCAACCGCGCCGCGTCGCGCACTGTCTTCATGAAGGCCGTGGAGATGGCCGACGGCTTCCGCCGCTACTTCGTGTCCCACGGCGAGAACGTGTACGAGAACCCGAGCCCCGGCAACAAGGCCGGCGGGATTACCACGCTCGAAGACAAGAGCTGCGGATGCGTGCAGAAGGGCGGATGCGCGCCTGTCGCCGACGTCGTCCCGTACGCCGGCCCCGTCTCCGCCCGGGGGCTGAACCTGATGTCCGGCCCCGGAAACGATCTCGTGTCGTCCACAGCGCTCGCCGCCGCCGGCGCGCACTTGATACTTTTCACCACCGGCCGCGGCACGCCGTTCGGCGCGCCAGTCCCCACCGTGAAGATCTCGACCAACACCGCGCTCTACGCGAAAAAGCGGAACTGGATGGATTTCAACGCCGGGACGATCGCGGACGGCGGAGAGACGCCGGAGGAGGCCGGCCTGCGCCTTCTCGAACTCGTCGCCAAGGTGGCGTCGGGCGAAAGGACGCTTTCGGAAAAACGCGGCGCGCGGGAGATCGCGATCTTCAAGGACGGCGTCACGCTGTAGCGCCGCCGCCCATGATGGCGAGCATGGACGCCGCGCAGCGGCCCGACGCCCCGCGCAGCGATTCCACCGCCTGCGCCGCGCGGCGGCCCAGCGCGCGGCGCGCGTCCGCGTCCTTCAGCAGCCTGGCCGTCTCGCGCGCCACGCCCGCCTCGTCCCCGGCCTGCACTATGGCGCCCGCCGCGAGAAGTTCGCGCATCACCGGGCGGAAGTTTTCTGTGTACGGCCCCACCACCGTGGCCGCGCCGCACAGGCACGGCTCTATCATGTTCTGCGATCCGTGCGCGCAAAGCGATTTGCCCACGAACGCCACGTCCGCGCACCCGTAGAACCCGGAAAGCTCGCCCGTCGTGTCCGCCAGGAATACCGCGCCGGGCCCGGCCGCGCCGTCCTCCGGCGCGGCGTCGCCGCGCGAGCGGCGTATGCACTCGAACCCCGCAGCGCGGATGTTCGCCTCCACCGCGTCCGCCTTTTCGAAGTGGCGCGGGACTATCGCAAGCTTCAGTCCGGGCGTCTCGCCGCGCAGCGACGCGTATATCCGCAGCAGGACTTCGTCCTCGCCGGGCCACGTGGAGCCGCCCAGCAGGAGCGGGCCGCCGGAACCGAGCCATGCGCGGACTTCCTTCTCCTTCGCAGGGTCGCGGCGCGCGCCGTCGAACTTGAACGACCCCGCCACCTCGATCGCCGCCCCGTCCGCGCCGGCCGCCTCCAGCCTCTCCGCGTCGGTGCGCGACTGCGCGTAGATGCGCGAGAACGAGCGGAATATCTCGCCGAAAAACCACCGCAGCGCCTTGTAGCGCGGCGCGGAGCGGTCGGACACGCGGGCGTTCGCAAGGAACAGCGGTATGCCGCGCCTGCGCGCGGCGCGTATGAAGTTGGGCCATATCTCCGATTCGGCCAGCACCACCGCGCGCGGGCGCACGGCGTCAAGCGCGCGGCGGACGCAGCGCGGGAAATCCACCGGATAGTATATCGCCACGTCGTCCGGCCCCGCCGTGCGCCGCGCCTGCGCCCAGCCTGTCGACGACGTGGTGGACAGCACGAACCGCAGCGACGGGTCCTTCTCGCGCAGCGCGCGCATCAGCTGCCCCGCCACCCCCACTTCGCCCACGCTCACGGCATGCACCCATATCGCCTTGCCGTGCATCCCGGCGAGCGCGGCGGCGACGTCCCGCGGATAGCGCCCGAACCTGTCGGCGAACCTGTCGCGGTATCCGCCTCGCCTTTTCATGCGCCACAGGAAATGCGGCAGCATGGCGAAGTACGCGATCGCGAAAAGGACGTTGTAGAGGATCCATTTCATCGTGGCGTTGCGCCCGCGTCGGCGCCGGCGGCGTCAGATGTCGAGCGACTTCACGTTCAGCGCGTTTTCCTCGATGAACTTGCGGCGCGGCTCCACGTTGTCGCCCATCAGCAGGCTGAACAGGCCGTCCGCGCTGTCGGCGTTGGCCATCGTGACGCGCAGCATCCTGCGCTTGTCCGGATCCATGGTCGTGTCGTACAGCTCGTTGTAGTCCATTTCGCCCAGGCCCTTGAAGCGGGATATGCTCATGCCTTTGCGCCCGCGGGCGCGGACCGCCTCCAGCAGTTCGGGCAGCGACTTCGCCGGCGTGGCGGCGTCGCCCTCGCGCAGCGCGCCCGCGTTCTCCGCGGTCCCCCGCCACGCGTCGGCCGGAAAGCCGAAGCGCGACAGCGCCTCCATCTGCTTGCGCAGCACCGCCGCCGTGTGGAACTCCATCCAGCGGAACGGCATCTGGTCGGTGGGGTGGAAGTTGCGTATCTGCGTGGCCGCGGTGTCGATCGGCGCCCCGCCGAGCTTCGCCTCGATCTCCGCCTTGCGCGCGGCGAATCCGGCTTCGTCGAACGCCCACGAGAACTCCGTGGAGTCGCCCGCGCCTGTTATCAGCGCATAGCGCGGAATCGCGCCCGTCGCAGGGTCGCGCGCCGCTATCAGGTCGTTCGCCTGCACGCCGCGGCGCCCGATCTCCTTCACCGTGTCTTCGATCTCCGCCAGCAGCTCCAGAAGCTCCGTGGCGTCCTCGCGGGAAAGCTCCCTGCCGTCCGGCGCCACGACCGTGAAGTCGTCCAGGCCCAGCAGCAGCAGGCGGTGCGTCATCTCCGCGTCGGTCAGCACGTATTCCACCTTCTTGCGGCGCTCGATCTTGTACAGCGGCGGCTGCGCCAGGTACACGTAGCCTTTCTCGATCAGCTGCGGCATCTTGCGGAAGAAGAACGTCAGCAGCAGGGTGCGGATGTGCGCGCCGTCGATATCGGCATCCGTCATGATCACGATCTTGTGGTAGCGCGCCTTCGATATGTCGAAGCGCATCTCGTCGGTCTTTTCGCCCGGCTCCGCGGCCTTGCCGTAGCCCGCCCCTATGGCGGTGATCAGCGAGCGTATCTCCTGGTTCTGCAGCTCGCGCCCGTTCGTCATGCGCTCCACGTTAAGCACCTTGCCGCGCAAGGGCAGGATCGCCTGCGTGCGGCGGTTGCGGCCTTGCTTCGCCGAGCCGCCTGCGGAGTCGCCTTCCACCAGGAACAGTTCGCAGTTCTCCGGGTTGCGGTCCGAGCAGTCCGCCAGCTTCCCCGGAAGCGAAAGCCCGTCGAACGCGCCTTTGCGCCGGATGTTCTCGCGCGCCTTGCGCGCGGCCTGCCGCGCGAGCGCGGCCACCGTGGCCTTCTCGACTATCGCCGCCACCACGTCCGGGTTTTCGTCGAAGTATGTCGTCAGCTTCTCGTTCACTATCGACTGCACGATGCCGTGCACTTCGCTGTTGCCCAGCTTCATCTTCGTCTGCCCCTCGAACTGGGGCTGCGGCACTTTCACGGAGATCACCGCCGTAAGGCCTTCGTGCGCGTCGTCGCGCTCGAGCGACTCGCCGGGCTTCAGCTTGTTGCCCTTGTCCTTGAACCGCTTCTGTATCTCCGGGTTCTTCGCGTATTTGTTTATCAGCGACGTTATCGCCGACGAGAACCCCGACAGGTGCGTGCCGCCTTCCTTCGTGTGGATGTTGTTGCAGTACGCCATTTCGGACGTCGCGTACCCCGTCGTGTACTGCATCGCGATCTCGACTTCTATCTCGCCGTTGCCGGACGCGCTCGCGCGCCGCCCTTCCGCCGTTATCACCGGCGAGCCTTGCGGCACCGCCGTCAGCTTCCGCGCCGCGTTGAAGTCCGACACGAACTCCGATATGCCGCCTTCGTAGTGGAACGTGCGCTCGTGCAGCTCCGGCCGCGCCGGGTCCGCCGGATGCTCCGAATCCTTGAAATGTATCGTCACGCCTTTGTTCAGGTACGCCAGCTCGCGCAGGCGCGGAACGAGTATCTCCGGCTTGAAGTCCCGGCAGGAGAATATCTCCGCGTCGGGGTAGAACGTCACTTTCGTGCCGGTCCCTTCCGCATCGCCCACGATCTCCAAAGGCGTAACAGGCACGCCCCGCTCGTAGCGCTGGCGGTACGTCTTCCCGTTCCGCCGCACTTCCACAACGAGCCACGCCGAAAGCGCGTTCACGCACGAAACGCCCACGCCGTGCAGGCCGCCCGACACTTTGTAGTTCGAGCCGTCGAACTTGCCGCCCGCATGCAGCACCGTCAGCACCACTTCCACCGCCGGACGCCCCTCCGTGGGATGGATGTCCACCGGGATGCCGCGCCCGTTGTCCGAAACCGAAAGCGAACCGTCCTGGTTGATCTCTACGTCGATGTCCGTGCAGTACCCGGCAAGCGCCTCGTCGATCGAGTTGTCCACCACTTCGTTCACGAGATGGTGGTAGCCCGTCTCGGCCGTGTCGCCGATGTACATCGCAGGCCTCACGCGTACGGCTTCAAGCCCCTTGAGGACTGTGATGTTCCGCGCGCCGTAGTCTCCGCTCCCGGCCGCGGCCTGCTGCGCCTGCCCTTCGGCTCCGTTTTCTTCTGCCATGTCTTTTCCTGCTTTCGGAATGGTTTCCCGCCGCACGGCGGAACTCTTGAATAGTATACAGGATTTCCCGCCCGGGAGCGAGACAAAACGCACCCCCCGCGCCGCCGCCCCGCGCCACCGCAACGCCGTCAAAACGCCCCATCGCCCCCGCACCGTCAAACGCCCCCGCCGCCCCGCCACCTGGTAGGGCGCGTTGTCCCAACGCGCCGCCGCGCCGCCGCCCCCGTCCTTGTCCCCCATATCCCTCGCCTCTTGTCCCTCCCGTCCCCCCTGTCCCTTCCGTCCTTCCCCGCAAAAAAAGGGACTTCAAAGAATTTTGTGGATGGAGTTGCGCTACGCGCCGCGGCGGCTTGGGGACAAGCCGCCCTACCAGCTGTCGAATGTCGGCTGTCGAATGTCGAACGCCGGCTGTCGAATGTCGGATGCCGGCTGTCGAACGCTGGTAGGGCGCGTTGTCCCAACGCGCCGCGCAACGAACGCGCCGCGGCGGCTTTTGTGGATGGAGTTGCGCTACGCGCGACCACGAACCCGGCGGCACGGCGAATCGCCTGTCGGCGATTGGCGTCGTCGATTCCACGGCCGGCTTTGAGGCATTGCCTCGACCGCCGTGAAACCTCCATCGCCACCTTCGGGTTTCACCATGCCGCCGGACGCGAAAAGCGGCCTTCGCCGCACACGAAAACGCCGCTCTGCGGACTTCACGGAAAGGGCACGGGATGTGGAATTTAGCCGCAAGCGACTTTCACGGACAAATGG
>CADCBS010000097.1 GCA_902799715.1 uncultured bacterium | reverse complement strand
GAGAGTTTTCACTCTCCTATTCGTACATATCCAATAAGATCCTCTGCGTTTGCAAAAGTAAATGCTTTGAATATTTGCGTTTACTTTTGCAAATGACACGTCGGCATCACGCCAATAATGGATTTCGCCCGTGCAAACTACGAGGCGGACTATGCGCCAAACACGCGTGAGACATTTCGCCGGTTCAGCATGCATCAGATGGTTCAAGGGGGCATTGCGCTTTACAATCCCGACAAGCCTGATCGTCCAACCAACAGCCCCAATGCAGTCTATCAAATATCGCCCGCCGCGCTACAAGTCGTCAAGGCCTACAAGACTGCGTCGTGGAAAAGAAAATTGGCGGCATTCAAGGAGAGTGTCCCCGCATTGGTAGCGCGGTATGCCCAAGAGCGGCAGATGGACATGGTGCAAGTATGTGTCCGAGATGGACAGGTTGCCATGCTGTCGCCAGGGAAGCACAATGAGCTTATACGGTCTATAATCGAGGACATGGCGCCGAGATTCATGCCGGGTGCGACTCTCGTTTACATTGGCGACACAGGTGACAAGTGGGGGTTCTTCGACAAGGAACTTGCCGCTCGGCTTGGCCTGGTCGTGGAAGAACATGGAAAGATGCCAGATGTCGTACTCTGGTACGAATCCAAAAACTGGCTTGTGCTTGTCGAGTCCGTCACGTCCCACGGTCCCGTCGATCCAAAGCGCCATATCGAGTTGAAGGCGTTGTTTAGACAGTCATCCGCCGACATGGTTTACATATCGGCATTTCCCGACAGGAGGACATTTGCACGTTTTGCGTCAGATGTGGCATGGGAGACTGAAGTCTGGGTTGCCGACAACCCGACACACATGGTCCACTTCAACGGCAGCCGGTTTCTAGGACCATACGCGCAATAAGAGTGTTCGCGGTCGCGTGAAAGCGCATGATATTCGGAAATACATGTGGAGTCGTCAAATGCCTGGTAGTCAACGGTTCCGGGCAGAAATAGTCCGTCGTACCCACACTGGACGCGCGAAAAGAAATGCGGACACGGACGGAAAGGTTTGGTAAACTTGGCGGCGTCCAACCCAAGGAGGAAAATGAATACGAAAAAACTGTTTGCGTCTGCGGCCGCGGCCGCTGCGCTCTGCATGGCCTCAGGCTGCGCCACGGTGGAGTTCACTTCCCCCGGCTCGCTTGACGGCATAGTGGTGACCGGTGCCACGGGCAATCCTTCCCATCTGATCATGGTGGATACCGTCGGATACTACATGTTCTGGACCATTCCGCTGGTCACGGGCGACCTGCGCTGGAACGAGGACACGAAGAGCATCGAGGGCGGAACCGTGTTCTTCCAGGACCAGGTCGGGCTGGACGAAGTGCAGAACGCCATGGTCAAGTACGCCGAAAGCCGCAACTGCGACCTCGCGGACGTGTCTTTCTACGATTCGGACACCTCGTACGCCGGCCCGAGCTACAGCGGCATCATCGGCATCTTCTTCGGGTCGTCCCGCATGGGCGTGTCGGCGGTCCTGATCCCCCGCAAGGACAAGGCAGGATCCGCGGACGCCAAGCAAGCCAATTGAAAGGAACGGGGAAATGAAGAAACTCTATTTTGCGGCCGCCGCGTGCGCGATGGCATTTTTCGCCGGATGCAGCTCGTACAGCGAAATCGCCTACTGGAAGTCCGGCGTCAGGGTCAACAGCGGAGAGAAGCCTCTCGCCTCGTTCCTGACGCAGAACTTCTCCTACCAGCTCTTCCACTGCATACCGATCGCCACCGGAGTGCCGTGGACGGAGGGAGACGAGGACGTGATGGACGACTACAACGTGGAATGGTTCGCCGACAAGGCGACGGTCGACAACAACATCGTTTCGCTCAGGTACGCTCTCCGCAAGGTAGGATCAAACCGCGTGGAAGACCTTGTTTCGTCGTATGACGACAGCTCGATGTGGAGCCTCTTCCTGGTCAACCGCCGCGAAGTGCGCACTTCGTGCCTGATCATGCCGCCCGAGCCGCCCGCCGAAAAGAAGTGACGCGGCGCGAAGCGCGGGAAGGAAAAACCGGGAATCGCGCGGAAATGCGTCGGATTCCCGGTTTTTGTTTTCCTATACATAAAAGATATTCATGGGCCATCGCGTCCGTACGGCGCGAAGCCTGAAAGGAGAACTGACATGGCATGCATCCGCAAGACAATCATAGCGGCTGGAGCGGCGATAGCGGCGCTCGCGTGCGCGGCAGACACGACCACGCAGTGGCGCGACTCGTCCGGCCGCGTCGTGGGCACCGTGACGACCGACCGCTACGGCAAGACTACATACCGCGATTCAATGGGCCGCACGCAAGGGACGGCCACCACCGACAGCTACGGCAGGACCACGTACCGCGACGCGATGGGGCGCACGCAGGGCTCGGCCACGACCGACCGCTACGGAAAGACCACGTACCGCGACGCGATGGGCCGCACGCAAGGGACGGCCACGACCGACAACTACGGAAAGACCACGTACCGCGATTCGATGGGGCGCACGCAGGGGTCTGCCACGACCGACCGCTACGGCAAGACTACATACCGCGATTCGATGGGCCGCACGCAAGGGACGGCCACGACCGACCGCTACGGGAAGACCACGTATCGCGACGCGATGGGCCGCACGCAAGGCACGAAGACGGTGGACCGCAACGGCAAGACCACGTATCGCGACGCGAGCGGCCGCGTGAGGGCCACTTCAACCGTGAACCGGCGCTGACGGTGCCGGGCCGCCGCCCCAGATCCTGCGCAGCGATTCGAGTCCGGACTGGAGCGCAGTCCGGGAGACTCCCGGCGCGGGCTCGAACACGTGCAGGATGCGCGGCGAGGCGAGAACGCGCAACGCCGCGAAATCCACATGCCCCTCCCCCACGGCGCAGTGGTCGCCGTCAAGACCCTTGACGTCGTGGATGTGGCAGCCGGCGATGCACCCGGCCAGGCGGGCGGCCTCTCCGGCGGCGGAGCCGGTCCAGCGGAAGGCGGCGCGGATTTCGGCGTGTCCGATGTCGAACCATGCGGCGACCGGCGCGCCTGGGTAGCGCCTGGCGATTTCGAGCGTTTCGTCTTCGTCGGGGAAGCCCTCTATCGAAGGCAGGTTCTCCAGCGCCACGCGCACGTGCGCGGATTCGAGCGCGGGGAAAAGCTTTTCAAGCTCGCGGCAGAACACGTCCATCCGCGCCGCGCCGCGCTTGCGGCGGCGGCGTTTCGCCTTTTCAAGCAACGTGGAATATATCCCGGCGTCGGCGGTGCCGCGGACGTTCCGCCACAAAGGCATCAGGCGGTCGGAGCCGAGGTTGCCCAGCCAGGAGCGCAGGAAGACGCGGCCGGCGTGCAGGACCACGGCGCGCGCGCCCGTTTCGGCGGCGAACTGGATGCTTTTGCGCAGGAACGCGGCGGCGAGCGCGCGTTCGTCCTCGTCTTCGGAGGCGAGCAGGTGCAGCTCCGGGTAGCCGCGCGGCGCCGACACCGGGACCGGGCAGAAGGCGTGCACCGAATCGACGGGCATGCGGTCGATGCGGCTTTTGAAGCCCGGCACCTGCTCGAACGAAGTGTTGTAGCCCAGCTCGAGGGCGTCGAACCCCATTTCCCCGGCGAGGTCGGCTATCGCCGCGCCGTCGGAAAACCTTTTCGCGCACCAGTTGGTGGAAAGCGCGAACCTGATCCGTTCACCGTCCATCGCCGTCCGCCTGCCTTCAGCGCGTGGAGCGCGCGAGCGACAGGAACTCCTGCCGCGTGCGCGGGTCGGACCGGAACGAGCCGAGCATCGCCGACGTCGTCATCACGGAGTTCTGCTTTTCCACGCCGCGCATCATCATGCACAGGTGGCGGCATTCCATCACCACGCCCACGCCCTCGGCGCCGGTGGCCTCGGCTATGGCCTCGGCGACCTGGCTGGTGAGGCGTTCCTGTATCTGCAGGCGGCGCGCGTAGCATTCGAGGATGCGCGCGATCTTCGAGACGCCCAGGACGCGGCCGCGGGCCACGTAGCCCACGGCGCAGCGTCCGTAGAACGGCAGAAGGTGGTGTTCGCACAGCGAGTACGTCTCGATGTCGCGCAGCACGACCATCTGGTCGGAACCCGTGGTGAACACGGCCCCGTTCAAGACCTTGCGGGGCGTTTCCGCGTAGCCGCGCGTGAGGAACGCCAGCGATTTCGCCACGCGCGACGGGGTCTTGAGCAGACCCTCGCGCGAAGGATCCTCGCCGAGCTCTTCGAGCAGCTTGCGGACCAGTTCCGCTATTTTGCCTTCGTCAGGCCTGTGTCGCGGCATGTCGTCTCCTCAGGGCTGTTCGGGAAGGAACCGGAAGGAATCGTCGAGGCGGCGCACCGCGGCCGCGGCGAGCGCGGCGGTGTTGGCGGCGTCGTCGAGGTCGATCACCTCCACGGGCGAGTGCATGTAGCGCAGCGGCACGGCTATGACGGAAGTGGGGCAGCCGCCGTGCTGGAGGCGCATGGCCCAGCCGTTGTTGCCGGTGCCGCGCGGGCACGGGTGCATCTGGTGGGGGATGCCCTCCTCGCGGGCGGCGGTGCGGATCAGCTCCGCGAGGGCCTTGTGGTAGGACGGGCCGCAGGATATGGCAGGGCCCGCCCCGAGGCGCAGGTCGCCTACGGTCTTGCGGTCTTCCTTGTTGGCGTCGGTGGCGAACGTGACGTCGCTGCTGATGCCGATGTCCGGTTTCACGTCGAACGAGACGGTGGTTCCGCCCACGAGGCCGATCTCCTCGGCTACGGTGGCGGCGTAGTGCACGTTGAAGGCCGGGGGCTTGGGGCCATTCGCGAGGGCGATGAACGCCTCGCACATCGCGAACGCGCCGATGCGGTCGTCGAAGCCGCGGCAGGCCGCGCGCGTTCCGGCCAGGCGGCGGAACGGCGCGTCGACTACGGCGGACGCGCCGATCTCCACGAGGGCCTCCGCCTCTTCGCGCGATTTGGCGCCGATGTCGCAGGCGATCTTGTTCAGGCGCTTGGGGGCGACGTCGTTCTTTTCCTCGGGCGTGAGCAGGTGGGGCGGGCGTACGCCGAACACGCCGTTCACGGGGCCGTTGCGCCCGGCGATCGTCACGCGCTCGGAAGCGACGGTCGGGACGGTCACGCCGCCGAGCGCCGCGAGGTACAGGAACCCGTCGTCGTCGATCCACTGCACGATGAAGCCGATTTCGTCGCAGTGGCCTTCGAGCAGCACGGTGCGTTTGGCGCCGGCGTCGAGGACGGCGTGCAGGTTGCCGTGGACGTCGATCCAGGGCTGCACTCCGGTTTCTTCCTTGATGTGGCGGCCGAGGCAGAGCATGCCGGCCTCCTCCGAGCCTGTGGGCGTGGGCAGCGAAACGAATTCGCGCAGTTTTTCCATCTGTTTTCCGGAGAATGTCGCCATTTTTGGATCCTTTCTTTTTTTGGCATCTTGTCGGAAACGTTCAAAACGGGGTCGCAACGTCGAACGGCCACACCTTGTACTGCCAGAGCAGGTACGCGGCGATGCCGAGGATGATCGACATTACGATCGTGGGGATCAGGCAGCAGCCCGAGCCGATCGTCTGCTCGACCGGGCGGGAGGATGCGTTCGGCAGGCGCAGCAGGTAGGTCACGGAGAAGAACGAGCGGCTGTCGGCGATGTCCACGAGATCCGGGTCCGGGCGGGCGCCGGCGGCCACGAGCATGGAAATCAGCTCCGCCAGGCACTCATCGGTCTGCGAATGGGTCACGAGGTAGCGGAGCGCGATGTTGCGCCCGCGGCACAGCACCACGTTCGGGGAGGCGCCGGCGTCGAGCAGCATCTTCACGGTGGCGATGCGGCGGACCGGGTCCGGCACGGCGAGGGCGGTCATGAGCGCGGTGCACACGTTGCCGTCCGAGGATATCATGACCTGGTTCACGTCCGCGCCGTCCTCGATCAGGCTCGAGACGCGGTTGAGGTCGCCGTCCTTGATCGCGCTCTGGAGGCTGTTCAGCTCCGCGCCGCCGCGCGATTCCACGGAGACGAATTTCGACCGGGCGCCGTCGCGGTCCGCGCCGAAAGCTTCCATCACCGGCCCTCCCGCCTGCGTATTTCGCGCACGAGCGCCTCGAGCGCCATTATGTAGCCGTACGGCCCGAAGCCCGTGACCTGGCCGATGCATGCGCCGGCGGTGAGGGATTCGTGCCGGTAGCCCTCCCTGCGGTAGACGTTGGAAAGGTGGACTTCGACGGCGGGGAGCCCGCAGGCGAGCAGCGCGTCGTGGAGCGCCACGGAGCAGTGCGTGTACGCGGCGGGGTTTATCACCACGCCGTCGCAGGTCCTTGCGGCGCGGCCCAGGGCCGCCACGAGCGCGCCTTCGGCGTCCGACTGGAGATGTGCGACCTCCGCGCCGAGTTCGGCGCCGCGCGCCTTCACGGCCGCCACGATGGAATCGAGCGTGTCCGTGCCGTATATCTGCGGCTCGCGCGTTCCCAGGAGCGCGAGGTTCGGTCCGTTCAGCAGCAGTATCTTCATTTGTCGTGTCCTCCTGCGCGTCCGTCCTACCATCCCAGGCAGCATTTCAGGCATCCGCACGTGCCGAAATCGCGCGTGGCGGGCTTCGGCGGCGGCGCGGCGCGGCTTTTCCTGCAGAGGTTTTTCATGCAGGCCCGGCAGCACGTCCGGCCGCATTCGCCGGCGCACCGGGTTTCGGCGGCGATGTCGCGCGGGCCGAGCTGCCGCGCGTCGATGGAGAAGTCGGGGCGCCTTTTGAAGGCGCGCGCGAGCCTGTCCGGCGGGACGCGCGCGGGCGAGGCGGAGAACCGCACGAAAAGCCGGCGCTTTCCGAGCGACAGGCGGGCGTAGTGCAGCCTGAACCCGGGGATGCGGCCGGCGGCCCCGGCGGACAGCTCCTCGCCGAGAGCCTTCGCCGCGCGTTCGTTCGCGGCGCGCGTGTCGGCGTCGGCCTGCGTGAAAAGCCTCAGCACGGCGAAGCCGGGCGGCAGGCCGTCGCGCTGGGGGACGATCTCCGTCACGCGCCCTTCGTCCACGCCGTATTCCAGCAGCGTCACCACGCGCCGCCCGGCGAGGTCCTCGGGCGATTCCGGCGCGTCTATGCGCATCACGTACACGCCGCCCTCCGGCATCGCCACCACGGCGCACTTGCGTTCCGCGTTCATTCCGCGCGCCCTCCCCCGCCCGTCGCGACGTTTGCGAACGCGGCGGCCAGCGCGGCGGCCTGCGGGACGTTCCTTGCGAGCGATTCCGAAAGCGCCTCCATGGCCTCGACGTTCGCGAAGCACCGGGCGGCGTCCATGGCCGCCGCGCGCCGCGCGTATTCGTCCCTGTACTGCGGGAAGGCGAGCGGCGCGTCCGGCCCGGCGCATTTCACGGCCGCGATGTCGCGGAACCACGCCTCGGCCAGGATGGCGGCGTCGCGCCTGTATCCGCGGAACCGCGCCGACGCGAGCGCGGCCGCGGCGTCCTTGTCCATGTCGATCCCGCCTTCGCCCGAAAGCCTTTTCGCCTCTTCGGCGGTTTCGTCCGCGGCGCGCTCTTCGAGCTGCGCGAAGACCGCCTCCATCGCGGCGGCCGCGGCGGCGCGCGCCAGCACGCCGTCACGCCCCGGCGCGGCGAGCGCGGAAAGCACCGCCTCCTTCTCGCCGTCCGTCAGGCTGGATCCGGCGCGCCCGGCGTCTATCCGCTGGCAGCGCGACGTTATGGTGGCGAGCAGGTTCTCGGGCCTGTCGGACAGCAGCAGGAACATCGTCCGCGGCGGCGGCTCCTCGAGAGTCTTCAGGAGCGCGTTCGAGGACGACTCGTTCAGGCAGTCGGCGAATTCGACCAGCCCTGCCTTCCATCCGCCGGCGAAGGACGACGCGGAAAGCGGGGTCACGAGCTTCTCCCTCGCGGCGTCTACGGAAATGACGCGCGATTTCTTTTCGGGGGAGAGTATGTGCAGGTCTGGATGGAGGCGGATCGACTGCATCCGGCACGACGCGCACTCGCCGCAAGGCTCGCCCTCCGGCCCCGGCGACGCGCAGAACACCGTGCGCAGTATGCCGTCGGCCAGCGCGCCGGCCGCGCCGCGCACGTCGCCCGCCGCCAGATATGCGCAAGCCGCGCGTCCTTTCGCGAACGCGCGGCGCACCCGATGCAGAACGGTTTCCAACCGGCCGCCCTTTCGGCTGGCCGCCGCGGACGCGGCGGTCAGAAACGCCAGTTGGCGAACGGCATCGTCTTGGCCCACTTGCCGTTGTCCGCCACGTTGACCAGGCCGATCTGCAGGCCGTACAGGCTGTTCGCCGTGTTCACGAGGCCGAACTGGAAGCCGTCGATCTCGTTGGCCCGGTTCCACAGCCCGATCTGCGCGCCGCTGAAATTCTCGATGGTCGTTTCGATGGATCTGGTCTTGCCGAAGCGCGCGCCGGCGCGGTTGAATACGCCGATCTGCGCGCCGTCGCCCTGCGTGGCCACGTTTATGCCGCCGAACTGCGCCCCTTCGAGCATGCCGGCGCGCTGGTAGACGCCGGTCTCGAAGCCGGCCATCTCCTCGTGGAAGGAGAGCATGCCGAACGAGAAGCCGGACATGGCGCCGCCGGTCGCGTTGTATATGCCGATCTGCGCGCCGTCGTAGCTATCGGAGACCGCGTTGCCGTACAGGCCGAACTGGAAGCCGGTGCCGGTGCCGTCGGACATGTTGAGGCCGCCGATCTGCAGCCCGCAGACGGTTTCGTACGCGCGCCCGGCGCCGATCGGCCCGAAGTCCACCCCGTAGATGCGCTGGGCCACGCCGTAGAACGCGTTGACGCGCATCCCGGCCACGACGGATGTTTTCGTGGGCAGCTGCGCAGGCTCCAGCACGGAAACCATGAAATACGCGTCCGGTTCGGCGAATGCCGCCGCCGTGACTGCCATCGACAGAAGTGCAATGAGCTTTTTCATACCAGTTTTCCTCGTTTGTTGCGCGGATATGCCCCGCAAGTCGGCTGAAAAGAAGTATACGGCATCCCCGCCGCGCAGTCAACGGGGTTTTTGTTTGTTTTGTCATTTGCAAAAGTAAACGCAAATATTCAAAGCATTTACTTTTGCAAACGCAGAGGATCTTATTGGATATGTACGAATAGGAGAGTGAAAACTCT
>CADCBS010000096.1 GCA_902799715.1 uncultured bacterium | reverse complement strand
GCCCGGCAGCAGGCGGCGCGCGGCGCCCGCGGCGCGGAGCCTGCCGCGCACGGCTTCGCGCGCGGCGGCGTAGACGAAGTACGCCGCGAGCAGCTCCGTGGTCAGCATCCACATGTCGGGCTGCCTGGCCGCGGCCCACGCCACGGTGGCGCCCAGCAGCATCCAGTGGCGCGGGCGGCCCTTGCGCACGGCGCGGTCGGCCAGCCCGAAGGCGAACGGCATGTACGTTATCACCACGAAGCATCCCACGTGGCCGGCGGAGAAGAGCGTGAGCGTGTATCCGCAGAACGCGAACGCCAGGCCGCCGCCGTAGCACGCGGCGCGGTGCAGCCCGCGCCCGCGCAGGTAGTACGCCACGCCCAGCGCCGCGAGGAAGCACGGCACGGCGTACACAAGCTCGTTCCAGAAGTACGGCGAGCCCGCGCCCATGCGGATGTCGCACGGTATGACCGAGTCGTGGGAGAGCGAAAACAGCCCGCTCCACCAGCGCGCCACGCTGTCGTAGGGGAACACCGTGGCGGCGTCCGGCGAGAGCGGCGCGGCGTCGAGCGCCCACGCGCCCCGGAACACGAGCCCGGCGGCCGCCCAGAACGCGGCGGCGAACGCGAGGAACGCCAGCGTGGACGGACGTTTGAGATATTGCACGATCTTTCCTGTCATTGTCTTCTGCGCCTCGACTTTTCGCGCTCCGCGCCGTCGCCGGCGCGCGAGAGCTTTTTCCATACGCGGTAGAGTTCGGACACGCCCCACGCCTGCGCGCAGCATCCCCTCTGCGCGTGCGGAGCGTCGCCGTCGGCTATTTCCGGCAGATGCCCCAGGCATCCGCTTTCGAACAGCGCGGCGGACGAGCCGAGGAGCGAAAGCGCGGCGCGGCGCGCCTCTTCAGTGCCGCCGTTGGCGGCCATCGCCTCGGCGTACGCCGGGAAGCACCACGTCCAGGCCGTGCCGTTGTGGTAGGCGGGCTTGCGCGACGAGTCTTCGTCGCCTTCGTAGCGGCCTTTGTACGGGTTGTGCGGATCGTTCAGCGGCGCGCCGGCGGCGGAGCGCACGGAGAAGTCGCACGCGGTCGCGCGGTCCGCCACGGAGCGTATCGCGCCGGGCACGAGCAGGCGCGCCGAAGCGCCGCAGATTTCGCGGGCGAGCTCCGATCCGGCGGGTACCACGTCGCCCAGCGCCACGGCGAAAAGCTGGTTCGGGCGCACGGCGTCCTCCTTCTCCGCGGTGCGCGCGCCCTGCCCGGGCGCCGCGCGCAGGCAGTCGGCCAGGCCGCATCCCGGTACGCGGAAGAGCGTCTCGAGCGACTCCTGCGCCTTCGCCGCCAGTGCGGCGCGGCTCTCGCGCCCCGCCGCCGTGCGGCCGCGTTCCGCGAGGAAGCGGAGCGCGTGTATCCACAGCGCCTGGATCTCCACGGGGTAGCCGGCGCGCGGAGTGCATGCCGGATAGTTCGTGTCCATCCACGTGAAGTGCGGCGGAGAATAGACGAGCCCCGTCCCGGGATCCATGCGTATGCCGTTCGGCGTGCCGGCGATGTAGCTGTCGGCCACCGACTCCAGCACGTCCAGCAGCGTACGCCCGCCGCAGTCCGAAGCGAGCGCGCCCCGCGCGCCGCGCGGGGCGGCCGCGCACAGGTCGGCCGCGGCGGCCACGAGCCACAGCGGCGCGTCGGACGTGTCGCGGTTGCGCGTGTCGCTGCCGTGTATTATGTTCGGTATCGTTCCGCGGTCCTCGAACCGGGCGAACTCGCGCAGGATGTCGAGCGACTCCGCAAGGCGTCCGGCGGCTATCGTGCCGCGCAGGAATATCAGCGTGTCGCGCCCCCAGTCCAGGAACCACGGATAGCCCGCGATCACGGTGCGCAGCTCGTCGCGCCGCGCCATGAAAAGATCCATCGCGGCCGCGGCGGCCTCCCCGATCCCGGCGGAGTCCGGCGCGCCGCCGCCGGAGACGTCCTCGCCGGACGCGCCGTCCAGCGCGCCGCGCAGCGTGAAGGAGTCGCCGGGGGCGAAGTCGAACGCGAACCATCCGGGCGAGAACATGTCGCCCGCAGGATCCTGGCCGCGGCCGGCGTCTTCGGGATGCGGCACGCAGTACGACCACTCCGGCGCCTCGTGGAACTCGCCGCCGTCGGCGCGCAGCTCGAACGCGCCGCACCCGTAGGGCGAGAACGAGAACCCGCGCCCCGCCGTGCGCGTTCCCGCGGGAAAGACCTTCTCCGGCCCGGAGTACGCCTTCGTGCAGGCGTGGAACGAACGCCAGTCGACGTCCGGGCGGAACACTAGCCGCACCTTGCCGGACGGCTTTCCGCCGGTTCCGCGCGTCACGAGCAGGCGCACGGCGTTCGCTTCCTTCTCTATCGACAGCCGGAACGCGAAGTCCGTCTCTTCGCCCATGCCGCACGGCACGGCGAAGCGCCATTCGGCGAAGCGCCCCTGCGGCGAAACGCTGAAGCCGGACATGCAGTCGCGGTTCAGTTCGCGCGAGTACCCTTCGTGGCGCAGCCACGCGCGGCACCTAGTCCACAGCACGAGCCTGTCGGACGGAACGGCGGGGTCGGGGTTGGCGGAAAACAGCGAATCGTATTTCGAGAAGACTTCGCCCCAGGCGGCGGGGATCTTCGCCGACGCCCCGGCGCCGTTCGACAGGACCGCCTCGAGCGTGCGGTCGGCCAGCAGGGCGGCGCGGTCCGCGGCGAACGGGACCTTGACGTTTTCGCCCGGGGGGAGGAACGAGACCGGCGAAACGGCGCGCTCCGCGCCGTCCTCCTTGAAGAACGACGCCTTCAGCGAGAGCTCCATGCGGCGCGGCGACGCGGCGAGTCCGCGCGCGGCGGCCTCCGGCAGGGACAGGACGGCGGAATATCCGCCGCCGCGCGCCGTGCCGGACACCGCGGCGCAGAGCGTGCGCGCGCCGTCTTTCAGTTCGGCGCGGAACGGGTGCGCGGAGCGCACCGCGAGCGCGGCGCCGTACGGCACGGGCACGTCGCGGCGCAGGTCCGCCGGATACTCCCACTCCGCGGCTCCTGCGGGGACGTCTTCCGCCGGCGGGAACGGCGCGGGCTCCGGCGGGTCGTACGGCGTGCGCGAAAGGCAGACCACCTGCCCGGGCGCGAGTTCCACGCCTCCGCCCGCGGCGCACGCGATCTTGAGTCCGCCGAGAAGGTCGTACGCCGTCCCGGCCGGGAACGCGTCTTCGCGCCAACGCGCCGTCGCGGGGTTTTCGCAGTCGAGGTTCGCCGCCACGAGCAGCGGCGCGCCGCCGCCGGGCGCGTGGCGCGCCACGGCCACGAAATTGCCGCCGCCGGCCTGCACCATTTCGAGGCGCGTGTGCGGGCCGAACGCCGGATGCGATGCGAGCAGGCGGTTCAGCCGCGCCACGAGGCCGCACATGTTGTCTTCCGCGCCCCAGCGCAGCGGGGACGCCCCGTGCACGTCGATCTTGGCGTCGGCGTACCATTCCACTCCGTTCGCCATGCCCCACGCGCCCTGGTGCGAAAGCAGGGCCGAAAGCGCGGTGCGCATCCGCGCGTACGTGCGCCCCTTGGCGGCCAGGCGGTCGTTGTCGTGCGTCTCGGCGAAATGCACGAGCGGGCCGCACTTCTCGGACATCTCTATCGCGCGCGGCAGGTACCACTCGAACGCCGGGCGGTCGTAAGTCTGGAAAAGCTCGGAATACGCCCAGTCGAGGCCGCACCGCGAAATCAGCTCCTCCGTGGTCTCCACCTTGCCGCCCAGCCCTTCGAGCATGAACACGGTGTCGGGGTATTCATCGCGGACGCGGGCGGTTATGTATTCCCACGTCTCCGCCGGTATCATGTATCCGGCGTCGCAGCGGAAGCCGTCCACGCCGTTGCGGCACCAGTGCAGGAAGACGTCCGCCATGTACGCGCGCAGGCCGGGGAACGAGTAGTCCAGCTCCACAAGGTCTTCCCAGACCACGCCCCACGCGCCGGGCGACGCGAACGCGCCGCCGTCGCGGCGGCGGTACCACTCCGGGCGGTGCTCCTGGAGCGTGGCGGCCCAGCCGGTGTGGTTCGCCGGCAGGTCTATGAAGAGAAGCCCGCCGCGGCGGTGCACCGCGTCGGCCAGTTCGCGGAACTGGTCCATGGGCGTCGCGCGCGCGTCGAACTCGGCGTACGCGGGATCGACGGACAGGAAGTCCATGGCGGCGAACGCCGACCCGAAGCGGCCCATGCGCGCGAAGGTCGTCGGCACCGGATGCACAGGCAGCAGCTGCACTATGCGGAAGCCCAGCCTGTCCATTATGTGGTCCAGGCGGCGGGCCACTTCGCGGAACGTCCCGGACGGCGGGATCGCGGCGTACCCGGCGGCGTCCAGCACGGCCTCGGCCCTGCCGATCTCCGGCGTGCGCGCGTCGCGCTCTATCGACGGCCCGAACTGGCGCGTGAACACGGTGTATATCGAGTTCGCGCGCGCGGTCCGCGCCGGGGCGGTCTTCACGTGGAAGTTCTCGCCTTCGGGCCATTCCGGCGATTCCGCCCCTTCGGGGAAGAAGCACGCCTTGGCGGAGAACGTGCCCGGCTCCGCCAGCGGCACGGAAACGGCGAAGCGCCCGGGCGCGGTCTCGCGCATCGGGATGTCGTGCCACGCGGCGGCCATCGGCGTCTCGCCGCGCTCGGTGGCGAGCACCGTTTCGCGCCGGCGCACGGCCGCGCGGCCTATGTTCGTCCTCAGCGCGGCCCGCCCTTTGCGCGGCGGGTCCACCGCAAGTTCCACTTCAAGCGTGTCGCCCGCCCATCGCAGCAGCCAGCCGCCGGGCGGCGGTGTCTGTACCATCATAGTCCCGGTTCCCGTCCTTCCGTCTCTTCCGCGCCGCGCGTCATTTCACTTCGCCGCGCGGGACCGATATGAAATACGTCCAGTCGCTGTCGCCTTCGTACAGCACGCCTATGCGGTCTTTGCCGACGGTGCACAGCGACGAATACCCGGCGCACGGCCGCGCGTCGTAGACTTCCCCGGCGGACCACGTGCGCCCGCCGTCCTCCGACTTGCGCAGCGTCATGTTGTCGCGCCTCCCGGCGCTCGCCGGGTTCGAGAAGTATAGCGTGCCGTCCGCCGCCAGCGCGGCGCCCTGGCAGCACGAGACCGGCTGCGGGATGTCGCACTGGATCTTCTCCCACGTCTCGCCCAGGTCGCGCGTGACCGCGGACGTCCTGCGCCCGCGCGTCCCTTCGCGCGTGTTCAGCAGAAGCTCTCCCGGCGCCGTCTCGGCCACCGTGGACTCCGATCCGCCGAACGGCATCGCCTTCGACGAATGCCACGTCCTGCCGCCGTCCTTCGACCACACGAGCACGCCGTGGTGCGGCGCGCGGCCGCGGTCGCCCCACACCTGCGCGGGGAACACGAGCGTGCCGTCGCGCATGGCGATCCCCGCGCCCGGCCCCTGGAACAGGCAGCCCCACTCCGCCGTGTCCGCGTCGCCGGGGCGCTTGACCGCCCCGGTCACGTTGACCGGCGCGGACCACGTGCCGCCTTCGTCGTCGGAGTACGACAGCAGAAGCTGCCCGCAGCCGGCCGGCGAACACGTCCCCTTGCGCGACGAGAATATCGGATGTCCGCATTCCGGCGCGCGCAGGGCCGCAATCCAGAGCCGGGAGTTCGCCGCGTCGTAAAGTATCGCAGGGTCGCCTACGCCCTTGCCGCCGGGCGTCCCGCGCCAGGGGATCGCGACGCGCACGGGCGACCATGTCGCGCCGCCGTCGCGCGACACCGACACGCCCACGTCGATGTCCTCCGGCAGGTCGCCCGCATTGTTGTAGCGGATGTCGAACACGGCCACGAGCGCCCCGGACCGCGTCTCCGCCACGCCCGGTATGCGGAAGTTCCTCGACCTGCGCCCCGTTCCATCGATCTCCATGCCGGGCGCGGTCACGAGCGCGCCGGTGCGGAACACCGCGCCGCCGATCTCGAACGTCTCGGAAAGCGGCGTGCCCTTCTCCGGCTCGAGATAGAGCGTGTAGCTGCACGCGCCCTCCTCCGTCGGCGCGCGGAACACGATCTTGCCGTCGCCGAATGACGGCCTGGCCCCGCGCCCGCCGAGCTTCACCGTCTTGAGGCGCGACGGATCGCCTTTGAACGGAAGCGCTATCTCGGCGCTTGCGGACGCCTCGCCGGACCGCAGCGTTATCGTGCCGGCGGGAAGGTCGGGCCTGCCCGGAAACACGGGATGCCCGCCGTGGTGCACCGTAATGTCGCGGATTTCCGCGTGCGCGGCGCATGCCGCCGCGACGACCCCCGCCAACAGCGTTGTAGCTTTCATTTCGCGCTCCTTCCTTGTGTGAGATTGGAACAGAAGCGCAGTCTACCATATTTGCCCGTTTTTTGCCCCGCCGGCGAAACCCGGCGCGGCCGCCGCCCCGGCCCGGCCGTCACTCCGCAAGCGAAAACGCCGCGCCGTCCCAGACGAGCCGGATCTCCGCCGCATAGCCGCCGAACTTCCCGGCCTTTGGCGGGAAATAGAGGAACAGGCCGTACCTGCCGGCGTATTCCGCATCCGGCACCAGCGCCGCGGTGCAGCTGGCAGAGTAGACTGTTTCCTTTCCGCGCGCGTCGGTTCCGGTCGCGAATCTGCCGGCCGCCGTCGCCGTGCCCGCCGACGAGAACTTCAGCGTCACCGTTCCGCCTTCGACGGCGATATCTATCGGTTTCGCCTTCGCAAACGGCTTCGCCTCGGTCTTCAGCGGCTCCGTCTTCCACAGATTCTGCCAGGCGGTCCATCCTGCGGACGGCCCGGAGACCGCCAGCCCAAGCGCCGTCCCGCGCCGGGATTCGCCGAACGCCTCCGCCGCAACCGTCACGTCGTTGGTGAACGACATCTTGCCGCTCTTTCCGGTCACGGTCGCCGCGTACGCGTCGTTCCCGGCGTCGTACGAATCGAACGAGGCCGCGCCTATAGTCCATGTCCCGCCGGCGTCCGACACCTTGCCGCTGATCTTGCCGTTCGCCGCCACGGCCAGCGTCACGGCGCCGCCGTCCGGCGCCGCCCCGTCGAACGTCCCCACGGCCCAGGCGGGCAGCGGCAGAACAGTCAACCAGGCCTCGAACGTCTGCGACGACTTTCCGGCCGTCGTCACCGTGAACTTCACCTTGGAGGGCGTGAGGGCGCCGGTCTTTGCGTCGGCCTTCGACGCCGCGGTGGGCACACCGGCGACCGAATACGCCTTCGTCGCCCTGTCCTGCACGAGCTTAAGCCCCGCCGGCAGTCCGGCGGCCTTCACCGTCGTTTCGGAAAGCGCGCCCGCAACCACCGGCCATTCAAGGTAGACGCCCGCCCAGATGTTGGTCTGGTGGGGCGCGTTGTCCTCGACGCGCCGCATCTCTACGCCATCCACCGCCAGCGCGATGCTCCCCTTGTCTTCTTCGGCCGTCACGAACCTCGCCACGCACTCTACATTGTTCGTCGGCATCGCGAAGGCGATGCTCGATTGCAGTCGATTGCCGTCGATGGCCGTCGATTGCGAATCCCACCCGGCGAACACGTAGCCTTTGTTTGCCGCAGCCTTCAGCGCCACCTTCTTTCCGGGCGCGTACTTGCCCGCGCCGGCGATCGTGCCTGCCACGTACTTGCCCGCGCCCTTGCCCGTCGGCGCGGCGCCGGCTCCGTCGGAGGCCTCCACGGCCACCGTCACCTTCGGATCGCTCTTGAACACGGCGAAGTACGTCACGTCGCCGTCGATCTCCGTGACCGTCGTCGACGTCTTCGAGTTCGCCGCCGGCTTGGCAGAGCGGTCGATCACCAACGTCGGCGTGGCGGCGATGTATTCGATTGCATTCGATTGCCCTTGATTGCCGTCGATTGCATCCGATCCCATCGCCCAGCCAAGGAACGTATAATTCTTGTTCGCCGTCGCCTTCAACGTCACCTTCTTGCCGGGCGCGCAGTAGCCGCTGCCCGCGACCTTGCCGCCATCGGCTGGATCGGCCAGGCCGCGCACGTAGGGAATCTTCTCGAACACGGCCACGTACTCCTCGTCGTTCGTCACGACAATCTGCCACTTCGCCTTGTTCGAAAGGATGCCATCTTGGCTGGGCGCGCTGTCCCCAGCGCGCCGCCATCCGGCGAACGCCCAGCCCGGACGCGCCTCGGCGGTCAGCGTCAGCTTCGATCCGCTCGTGTATGCACCCGTACCGGCGACGAATCCGCCCCCGGCATTTCCGGCGGCGACTGTCACGCTGTTCGTCGAGACCGGCTCGTTCTTCTTCGGCTTGTATGCGGACACGGCGGCCTTGAGCGCCTTTTCGTTCATGTCGCGGATATTAACGGTGCAGACGTTCGCCTCGCCGAGTTCCATTCCCTCCGCTTCGGCGAGCTGCAGCGTGAAGAACTCGTCGTCCTCCACGGTCTTGTCGGCCTTGACCGGGATTGAAATAATCTTCTCGCCGATCTCGCCCTTCGTCCAGTTGAGCGCCAGCGGGAACTTCAGGTTCGTCGCCTCGATTCCGCTGTCGTTTGCATTTGATTGCTGCCGATTGCTGTCGATGACCGTTGAAGCCTTCAGGTCAATATCCGCCGCCGCAGCCGTGTTGTACGTGAGATACACCTTCACGCTGCACGCGCTCTCGGCGCTGCCGCCCATGACGCGCACGACTGCATTGCTGCCCTCTTCCGTTACGACATCGCACTCCTCAAACTTGGCGATGCCGCCATTCACGATCCAGTTCTCGTAGAGTTCAAACTCTCCGTCAGGCACGATCGCATCGGGCGTCGCCTTGATGCCGGTGCCGTTCGGGCCTGTATACCATCCGTCGAACGTATGGTTCTTGCGTTCCGGCGGCGTAGGCAGTTCGCCAAAGGGCTGGCCGGCTATCAGAAGCAGGTTTGTCGTCACGCCATCCCCAAGGTCAAGCTTAGGCGTATGGTAGAACGCCACCGTATTCCACCATGCAGGGTCGGTCTTGATTGATGGATTGTGGTCGAAGACGATGTCCGCGCTGTTGGAAATGACTAGGTTCGCGGGGGCGTCCGCGCGCACGCAGATGCTGTAGGTGATGTGTCCCTCGCCGCGATGCGTCTCGTCGTTCGGCGGCAGGAAGCCGGCCACGATGTCCGCCGGCCAGCCCGTGTCGGTCGTCGGATCGACGATGCGCATGTACCATTTCGCCTGGTAGGGGCACGCGTCCCGCGGATCGACGATGCGCATGTACCATTTCGCCTGGTAGGGGCACGCGTCCCGCGTGCCCGCGTCGCCGTTCTCCTCCAACACCAACTCCGTCCTCACGACGAGATTCGTGCCCTTCATCGCCACCTCGCTCGTGCCGCTGCTCTTGTCGGACAACCCCAGGTCGATCTGGTCGCCGAACACCACCTCGTGCATCTTGAATGTGCTCCAATCCAGCCATTCGCTCAGCGGATTCATGACATACACCTCCTGCGCCGCCGCCGTGGCATTCGTCTTGTTCTCGAAGTAGATGGTGTACGTCAACTCCTCGCCCGGCTTCACAAACCGCTGCGTCTCTGGATTGCCAAGGCCAAGTTTGCCACGCATCTCGTTCGGGTCGCATGAATGGGGAACCTGATAACTAGAACTACCACCTCCATTACCTTTATTCTTTTCTTCAACAACCTTGAACGACACTGTATCAGGTATATCTAATTCCGTATAGAATATTGATGCCCATCCAGCATCCTGAAGCAAATACGGATACTTACCACAAACAGACTGCTTCTTCCCAAAATCGTAAGTATCTGGAGCTCGAAACATGATTTCGACGGTCTGTCTATATGTTATTGCCTTTTCCGTTTCATCAATTATCTCTCTAGGCAACTCTTTCAAAATTTCAATAGAGCCTGCCTCAAGTCCCCCAAATGCAAGGCAAGTACCACTCATGTACATGTCCAGTTTCTTCCAACTCAAAAAACCATCAGGATTATAATTGTAATCCAACTTTATATCCGTCTGAATGACCTTCTTCCCCGAACCGTAGTTTTGTTTCACTATATCAGTTATCTTGTCTTTATAAAGAGAATATGGACGAATTGGATTCCAGTCGAAATATGGGAGAGTCTCAACCTTCCATCTTTTACTTTTTGTGGGATATTTAGGTTCATAGCCTGTATTAATACCATCAGGTCCAAGATAATTATCCATCATGCTTCTTGCAGTTGGCCACAACATCATGCGTTTAAGCCAGCGCAAACAAGATTCTATTGATGCTAAATCATCATCAGAATTACTCAAAAGTCTCGCATTTAACACGGAGGCGTTTCCAGCAAACTGTTCGGAAGAAAGCATGTCATATCTATACGAGGAACTTGAGTCATCTATAGTTAGACTCCGCTTAACATTGTCAATAACAACATTAAAATTGCCAGCCGGCAGCTGAACTTCATATGAATTATCGTAATTTATTGCAGAATAGTAAAATTGCCCAGATTCAACATTTTGAAAAGATATCAGTCCTGAACTAGTTTCAGGATTAATGTCAACATATCCAGAAACACGTACTGCCCGATCAAGTACGACAAAGTTAACTTCGCCATCTAGGATTTCATTATGACTAAGATACCTATCACAATAGCCTTCTGCAGAAACTCTCACTTCGCCTAAAAGACTCTCATATGCTTGCAAGACAGCCCGTCCATTGGAATCGGTAGAGACCTCGCCCACATTAAATATAGAAATCTTTGTTCGGGGAAGTGCAACACCTTCTCTATTGGAAACAAGGAACTGATAGTTTTTTACTGTTGGGGCGTGCAGAACGATGTTCGTGTCTGAAATAAAATCTACTTGGGTACTACATACAAGATTTGAATTCAAGTCATGGCATTCAATAATCCATCTGCCAGGTGTGAGTGAACCCAAATGCAAAGTTTCATTTGCGGAAAACCAATAAGTCTTCTTGGCCCCAAAAGTTTCACTTATGGAGAGCGCGTATTTAGATGAGTAGCCGATATCAAATCCTTCTGTAGTCAAAGTCAATTCTACGCCGGATGCAACAACAATATCCTTTATATTTATGTCACCATCAATCTCCACGCATGGATCCGACAACATTTCAAATCCTGGAACAAGAAATCTGTATCTACCTTCATTCACAGAGATGCAATAGGCACCCCGTTTATCCAGAGTGAAGTGGTAGCGTGTTTCATCAGAGTCCGTTTGCGATATCACTTCAGTCACAACACCATCCACACCAGATGAACAAGCATCTGTTGATAAGACTTTCCCCGCCAGAATGCACATTCCCTCTTTTACATCAGACATAATTCTCTTGATCCTCTGATAATCACCATTCGTGTAACATCGAATTTTGTACTTCTCGAGAAAAGTCATTAAATCAGGGTCATCGATATATCCCCATGTTATAACACCATTATCTGTGTTCAATATCTTCATACCAAAATGAACCCGAAAAGTAGCTCCCGGCGGTATGTGCCCGCTCGTAACATCACATTCCCCTACAACCGCAAGTGTCTTCGACCATTTTTGTTCACCACCAAGCCTGTATTGAACAGAAGTATTATCGTGAGAACCTAATACAAATATTGGAATCTGTGCATCAATATTTCCTATGTTCGTATATTCTATGTACCCGCTATATTCGCGCCCTGTGCGCATGGAAGGCGGAACTACCAATTTCGTAGCAAAGATACCTTTCCCATCAGACTTCGTAACCGTCACCGCGCCCGGCAGTTCTGCCGCGTTCGCACCGCTTTCCACGCGGATGGCGTAGGTCTGGCCTGCGGTGAGCGTTGCACAGTCGACAGTGGCGATGAGGTTGCCGCTGGCGTCTTTCTGCGGCGCGTTGAGGGCAACGCGCCCTACCGGGCTAATGAGCGAAAGCGCATTCGTTTCACCAAAGCCCGCGCCCGTAATGGTGAGCGTGGTCGTGCCGCTCGAAGGCAACGTCGCGGGCGTCACGCTAGTGATAGTCATCTGCGTCATCTGCGTCGATTCGGTCGAGAGGTTGTAGGTCGTTGTCGTGTCGCTCTCGAGAATCACGTACACGTCGGTGGCACCGTCGGGGACGCGGAACATCACGCCGTCGCCAGACGCGGTCATGGAACCGGATGCGCCGGAGCGCGCCCCTCCCGGCATGAAGCCGAAGCCCCAGGTCGCCTTCACGCCAGCCGGGACGTTGAACTTCATCATGCGGTTGTCATCGTTCTCACCGAACGCGAGCATCAGCACGGTCGGCGTGCCGCCGTTGATCACGCCTTCGCGCGCAATTGAAGGATCGAGCGCCTCTAGGCCCACGGCTACCGCCCGTTCGCCCGTCAGCGCGTTGTTCGCGGCAAGCGATCCCTCGAAGATGTCGTGGTAGCTGTTCACGTTCACCTTCGGGTACCACGTACCTTCCGCGATCGCAGGTACGGTGAAGTAGGCTGAGCAGAACACGCTGCCGCCTACGCCGATGCGGCTTGACGTCGTCTTGACGCCCAGCACGACCTCGCGGCCGCTCTCCGAAACGAGTGACACCGTGTCACGCCAGGCGGCATCGACTTCGCGTCCACCGACGTTTGCTATCTCCCATTTCACGAAGAGAAGCTGCCCGGGAACGGCGTTTGTCGTCGTCCGCACGCTCTGCGGCACGAGGTCGATGTCGCTCACCACGTCGCGCGGCATCACCTCGCAGACACCGATGTCGGCAAGCTGCCCGACAAGTTCGTCGCCGTGATCTGTTATCGTGATG
>CADCBS010000095.1 GCA_902799715.1 uncultured bacterium | reverse complement strand
CTCCGTCGAGGATGTCCTCGAGAAGGAGTTCGGCCAGTCGCTCTCCGACAAGGACGTGCACGTGATCGACCCGTTCACCGGGACGGGCACGTTCATGACACGGCTCTTGCAGTCCGGCCACATCAAGCCGAAGGACCTGAAACGCAAATATACCGAGGAACTTCACGCGAACGAAATAGTGCTCCTCGCCTACTACATCGCCTCCGTCAACATCGAATCGGTCTATCATGATTTGATGTCTCACGCCAAGTCCGCAAAGGAGAATGGAGAAGAAACTTTGCGTACTTCGCGAACTTTGCGTGATGTGAATTACACCCCCTTCGAAGGCATCTGCCTCACCGATACGTTCGAGTTGTACGAGAAGGACGGCGTCTTCGAGACGAAGGACTTCCAGCAGAACTCCGACCGCGTGAAGCGCCAGCGCAAGTCGCCCATCCGCATCGTCATCGGCAACCCGCCGTATTCAGTCGGCCAGAAAAGCGCAAACGACAACGCGCAGAACGCGCACTACCCGAAGCTTGAGGCGGCTATCGCGCGGACATACGCGAAGAAGTCAAAAGCCAATCTTCAAAAAGCACTTTACGACAGCTACATTAAGGCGTTCCGCTGGGCGACGGACCGGCTGGAGGGCGGCAAGGGAATCGTCGCTTTTATTTCTGGTGCGGGCTGGATTGACGGAGCTGCAACTGACGGCTTCCGCGAGACGCTGCAGGAAGAGTTCGATTCTATCTACGTGTTCAACCTTCGTGGTAATCTTAGGACATCCGGAGAATTGGCAAAGAAAGAAGGAGGAAGCGTGTTTAAAACAGGAACCCGCACGCCCATTGCCATCACGCTTCTCATCAAAAATCCTGTCAATCCTGGCAAAAAACAACGTGCCCGCATCTACTACCGCGACATTGGCGACTATCTATCAACCGAGAAGAAACTCGAAATCGTCAAGGACATGCGCTCGATGCTCGATCCGAAGATGGGCCTTATTGAAATCCATCCCAACGCCAAGAATGACTGGATCAACCAACGCGACGGCGTCTTCGATTCGCTTATTCCGATTGGCGACAAAAAGGACAAGACCGGGCACACGGCGTTTGTTGATAAATACTCATGCGGTGTTCTTATGGCGCGCGATTCCTGGTGCTGGAACTATTCGTTGGGTGAACTTATTGCCAACATGAAGCGTACAATCGCTTTCTACAATTCATGTCTCAATAATGATCCAGATTATGATGCAAAACAAATTGGTTGGACCGGGCGGATGCTGGCGTTTCACGACAAGAAAAGAAAGATGGCATTTGACGAACAGCATACAGGACTTGCCATTTACCGCCCATTCTGCAAACAGCATATCTACTACGACCATGATTGGAATGAACGCACCTATCAGATGCCGAGCCTTTTCCCCACGCCTACGCACAAAAACCGCGTGATCTGCACGGCAGGTGTTGGTGCGAATTCTTTTTCTTGCTTGATGACAGATGTAATACCTGACGCACATCTTCTTGAGTCTTTGGCACAATGCTTCCCGCTCTACGTGTACACGAAGGAAGAGCGCGGCGAGCAGATGACGCTCTTTGACAATGGCGAGAACGAGTATCGGCGCGAGAGCGGAATAACCGATTTCATGCTTGAACGCTGCCGCGCGGAGTTTGGCGAGAAGGTGACGAAGGAGGATATTTTCTACTTCATCTACGGCGTTCTCCATTCGCCCGACTACCGCAAGCGGTTCGAGGCGGACTTGAAGAAGTCGCTTGCGCGCATTCCGTTGCCGAAGACGGGAGCCGATTTCGCGGCGTTCGTGAAGGCGGGGCGCAAGCTCGGCGACCTCCATTGCGGCTACGAATCCGTAAAGCCGTGGAAGGATTGCGTGGTTGACGTGGCCGCGACAAGCGCGGCCCTCCCGCTGGATGCGTCCCCGTCGTCCCAATCGTCCCCAATGTCCCATTCCCCCTACCACATCACGAAGATGCGGTTTGCGAAGAAGGACAACCCGACCGACGAAAACAAGAACGGAAAACTTGATCGTTGCGAAATCGAGGACCGCTCCCGCATCATCTACAACGACCGCGTCACGATACGGGGGATTCCCCTTGCCGCATACGATTACGTTGTCAACGGCAAGAGCGCGCTCGAATGGGTGATGGAGCGCTATCAGATCACGACCAACAAGGATTCGGGAATCGTCAACGATCCGAACAAGTGGCTGGCCGAATGCGGCAACGAGCGCTACATAGTCGACCTCATACTGAAGGTCGTGACCGTGTCGATGGAAACCGAAAAGATCGTCTCGACATTGCCGAAGATGGAGTTCTGAGAAAACCCGCGGACGCGGCGGACAGCGGCGGACGTTCGAGGCGCTCGAGTACTCATGGTCGGGAGCCACAGATGCGCCCAAAAATTATACAAATCGGAAATTAGACTTCCGATTTGTATGAAAAAACTGGTATAATGTCTATCGCCTTCACCAAAGGAGCCGGATATGATAATACCTCGCGACGCAGCGTCAAAACTTCGGAATATGATCAAAACCATGCCGGTTGTCACGGTCTACGGGCCCAGGCAATCAGGGAAGACGACGCTTATCAAGCATTTGTTCCCCGACTTTGCATACGCGAATCTTGAAAACCCGACGGTCCGCGCATTGGCACGGCAAGATCCAGAACAGTTTTTCCTTCGCTATCCTGCACCGGCAATCATCGACGAGGTGCAGCAAGTACCTGATCTTTTGAGCTACATCCAGGTCAAGGTTGACGAATCCGGCAAGAATGGGCAGTATGTGCTGACAGGTTCCCATCAGCCGGTTTTGCGGGCGAAAGTCTCCCAGTCGCTGGCCGGGAGAACAACGATTCTCACATTGCTGCCGCTTTCCATGCACGAGTTGGCAGGCGTCGGCAAACCGTCCACGATGCAAGACGCCATTGTTTCCGGTTTCCTGCCGCGCATTCACGCCAATGACGGCCTTTCGCCGGCAGAAGTCTACGAGGACTATTACCGGACGTATGTGGAAAGGGACGTGCGGCAGATAGTGATGGTCGAGAACCAGCTGGCGTTCGAGACCTTTATGCGGCTTCTTGCGGGGCGTGTAGGGCAACTGGTGAACTTCGAAAGCCTGTCCGGGGAGATCGGGGTTTCCGCGCAAACGCTCAGGAAATGGCTGTCGGTGCTGGAGGCGAGCTATATCGTGTTCCGTCTCCAGCCGTATTACTCGAACTTTGGCAAGAGGGCCGTGAAGACGCCAAAGGTGTTTTTTACGGATGTGGGTCTGGCTGCGTATCTTCTGCGAATCGGCACTGGCGACCAGGTCCTCAGGGATCCGCTTGCCGGCGGACTGTTCGAGAATCTGATCGTTTCGGAGGCGCTGAAGTGGAAATACAATGCCCGTCGTCCGGAAGGGTTCTATTTTTTCAGGGACAACAACGGGCTTGAAGTCGATCTTGTGATGGAAGCCGCGCGACAACTGCATCTTTTCGAGATCAAATGCGCCATGACACCTAATCCCTCGCTGGAACGCAGCATCAAACGCGTTGCCGCCGTCTCGTCCGCGCTATCGAAGACTATCGTATACAGAGGGGAGGATTTTCCCGTCGCAGGCGGCGGCGAATACGTCAATTTCGGCAGATTCGTCTCTCGGCTGGATGAACTTGCCGGCGGACAGGAGCCGGCACCTTGACGCCCGGCACCGGCATTCCGGCAGAATGGAAAGGTGGCGGAACAAGGCAACCGCCCAAGCCATCTGGCCTTTTGTTTTGGCAAGAGCCAAAAGTTCAAAAGTCTATATCGGCGTAAAATCGACGATTGACATGCATGATTTACGCGTAATATGCTTCTTGCGCTGTGAAAAATAGATTCCTGCGAGAACCTTTGGCAACGGCAAGCGAAAGCCGCATTGCGCGGATTTTACTCGTCACAGGCGCACGACAGACGGGAAAGACCACTCTGCTCAAGGAACAGTTTCCCGGTTTTTCGTATATTTCCTTTGACGATCCGCTTGTGCGTTCCCAATTTGCTTGATTTGCGGCCTGGCTGATGGGGTGAGCGCGGAACCGGCGGGCGCCGGCGGCCGGCGTGGAAGATGCCGCGCCCGGCGCCGCGAGCCTGCGCGGGAGCGCAGGCGGGAACGCCGGGCGCGGTGCCTGCCGCCGCCCGTCAGCGGATCCTGATGTACATGCCGGGGCTAACGGCGTTTTCGGAGAAGCCGATGTAGCGCAAGTACACGCCGTCGGCCTCCTGCGTGATCGTGTATTCGCCCACGGCGTCGCTACCCGAGCCGGTGAGGTTCTTGGTCACGCGCTCCATCGCAACGCCTTCGGTCGCGGAAGTGACGGCCAGGTCGTCGGGGATGTTGAACGTCACGTTCTGCGCTTCCGGGGAAAGCGCGATCAGCTTCTTTGTTATGACGCCGCGGCGGCGCGCGCCGCCAGGCTCGCCGACCGGCACGTTCAGCACGCGCTTGAGCGTGTGGGATCCCTTGGTGGCGCCGCTGCGGAACACGACCGACCCTTCGCCGGAGAGGCTGTAGTTCACCGCCGCGCAGCCGGTGAAGTCGAAGTCCGAAGTGAACACCAGGCCTTCCGCCCCCGCGATGTAGAAGTCCACGTTGTCGCCGTTCGTGCCGGCCCTCGAGTTCCGGCCGAGCGTCAGCTTGGACGTGGCGTCCACCATGAACCAGCATCCGCCCTGCAGCTTCCTGACGGTTTCGATCGACACCGAAGCGCCGTTGAACACGCCTACGCGGAGCGTCCAGCCTTCGAGCGTGCCGGCGGCGGCGGACCTGCCCTCGCCGGACATCAATTCGCCGTCGACGGCGACAGGGGACCAGCCGGAGGAATTGCTTCCCTGCAGCGCGGGGGCGAGCGAATTCGTGTACGATCCCCAGCGGTTGGCGCGCACCTCGTTCCAGTTCGCGGTGTTCTCCCACGCATCGCCGGCCGCGCCGCGGAAGGCGAACGTGAAGTTCGACGCGTCGTTGTCCTTCGCGGGGTTGGCGTACCTGAGGCTCGCCACCGCGACGTCGATCACGATGAAGCCGTCTTCGTAGCCCACGGTGGCGACGGAGCTGGCCGTGCCGTCAGGCTCGAACACCGCGACTTCGCGGGGCTCGCCGGTGTAGGGGATGCGCACCTGCTCCTCGGTGGAGCTGGCGAGGACGACGGCGAGGCGCAGGCTGCTTCCGGGGGCGAACGCGAGCGCGCGTTCCGGGCGGAACGATCCGATGTCGACCGTGCCCTGGCCCGCGAGCGCCGCGCAGGCGAAGCTGCCTTCGCGCACCGTGAGGGTTGCGCCGTCCGCCACGGAGAACGTCGCGTCCGGGGCGGACACGTTTCTGCAGACGTACAGTTCGCCTTCGGAGACGTTCACGGTCCCCGATCCGGAGACGGTGCAGTTGCAGAGGATGAACCTGTCGCCGCCGGTCTTCGAGAGCGTGTTCGCGCCGAGGGACAGCGTGGTGGCGCCCCAGCCGTTCGCGAGGATGCCGAAGGTGGAATCCGCGCGCACCGAAGCGTCGCCCGCGAGGGCGAGCGAGCGGGCCTGCGCGATTCCGTACCCCAGCGCGGAGCCGGTGTTGGCCCATGTCGCGCCGGAAGCCAGCGTGATGTCGGCCTTGTAGCCCTGCGCGCCGTCAAGGTCGAACGTGGCGCCGCCCGCCACCTGCACGGCCGGGATGCCGCTTGTGGCGTTCCAGAAGCTGTAGTTCCCGCCCCTGTAGCCGAGTTTCAGCGTTCCGGCGCGGACGTCGAGCGAAGCGTTGTTGCCGGCGGAGAGGACGAGTTCGCCCGCGCCGGTCTTCACCACCTTGCCGGAGGAACCGGAGAAGCTCTGGCCGTTCGTCACGGCGGCGCCGGCGGGCACGTCTATCGCTACGGACGCGGAAAGCGCGCCGAAGGAGTAGCCGGCCACCGGATAGGTGCGGTTTGCGGTTATGGAGTCGGCCGCGCTGAAGCTCACGGTGTCGCCCGGGGCCACGTAGCGGCGCGTGTTGTCCTCGACCCTGGTGCCCTGGGTGTCGTCGTCGAGCACGGTCGCGCCGGCGTCGAGCCGGATTTCGGACGGCGGGTGGTCGAGCGACACGACGAGCTGGTAGCAGCCGTTCGTGTACGCGAACGCGGCGGTGTTGAGCCGCGCGGCGCGTCCGGCCGGAAGGATGCACGTCACCACGCCTTCCGGCTGCTCGTCGATTTCGCCGGTGAGGGGGACGAGCGCGCCGTCTTCGGTGAAGCCGTCGAGCATGAAGCCGGAGCAGTCGAACGCGAGCGAGCCGCCTTCGCCGATCACGACCGGCGCGCCGCTTATCTCGGCCGCGCCGGCCACGATGGTCACGGGCGCGGATATCGTGGTCAGGCCGGAGCAGGCGAGCGTGCCGCCGGCGGCGGCGAGCGTCAGCGGGCCTTCGCCGCCGATCGTGAGCGATTCGACGGTCACCGAAGCGTTCACGTCCAGCACGGTCGCGCCGTCTGCGGTCAGGGCCGCGGCGGAGCCTTCGCCCGGCAGGGCGTATTGCGGCGCGGCGTCGCCGGCGCGCGTCCAGGAGTCCGCGGCACTCAAGGCCGCGGCGCCGGACACGGTGCGCGAATAGGCGCCGCCCGCGGGCGAATAGGGATACATCCCGCAGACCGCCGCCGTCTGCGCTTCGGACAGCGCGTAGTCGTAGATGAGCAGCGTGTAGAACACGCCGTCGCCCGAGCGGCTGAATCCGGAGGGCGTGCCGCCGTACGCGGAGCCGATCTGCACGCCTGCGTGGCCGGAGGTGCCCAGCCTGAAGCCGCCGGCCTTCTCGACCGTCTTCCACTTGGTTCCGTCGAGGCGGATCGTGAGTTTCGTGGCGGAATCCGAGAAGTCGAAGCTGTACACGTGGCGCGACGTCGCGGAGTGCGGGACGGTCATCGACGTGAGGGTTTCGACGGTTCCGGAAAGGCCGCCGTAGACCACCAGCACTTCATCCTCCCTGTCGCCGGTCGCGAGGAACAGCGCCTTGCCGGAGGCCGTGTCGCCGAAGCTGATGAGGATCTTCTTCGATTCGCTTGGCATGGTCGCGGCCAGGGCGGCGGAGAACTCGCCCCAGGACGCGATCGCGTTGATGTTCTGGTACGGGTTCGCGCCGGCCCCCACGCCGGTTCCGTCGGAAGATTCATGGTATGCCGGCGTGCTGTCGTAGTTCATCGTGGCCTGCGCGCGCGAGCCGGCCGCCGTTGCGAGGGTGTTGGTGAACGTGAAGTCGTAGAGCGCCGCGACGCCCGTCACCTTCACGTCCGTGCCGTCGCCGCGCGACGCGGCGCCGCCGGAGACGGCAAGCGCGGCCACCGTGCCGTCGGGGCGGGTGAGGACCACGGAGGACACGCCCGTCAGCCCTGTGGCGGAGAAGAGGTCCTTGGCGTACTCCTCGACGGTCTCGGCTATCGAGACGGCGGAGCCTTCGCCGAACGCCAGCCCGGCGGGAAGCGTGCGGTCGGGGCCGAGCGCGTAGCAGACGTTCGCGCCGAGCGTCGTCGTGCCGGACACGTCGTCGAGGTCGAGGCGGGCGATGTCGTCCGCCGTCACGGTGTACCCGCCCGCGCCGGCGACGGTCAGGTCGCCGGGGCATGTCACGCGCACCGCGCTTTCCACCAGGGCGGATATCTCGAGCGTGCCGCCGGCTTCGACTTCGCGCGTCTCGGCTTCGGAGGGGTCGTACATGTCCACCACCTGGAAGCCGGCGATGCCGCCGCGCGCGTTGTTGGCGTTGTTCGCGCCCTTTATCGTAAGGGTGGGTTCGGTGAGGCCTTCTATGCGGAGGGCGTTCGAGCCGTACGCGAACACGCGGCTGTGCGAATATCCCCAGCGCGTGGCGGCGGTGGAGGTTTCGACGCCCCCTTCGACCGCGACGGTCTTGCCCTGCGCGGCGTCCCAGCGGTACGGAACGCCGTTCACGGTCACGGGCCCGAACTGACTGTCCGCGGTGTCGGTGGCGGCGTACACGATCACGTCGTACTTCCTGTAGGGCACGCCGGACAGCGTGATCTCGGGCCGCGTGCTGTCGTCCGCGTAGCCGGAAAGGACCTGCGGCGACGGGACGTACGAGCTCGCCCCGTAGAAATAGGCGTTGCCGACTTTCTCGTGGAGCACGGCCCCGGCGACGTCTGTCGTCTCCCCGTTCGCGCCGTTCCATTCCTTGATCTGCACGTTGACGTCGGAATCGTAGTTGGCGTTGTTGTTGGCGAGCGCAAGCCCGTCGGCAGTCCACGCCCCCGCGGGGACCCTGGCCAGGCCGATGTCGCCGTCAGTGTAGCCGGAGCTGTTTTTGGCGGACTGGAGGTTCACGCTCAGCACCCTGCCGGGGGCCTGCTGCGCGTTGCCGGCCGGAACCGACATGTCGCGCACGATCTGCACCGCGCAGATGCCCCATGTCGTGGCGTTGTACATCGAAACCTGCAGGTCGGGCCCGGTCAGCCCCGCGATCTTCAGCGCGTTGCCGCCCAGCGCCAGCGTGTCGCTGCCGACGCTGCCCCATGTCGACGACCTGGAGGACGCGACGCGCGTATGGTTTTCCGCCGTGTCGTCGCCCTTGTACGGTATGCCGTTCACCAGCACGGCGCGGACGTCGGTCGCCGAGGCGTTGCCGGACACGTATACGATGACGTCGTATTTCTCGTACGGGATGTTCTGCACCACCACCGAGGTGAACTCGCCGGCGCCGCTGGCCCTTGCGAGCCAGGCCTGCCTGAATGCCGGCGTGCGCGTAGAAAGGTTGCCGTAGTTCAACGTCCCGCTGCCCTCCACGGCCCATGTCAGGACCACTCCGGGCAGCTCCACCACGCACTGGTTCGCGCCGTCCCATGCCGCCACGCCGTTGCGGTAGCCGTTGCGCGCGTCGCCGGAATAGCGCACGCCCGTGCGGTCGGCGTTGGACGTGTTCTGCCATGCGTTGTCGGGAAGCGTGCCGGCCAGCGTGTCGGTCTCGCCGGTGCCCGTCATCATGCAGGCCGAATCGTTGCTGATGTTGATGTTGATCATGTCGGCCGCCGGATAGTCGGCGAATGCCGCGAACGCCGCCGCGCAAGCGGCCGCAAATGCGATCCTGGCTTGTTGTTTCATCGTGGTTCCTCGGTTTGTGTTGCCGTGTTCCGCCGGGGCCGCGGCGACGGCGGCATGCATGCACCCGCCGCCACGGCTGTCAGTACCGGAAATTCTATCAAAGCCATGGACGGCAAGGCAAGTCCAAAATCCCGCCGGCAGAGATTCCGCATCTGGGGAAGGACACGCCTCATCGCGTCCGTCGGGGGTTGGTAAATCTCACACAGAGGCCGCAGAGAGCCCTGCCGGCCAATCCACAACCGATTCCCCGAACACACAAACACTCAAAAACTCAAACACCCAAACACTCAAACCCTTTTCTCGGTGTCTCTGTGT
>CADCBS010000094.1 GCA_902799715.1 uncultured bacterium | reverse complement strand
GCCGCCATGCGCACGCGCGCGTCGCCGGAGTACAGCGCGAGGGCGCGGCGGTAGCCGCACGCGCGCGTGCCGTCGGAGAACGGCCCGTCCCAGAACGGGGCGACCAGGCTCAGGCGCGAAGCGAAGGCGCGCGCCTCCCACGGCGCGGGATGCCCGGGGTTCAGCCAGGCGCGGATGTTGCGCGCCATGCGCTCGTCGAACGCGGCGTCCTGCGCCTGCGGATCGTCCGATCCCGCAAGGCCGGCCAGCACGGATGCGGGGTCCCACGGGATCCCCGCCGCGAGGCGTTCCATCTGGAGGGTGAACACGGTGGACCTGCCGGGCGCCTTCTTCGAAAGCGGCTTGGCCGGCGTTTCGCACATCCAGAGCGCGAAGACGCCGCATAGCGCGCGGCCGCGCTGCGATTCCATCATGCGCATGCCGGCGAAAAGGCGCGGGAAGAACGGCATGCCGCCGCCGCGCCAGAGCTCCAGGACCGCATCGGCGTCGCGCAGGCGGAACTCCTTCCCGCACGAGCGCAGGACGCCTTCGGCCACCCATTCCGGCATCTCCGGAAGAGGCTTTCCGAACTTCGTCCTGTTGCGGTCGGTCCACGCGCGGAAGAAAGCGGTGGCGCACGCGCGGCGGAAGCGGTCGAGCGAGCAGTATCCCGGCGACGGGAGCGTTATCCACGTGGCGATGCGGCCTTCGGCCGACAGCACCGTGTTTTCTATCACGCGCGTGTCGCCCGGCTCGCCGTTTTCGCGGATGCAGATCACGATGCCGGGTTCGCCGCGGGGGATTTGCAGGCCGGTGCGCGCCGCGACGGCTTCCACGACCTCCTGCGCGGCGCGCATGACGGGAATGCGGAATTCCGTGTCGCCGGGGTAGGAGCGCACGCGGATGAAGCCGTCCATCGAATCGTTCCTCGGGGCGTTGAACGCGGCCAGCGCGGCGTCCCTGGCGGAACGGCGCGGCTGCGGGAGCGCGCCGCCCCCGCGCGCCGCGGCCGCGGCCAGCGCGGCCGCGCAGAGGATGTGGAACGCGGCTTTCACCTTATCTTGACCAGGATCACGAAGAGGAGCGGCGAAGCCACGGCCTGGATGAGCATGAACCGCAGAAGCACCTGTCCCTTGGACCATTCGAGCTTCTTGCGGCAGTGGTCGTGCAGGGGGAAGCGGACCTTGCCGAGGATGCGTTCGTAGAAAGGCCTGCGGGTGTCGCCGGCGCGCGCCCGCGAAGCGCCGCCGAGGCGGCGGAACATGCGCAGGAGCGTGAGCTTCACGAGGCCGCCGCCGCCGTTGAGCAGGACGACCGGCGCGAAGACGAGGAGGAGGAACGGGTTGCCGGCCACGAGGACGCCTATCCCCACGAGCAGGCCGAGGAAGCGGGAGCCGGCGTCGCCCATCAGCACCCTGGACGGGTCGGCGTTGTACCACAGGTAGCCGGCCAGCGCGCCGGCGCCGGTCATGAGGAGTATGGCCCAGCGCGGCGCGAGCGGGGAAGACGGCACGAGCAGGTAGCGCGCCACGACGGCGTTGCCGGTGACGATGTAGAGGAACGCGCCGAGGCCGAGAAGCGAAATGAGCGTGAGCGAACCGGCGAGGCCGTCGACGCCGTCCGAGCAGTTCGTGGCGTTCACGGAGAACCACAGCAGGAAAGCCGCGCACGGCACGTACGCCCACCACGGCACCGCCGTGACGCCCTTGTAGAAGGGCCACCACACGTCCACGCCGCCGGGGCCGGCCGTCTCGATGTAGAGCAGGACGGCCGCGGCGACGGCCACCGCGGCGTCGAGCAGGCCTTTCACAAGCTCGCCCCACGGCTTGCGGCTGCGGTCGTCGAAGTATCCGAAAAGCATCACCGCGACAAGGCAGGCGAGGAGCCCGGCGTCGATGGCGCCTATCGGCGCGGCCAGCACGGCCACGGGAAGCGAGACGAGCGAAAACACGATCCCGGCGCCGGTAGGCTTGCCGAAGGACTGCTGCCCGCCGTCGGCGGCTTTCGGCTTGCCGCGGTCGCGCGGCAGGAAGCGCCACAGGGCGGGGAGCAGCTTGAACACCGCCGCCGCCGCCGCGATGGCGCCGAACGCCAGCAGGAACGAGTGGGACCGCAGGAGGCGCAGCGGCCCCCACAATTCGCCGAAACGCTCTCCGAGATGATACAGCATCGCCCCCCCTTGCGCCGTCAAGCCGCAGGCTTGTTGTCCGGACCGCCTATCACGACTATGCGCGGACTGTGCGCGGCGGCCTCTTCGGGGGAAAGCAGGCACCACGCCATGACTATCAGCCTGTCGCCGGGCTTTCCCTTGAACGCCGCCGCCCCGTTCAGGCAGCACGTGCCGGATCCGCGCGGACCCTTTATCGCGTATGTTTCGAACCGCTCTCCGTTGTCGACGTTGGCGCACAGGATCTTCTCGAAGCAGGAGATTCCGGCGGCGTCCATCAGATCTTCGTCGATCGTGAGGGAGCCGGTGTAGTCCCGGTCGGCCTGCGTCACGAAGATGCGGTGTATCTTGGATTTGAGAAAGACCGTCTGCATTCCGCGCCCCCGCTCAGGATATCTTTTCGCGCACCATTTCGGCGGTTATGGCGATCTTCGGGCCGAGCTTGCCGGAAGGGGCGTCGAACATTATGTCCTGCATGACGCGCTCGATCGCCGCGCGCAGGCCGCGCGCGCCGGTCTTGCGCTTTTTGGCCGTCTCCGCCAGCGCCCGCAGGGCGTCGGGCTCGAACGACAGGTCCACGCCCTCCATCGCCAGCAGCTTGCGGTACTGCCTGACGAGCGCGTTCTTCGGCTCCACGAGGATGCGCACCAGGTCGTCGACCTCCAGTTCGTCCATCGCCGCCACTATCGGCAGGCGGCCGGTGAACTCGGGGATCAGGCCGAACTCTATCAAGTCCTCGGGGCGGACGTCGTCGGGCGCCTTTCCGGCCTTTCCGCCGGCGGCGTCCGCGTGCTTGGCCGTGTCGAATCCGATGGCGTGGGAGTTGCGCCTGCGCTCGATTATCTTGTCGAGCCCCACGAACGCGCCGCCGCAGATGAAGAGGATGTTCGAGGTGTCGACTTCGATGTACTCCTGGTCGGGGTGCTTGCGCCCGCCCTTCGGCGGGATGCGGGCGATGGTGCCCTCGAGTATCTTCAGGAGCGCCTGCTGCACGCCTTCGCCGGACACGTCGCGCGTTATGGACACGTTCTGCGTGCGCCCGGCGATCTTGTCGATCTCGTCCACGTATATGATTCCGTGCGCGGCCTTGGCGGGGTCCATGTCGGCGTTCTGCAGAAGGTACCGCACGAGGTTCTCCACGTCCTCGCCCACGTATCCGGCCTCGGTCAGCGTGGTGGCGTCGCCTATCGCGAACGGCACGTCGAGGAACTTCGCCAGCGATTTGGCGAGCAGCGTCTTTCCGCATCCCGTCGGGCCGATGAGGAGGATGTTGGACTTCTCGATCTCGACGTCGGGGAATTCGCCGCCGGCGCCGGAGGCTTCCTGCTCCAGGCGGCGGTAGTGGTTGTGGACCGCCGTGGCGAGCGAGCGCTTTACCCGCTCCTGGCCGATCACGTACTGGTCAAGGAACTCCTTGATCTTCGCGGGGGAGGGCGTCTTGCCGGCGGGCAGCGGCGCCGGGCGCGTCTTGCCGGCCTTGGCGGGCGCGGGCGCCTCGCCGGCCCCCGCGTACGCGCCGGCGTCCTTGAATATCGAATAGATGATGTGCGCGCACTCGCTGCAGATCTCGCCGCCTGCTGGGCCGGACAGCAGCACGCCGCCGGCTTCGTCCTCGAACGAGCCGCAGAACGAGCAGCGCTTGCGCCCGGATGGCTTCCTGCCGGCCATGTCAGGCGTCCTTTCCGGACGCGGCCCCGGCGTCTGCGGCCTGCGGCGCTATGACACTGTCCACAAGGCCGTATTCCGCCGCCTCGGCCGCGGACATGAAGAAGTCCCTGTCCGTGTCCTGCACGATCTTCGCGTAGTCCCGGCCCGTGTGCTTCGCCAGGATGCCGTTCAGCATCTCCTTCAGGCGCAGGATCTCGCGCGCCGTGATTTCGATGTCGCTGGCCTTGCCTTCGGCGCCGCCCCACGGCTGGTGGATCATTATGCGGGCGTTGGGCAGGGCGTAGCGCCTGCCCTTGCGCCCGGCGCAGAGCAGCACGGCGCCCATCGAGCAGGCCTCGCCTATGCAGTACGTGGCGACGGGGCACTTCACGAACTGCATGGTGTCGTAGATCGCCAGTCCCGCGGTCACCGATCCGCCGGGGGAGTTGATGTACACGGAAATCTCCTTTTCCGCGTCCTGGGACTGCAGGAACAGGAGCTGGGCGACGACAAGGTTCGCCGACTCGTCGTCGATCCCCCCGCCTATGAACACTATCCTGTCCTGCAGAAGCCTGGAGTATATGTCGTACGCGCGTTCGCCGCGCGAAGACTGCTCCACCACCATCGGCACGAGATACGATTTTTCCTTCACCGGGGGATCCTCCTTTTACGGGCCGCGCCGCCGCGCAGGCTTCAGCGCGCCAGCGCCTCTTCCACGATCGCGTCGAGGGCCTTCGTCTCGACGAGCCTTTCGCGGATGCGGCCTATCTGCCCGTTCTTCTGCACGCGGTCCAGCGCCACGCTGTACGCGAGCCCGGCGGACATTCCGATGCGCATGATCTCCTGCTGCAGCTCCATGTCGCCGGCCTCGATGCCGCGTTCGTGCGCGACCTTGGCCAGTATCCACGACAGGCGCACGCGGCGCAGGGCGGCTTCTTCGGCGTCCGCCATTATCTTGTCGCGGTTCCTCTCGAAGTAGTCCGCCGGCAGCCCGGAGTTCTGCGCGCGTTCGCGCAGGTTCGCGAGATACATGTTGCGCTCGGACTTCAACGTGGATTCGGGGACCGCGAACGCGGCGTCCTTCAGCAGGAAATCGACCGCTTCGTCGCGCATGCGGTTCTTGTCTTCGCGCTCGCGGGACGCGTCGAGCGACTTCCTGGCGTCCGCCTTGAGGTCGTCGAAGGATTTCGCGCCCATCGCCTCGGCAAGCCCGGCGTCGTCGGGCAGGACCGCCCGGCGCACCGCCTTCAGCGTCACATCGTAGACCGCCTTCGCGCCGCGCACCGCCTCGGGAGCCGCGTCGTTTTCGGGGAACGCCACTTCCACCTGCTTCGATTCGCCGGCCTTCATCCCCTTCAGCGCCTCGATGATCTCCGGCAGGAACGCGCCTTCTTCGAGGCCGATCCAGAAATCCGTTCCGGAGGCTATGGCCTTCTCGCCGGGCACGATCTCCGCGATGTCGCGGCCGTCGATCTTCCCGGAGTAGTCTATCGACGCGAAATCGCCTTCCGCGGCCGCGTAGCCTTCGTCCGCCTTCTCGAACTTCGCGGCGCGCTTGCGCAGATGCGCGATGTAGCCGTCCACGTCGGCGTCCGTCGCCGGCTGCGCCTTCGCCTCGAGCTTCAGCTTCGACAGTCCGGGCAGGTCGAATTCGGGCCTCAGCTCGGCCGCGACGGTGTACGAGAACGGCTCGCCGGCCTTGCAGTTCAGGTCTTTCACTTCGGCGACGCGGAAGAGCCGCTCCTTCAGGCCGGCCTCTTCCACGGCCTTCTCTATCGTTTCGCGCACGGCGGCGTCGGCCGTCGCCTCCGCGATCGCCTCCGCGAAGCGCTTCTCCACGATCGCGCGCGGGACCTTGCCCTTGCGGAATCCGGGCACCGACGCCCTGGCGCACACCGCGTCCGTCGCCTTCTTGGCGAGCATGGACGACTCTCCGGCGTCAAGCGCCACGTTCAACTCGACCGAACAGCCCGATTCGTTGCATTTTTCGACTTTCATCGCATTGCCTTTCTTTGAAGCTCCTGCCCGGACATTGAAACACCTGCCCGGCGAAAAGTTTTCAAAGTCTACCAAATCGGGCTGCGACAGGCAACATTGCGCCGCCGCTTCACTTTTCTTCGACGATCCTGGTTCCCGCGCCGTCCACCGTGATGGAGAAGACCCGCCCGAACGCGCGGACGTTCTTCAGCGACATGCGCTCTACGCCTTCCGGGAGATGCGGCCTGGCGTCGAAAGAGCCGAGTCCCGCCGGGTCGATCCCGAAAAGCCCTTCCGTCACGATCCGGCAGTAGAGCGCGCTCTCCGCCGAGACGTGCCGCTTGCCGCCCTCCGGCCACGCCTCGACCGGATACGGCACGTGCTCGCCCAGCAGGCGCGAACGCGAATACGCTACGAACTTGTCCATCGCGCGGCCGCCTTGCCCGGCGGCGAACACGCCGCGGAACGCATACAGCGCGCTGCGGTCCCAGGTCACGCCGCGCCTGTCGCCCTCCGCGCAGAGCATTCCCTCGCCCGTCCAGAGCCAGGGCGAGAAGAGCGCGTCCGCCGTGCCGGCGGCGCGGCCGTATATGCCCATGCAGAGCGGAATGCCGATCCACGAGCGCAGCACCTTGCAGCCCGCGAAATAGCGGTAGGTGCGGAAACCGCGGATGTCGCACCCGAAGTGCCGTTCTATCGCCTCCGCCATCTTCGCCGCGCGCGCCTCGCAGTCCGCCGCCGCCTCCGCGCTGCCGATCTCCTTCTCCAGTTTCGCGGCGTGCCGCAGCGCGTCGTAGTAGAGCGACGACGTGCAGAGGTTCGCGTCGCCCGCCGGGAAGCGCAGCTCCAGCTCGTCGCAGTTGGACTTCACCACTCCGTCGGCGTCTATCCGCCGCCTGCAGTATTCCAGCGACCACCTGATCGCCGGCAGGAGCTCCTCGGCCCAGTCGCGCCGCCCGGCCGCCAGCGCGAAGCGCGCCGCGCCGTACGCGTACATCGCGGCGTCGCCGCGGTCCCCCTTGCCGTTCCAGTAGTCGAGGCCCTCCGCGATGACGGAACTGGGGATCGGCTCGTAGCGGGGCCCCATGAAGGGGATGTACTGGCGGTAGCCGTTCATGGCCGCCTCCAGCGCCATGGCGTCGCCCGTGAACGCGAACCACGGATTCGCGTACTCCGCCTCGTCGTTGCACCACGTCGCCGCGTAGTACGGCCCGCCGCCCGGCGAATGGATGATTCCCGTGCGCGTGGCGAAGAGGCTCTCGCCGGCGCGGATCTTCGCGAAATGGAACGCCGTATCGATCTCCGGGATCCCCGTTTCGAGGACGAGCGGCGCGGTCAGCTGCTCCACGCGCTTCACGCGGGCGGCCAGCTCCGCCGCGCCGTCGGCGGGCATGTCCGGATCGTTCACGCGCCGCGCCGAAAGCCGCAGCGTCCATGCGCGCTTTTCGCCGGGGGCGAGCGGACGCGTGCCGGAAGGGAACGCCTGCGCGCGCACTTCGTAGCGCCCCGTGCAGCCAAGCGCGTAGTCGGCGAAATCGCCGGTGAAGCCCACCTCGCGCGGCCCGGTCCCCGCGTTCTCCACCTCGACAAGCTCGAACGTCGCCGCCTTGTCGACGGACGGGTACGCGCGACGGACTATGCGCAGCGAACCGTCGGCGGAGCGCGACTCGGCGTGCCACACGCCGTCGAAGGAAATCGCATCCGCAATCTCGCGGCACGGCTTTCCGTCCGCCGTCAGGCGCGGCACCTTGTTTTCGGCGAACCTGTATGTGAACGAAGCGTGCGTGTCGTTCGGCTGCACGCGGAAGGACGGCCACACGACCTCGCGTACAAGCGCGAGCGACCGGTCGCGCGCCACGCGGTACGAGAAGATCAGCGACACCCTCAGTCCGCTCATCTCCATCCGGTCGGCGTGCGGCAGGCGCGCGTCGCGCGCGACGTCCCACACGATCCGCTTCCCGCCGTCCGCGATGCTCCACCGCGTCGCCGCCGCCGGGCGGGCGCCCCCCTGCCCTCCGGCCGCCGCCGCGCCGAGCGCCGCCGCCATGATGCCAAATGCCGCCGCAAGAGATTTCATCTCCGGTTCTCCTTGTCTGCCGTCGTTTGCGGCCTATTATAGCGAAATCGCCGCCGTCCTGGAAGACTCCGGACGCGGCGCTCCGCCTCCCGCGCGATCCACGCCATGAGGAAGTCGACGATTCCGCGCTGCCGCCCGGCGGGGATCTCCGCCCCGCGCGGCACTTTCCACCACTTCTCGAGACAGCCGCGGCAGCAGCACGCGCAGGCGTGCTGCGCCACGAACACGGGATGTCCGCGCATCGGGGTCTGCCTTCCGTCGCCCGGCGGGTCCGCCGGGGCGAGGCGCGTCCTGACGAAATCCGCGCAATGCGCGCGGACAGTCTCCATCCCCTTGGCGGCGATATACTCCATGTCCGCCTCCGAAAGGTGGAAGCGGCTGCGGAACTTCGATCCCGCGAGCCGCGCGAACGCCGTGTCGTAATTTCCCATGTCTTTTCCCGTCTGCGGTTTGCGCGCGCCCACGCGTCTTCGCGCAGGCGCGCGGGCATTATACCATTTTGCGCTTGCGCGGAGGCGGCCAATCGTGTAGAATACAGCAAAAGTTTTGAAATGTCGAAAACCGGAAGCCGCGCGCAGGCGCGCAGAGGCTCCGTGCATGAAAGGAATGCAATGAAGAAAACGTACATGCTTGCGATCTGCGCAGCGGCGCTCGCGGCCGCCGTTCCGGCGCGCGGCGCCCCGAACGCGTCCTGGGTGGACGAGACTCCGGACACAATGGGCGGCACCGGGGAATGGTCCGGGACCGGGAGCCATGTCGCGAATGACAGCGAAATAGCCCTCTCCGGCAAAAACACGTTCACTCCGTCCACGCAGTCCGCCGGCAAAGACGTGACGTTCACGATGAAGGCCAGGTTCGAAGCCGCGGTCACGGAAGATGATGAAGATTCCTCGGCCGAAACCGCCGGGGCAAAGTCCGCGCTGCGCCTCTACGACAGCGGCGAAAGCCTGTCGTTCCAGCTGCTCACGTCCGAGAGCGGCGGCGCGGCGACGTGGACAAACGTGACCTGCAGCGGCGTCACTCCGGCCACCAACACCCAGTACACGTTCCGGTTCGACCTCGACTGCACGAACAAGACGTACACCGTGAAGCTCGTTTCGGACAGCGGCTCCACCATCCCGCTGACGACGGAGAACGGCGACACGGAGAAATTCGCGTTCGCGACCGCGGAGGGGAGCCCGGCGGTTTCGAGCCTGGCGTTCTCCGGCTACGGCGGCATCTCGTCGCTGACCGGAAGCTACACCGACATCGCAAAGACCGCTTTCACGCCGGCCGGCTCGAACGTGGCCGTTCCGCTTGAATGGATTTCCGCGAACATAGGATCGTCCGGCATAGGCGGGCTGTCGTCCGACGCCGACGCCGCGGCGGCGCTCGCCGGGCAAGGCGCCAACGGCCTGCCCAAATGGCAGTCGTACTGCCTGGGCCTGGATCCGGCGAGGGCGGATTCCGTGATACTGTGCGAAGCGGCGCAGGCGCCCTGCCCGGCCGGGAAGGTCGCGGTGGCAGTGAAGAACGTGAACGTTCCCGCATCGCTGTCCGGGGCGACGCTGACGGCATATCTCCAGCGCAAGACGTCTTCCGGGTGGGAGTCCGTGGCCAGCGCGCCGCTGCAGGCCGGCGAAACGGTGCTGACGTGCGACCAGGCCTCCGCCGGACAACTCGAAATCTACCGCATACGCGTGACAATAGAATGAGAACCCCACGGCACAAATCACGCGGCCGCGAAAAGCCAGTCCGCGAAATACATCAGCGTGAAACGCGTGCAGTCGGCGACCACCACCCTGGGCCTTTCGATGAGCCTTGGCGACTACCTCGAATGCATCGAGATGCTGGGCCGCGCAGGCAAGCTTGCGCGCGTCCGCGACATAGCCGCCGCGCTCAAGGTCAAGACGCCTTCCGTGGAAAAGGGCGTCGCGGCGCTGAAGTCCGCCGGACTCGTCAAGCAGGAGCCTTACGGCGCGGTGGAGCTTACCGAAGAAGGGAAGAAGCGCGCGACGGAGCTGTGCGCGCGCCACGAGCTTCTGAAGAAATTCCTGGTGCGGCTTGGCGTGTCGCCGGAGACGGCGGAGACCGACGGCTGCAAGATGGAGCACTTCCTTTCGGAAGAGACGCTCGGCCGCGTGGCCGCGTTTCTCGACGGCGCCTGCCTGGCGGCGGAGCTTGAAGCCGCCGCTCCGGCGGAAGCCGGTCCGGCCGCCGGCGCCTGCGGCGATCCGCCGGAGGGCGCCGCGGAATGACACCGCGCCTTTGCGCCGCAGCCGCGCTCGCGG
>CADCBS010000093.1 GCA_902799715.1 uncultured bacterium | reverse complement strand
GCCGGAGCGGGGGGGCGGAGCGCGGCCGCGGGCGCGCGCCCGTCGCGCCTGCGCGCGCTCGCGCCGTGGATATTCCTCGCGCCGGCGATCGCCTCAATAGCGCTGTGGAGCTACTGGCCGCTCCTGAAAGGCGCGGCGATGGCGTTCCAGGACTACAGGATCGCCGGCGGATGCGGATTCGCCGGGCTGGACAACTTCATACGCGTGTCCACGGACCCGAACTTCTGGGCCGCGTGGGGCAGGACGCTCGAATATGCCGCCATCTCGCTCGCGCTCGGATTCCTGGCGCCGGTCCTGCTTGCGGTGCTGCTCACCGAAGTGCCGCGCGGCAAGGTGTTCTTCCGCACGCTCTACTTCCTGCCGCACATGACTTCGGCGCTCGTCGTCACGCTGCTCTGGAAGATGATGTTCGACCCGGCGGAAAGCGGCATGCTGAACTCGTTCCTCGCGGCGTTCGGGGTGGAGCGGCACGCGTGGCTGCAGGATCCGTCGTGGGCGATGGTCTGCTGCATACTGCCCGGCGTGTGGGCGGGGGCGGGGATGTCGTCGCTGATATACGTGGCGGCGCTGTCGTCGCTTCCGCGCGACTACTACGAGGCGGCGGCGATAGACGGCGCGGGCATACTGGCGCGGTTCCGGCACGTCACGTTCCCGCAGCTCGCGCCGCTGATGGTGATAAACTTCACGGGGGCCTTCATCGCCGCCTTCCAGGGCATGGGCTCCATATTCCTGCTTACGTTCGGCGGCCCGGGCGACGCCACCACGGTTCTGTCGATACTCATCTGGAAAGAGGCCTACAACAACCTGCGATTCTCGGCGGCCACGACCATGGCGTGGTACCTGGGCGCCGCGCTGATAGGCTTCACCTGGCTGCAGATACGGTTCCTGCGGCGCGTGGAGTTCCGCCGGGCCGGCGGGGCCGGGGCCGTTCAGTAGTCCCAGGGCGCGGTCAGTATCTCGGCGCCGTCGTCCGTCACCGCCACGGTGTGCTCGAAATGGGCCGACAGCCTGCCGTCGTCGGTCACGACCGTCCAGTCGTCGTCAAGCACCGAAACGCCGTACGCGCCCATGTTCACCATAGGCTCGATGGCGATCGTCATGCCCGGCTTGAGCACGAATCCCTTGCCCGGCTCGCCGTAGTTCGGCACCGGCGGGTCTTCGTGCACCGTGCGGCCCACGCCGTGCCCGATGTAGTCGCGCACCACGGAGAATCCGGCGTCCTCCACGACCTTCTGGATCGCGGCGCCGACGTCGCCCAGGTGCACGCCCGGGCCGCAGGCGGCGATGCCGGCCATCAAGGCGCGGCGCGTCGTCTCCACCAGCGCGAGCGTGCGCGGGTCGGTAACGCCAACGGCCACGGTGCGGGCCGTGTCGCCGTTGAAGCCGTTCTTGCATATCCCCACGTCGAGCTTCACCAGGTCGCCGGGGTTCACCGTGCGCCTGGGGGAGGGGATGCCGTGTATGACCTCGTCGTTCAGCGAAACGCATATCGCGCCGGGGAATCCGGCGTAGCCCAGGAAGCTCGCATGGACCTTGCGCCTTCTGCAGTAGTCGCGCACGATGGCGTCGATGTCGGCGGTCGTCATGCCGGGCTCCACGGCGTCCGCGCAGATGTCGCGTATTTCGGCTGTGAGACGGCAGGCCTCGCGCATGCGGGCCAGTTCGTCGCCGTTCAGGCGGTGGACTTTCATGGCAGTCACATCGCCGCGCGGAAGGCGGCGGCGATTCCGTCGATCGGGCCGGTGCCGGGGACCTTGCGCAGCAGGCCGGCGGCCTCGTAGCGGGCGGCGAGCGGCTCGGTCTGCGAATGGTACACCGCAAGGCGGTCTTTCACGGTCTCGGGGTTGTCGTCTTTGCGCACCACGAGCGCCGCGCCGCACTTGTCGCACACGCCTTCCTTCTTGGGAGGGAGGTTCTTCGCGTGGTATCCCGCCTTGCACTGCGGGCACGTCAGGCGGCCTGCGATGCGGTCGAAAATGACTTCGTCGGGAACGTCCAGCATCACGGCGGAGCGTATCTTCGCGCCGGCCGCCGCCGCGGTTTCGTCGAGTATGTCCGCCTGCGCAAGGTTGCGCGGGAAGCCGTCCAGCAGCATCGTCGCGCCCGCGGGCGCGGACGCCACGACGTCGGCTATCATGCGCGCTATCAGCGCGTCCGGGACGAGCTTTCCGGCATCCATGAACGCCTTGGCCTCGCGCCCCGCCTCCGTGCCGCGCGAAACCGCGCCGCGCAGCAGGTCGCCCGACGACACGTGCATGAGACTGGAATCCGCCGCGACGAGGCGCGCGGCCACCGTACCTTTGCCCGAACCGGGCGCTCCGAGAAGAATCACTATATCCATGGCGGGGAAAAGTCTACCAAAAACCCGCCCGTTGTCCAAGCCGTCCCGCCGGCGATCTATTCTCCGGCCGCCGGCCGCCGGCCTGCCGCCCTCACGCCTACGCAGTCTATCGCCACGCCCGGCCCGGCCGCCGCGATCTTCACGGTCTTGGCGCCGGCGGGGATCGCCACCTCCGCCCGGACGAACTGGTCCATCAGCGCAAGCGTCCGCGAGGAGCTTCCGCCGCCCGGCGCGCTGTCGCGCATCGGGACGGGCGTGTAGACGGGCGCGCCGGAATCGAAGGATACGTCAACGCCGTATTTCAGGCCCGGCCAGAGCGGATAGTCCGGCAGGAACTGGATGACGAGCGTCCCGCCTCCGCCTTTCGAGACGTCGTATTCGAGAACCGCCCCCTCTCCGGCGCCGGGCTTCACCGGCAGCAGCGCGAACGCGCGGGCGCTCGTCCCGAGCCCGGACACGCACCGCCAGCCGCCGCCGTTCGCGTCGGCGGCGCACAGGGGTTCGATCCATTCGGGCTCCGGCACGTCCGGCCGGTACTGCGTCGCCTGGCCGCCGTGCCCGCGCCGGCGCCGCGGCTCGTTCCACGGCCACTGCATCGGCGAATCCCACGCGTTTTTGCCCCGGCCCGCCTTTCTGAACCTGGAAACCGCCGCCAGGCCTTTCTCGTCGATCGTGTCGTACCAGAAGCCCGACCACTTTCCGCCTTCCATGCGGTCCCAGCGTTCGTGGAGCGGTTCTATCACGCTCTTTGCATAGTCCCGGCCTTTGCCTTCGAGATGGATCGTCCCGGCGTGCGCCAGGAACTCGCACGAAAACCCGGCCAGGCGGAACCACAGGTCGCGCTTCTCCGCCGGAAGCGCCGCGTCGATCGCGCGCGTCTCGGCAAGGTGCGCGCGGTAGCGCTTCGCGAGCGTGCGCTTGAGCTCCGGCGGCAGGTTCGCCGTCCACCCGCGGCACATGAACTCCGGCTTTCTTATGAAGCCGAGGTTGTAGTAGTCGGCCATGTGCCGGGCTATGCGTGGCGCCAGCGCCTTGCCGAAGTTCTCCTCGGCCCAGCGCGAGAGAAACACGTCCTGCGCGTCCGCGCCCCACTCGCCGGGACCGGCGGCGAATCTGCCGTAGCAGTCGATCACGGCCTCGGCCTGGAACACGTCGCCGGCATTCAGCATCCACGTGTCGCGCACGCCGTTGTTCCAGCATTTCGCGACAAGTTCGTACCACAAGAGCGCCGGCGGCGTGGTGCAGAGGTGGATGTAGCCGTGCGGCGGGCCGAAATAGGAGACGTGGTAGTAGATTCCGCCCGGATGGTTCGCGTACTGCGGGCCGCCGAGCCGCTTCACGTAGCCGAAATTGTCGTTCACCCACATGAGCGTCGTGCCTTCGGGGATCTTCAGCCCCTTGCCTAAAAGCGGCAGGACTTCCTTGTAAGGTATGAAGACCTTCGGCGCGCCCTCGGGCAGCATCGCGCACTGCGCGGCGAACACTTCCTGCAGCCCCTCGATCTTCTCTTCGTCCGTTTTCCAGTCTGGCTGGCGCGAATCGCTGATGCCGCGCATGCCGATCGTCCACATCGTGCCGTGGCCCGCGCCGCGCCGCACGCCTTCGCGCCAGTAGCCGAGCAGCCAATCGCGGTGCTTTTTCCAGCTCCACTTGCGGCGCGCCTCCTTCGGAAGCACCGCGTTGTTGCGCAGCATCGGCTCGCAATGGCTCGTCCCCACCGTAATGCCGTACATGTCCGCAAGCGCCATGTTCTCCGGCCGCTCCGCGAATTCGTATGTCGGCGGCGTCCCGTCCGGATGCATCGCAGGCCACAGCAGGTTCAGGCCGTACTTCTTCATCAGCTTGAATATCTCGGCGTACGCCCCGGCTCCGATCCCCTCCTTCGCGCCGTAGTGCTTCGCCGCCCACGGCTTGAGCGAATAGAATTCGTCGTTTATGAATATCCCGCGCCGCAGCACGCCTTCCGCCCCGCCGGCATGCGCCGCGACGCCCGCGAAAGCCGCAATCAGCGCGGCCGCGCCCAGAAGCGCCTGCTTCGCCGTGTTTTTCCATGCCGCCATAGACATCCTCCCTTTCCCGCCGTCGCCGCCGGACGGCACGGCGCAATTCTACCAAATCCCGCGCCCCCGCGCCATCCCGCCGCAAATGAGATTACGGTGCGGATGAAATGCAATTGCGAATGTTGCGACATTCGACAACCGGCAGCCGACATCCCGCTGTGGACATTCGACAGCCGACACCCCGCTTCGGGCAGCCGGCATCTGGCAGGGCGGCTTGTCCACAAGCCGCCGCAACCGCCCGGCCGGAAATAAGATTACGGTGCGGATGAAATCATTTGGCCGTGGGAAAATCGGCCATGTAGTGCAACAATCGGCCGTGTAGAACGTGTAGGACATGTAAAACGTCTGTTCCGGGCATGTTGGAAATTGGAATTGGATACTGGCAACATTTCCACAATGGCAACATTCCCCCTGTCCCAACGCGCCGCAGCCTTGGCAAAGGCTGGTCCCCATGCCGGTTGTCCGACGCGGGCTGTCGGCTGTCGAATGCCGGATGTCGAAACCTTCAACCAAGATTTCATACGCACTGAGATGCGGAGGTTCCTCTGCGCCCCTGCGTGAGGCCTTCACCCCAGAAATGAGATTACGGTGCGGATGAAATCAAATTCCCGCCAATGCGACATTTTGTCGCAGTAAGATTACGGTGCGGATGAATTTATCGGCAGTGTAAAATCGGCCATGTAGAACGTGTAGAAAACCGGTAGGGCGCGTTGTCCCAACGCGCCGCAATCGCCCGGCCGAAAATGAGATTACGGTGCGGATGAATTTATCGGCCGTGGAGAAGTGTGGAAAATGCAGCCCATCCGTGCCGGCCATATCGGAAATTGGAAATGGCTATTGGCAACACTTCCACACTTGCAACATTCCCCGCGTCCCAACGCCATGTTATATTATGTTTCGACTTCTTGCGTCATTTCCACGAACTCATTTCAGCCGATTGCGCGAGACGTCCTCCCAGACTGATTCAGGCGCGACATCTATGTCGCCAGGCCAGCAAAGCGTCCCGCATTCGGCTTTCACTTGGCGGAAGAACGCGGGAGAAGCCAGCCTGGCCCAGTATGGATCGCTTGTCAAATACGCACAATCGAAAACGCCTTCGACACCATTGTCAAATACGACATGGACCTTCATGCCGTCCATAGGCTCGGCCTTGACAACTGAATGCAGTTCTTCCATTGCGATCTCCTTTCAGCGAAGCGGTTCAACCTTGAAGTAAGTCCCTTCCTCGGACAGCAGCTTCCAATTGGCGAACAACTCTTCGCGATGTATCTTGATCCAAGCCCTTACCATGGCAACGTCGTCCTCAGACATCGACCCGGCCAGCACCTCGCCTGCTGCAATGTCAAAAGAGGCTTGCTGCCCAGCGTGCCACCCGTGCCATTCGCGCGCTCGCGTCGTCGCGGCGGGCGGCTCCGCCTCGCCCGCCTTGCTCCTTCGCTCGCGCTATTGCTCCGCCCCTTGGCCGCGCGGTCCTGCGGAGCAGGCGAGGCGGAAGCCGATGTCCCCGCCGCGGTCGCCGGGATCGAGCCAGTAGCGGTCGGCGGGAAAGTTCCCGAGGCGGAAGGCGGAACGGCAGTACCGCGCGCCGTCGTTCCAGCCGCCGCCGCGCAAGACACGGAGGTCGCCCGAAGCTGCACCGGCAGGATCTGTCACGCTGCCGCTGGGATACGATCCGTACCAATCGTTGCACCACTCCCATACGTTCCCGTGCATATCGTAAAAGCCCCATGCGTTCGGTCTCTTCTGCCCGACAGGATGCGTTTTGGAACCGCTATTACCGCCATACCACCCCATGGAATCGAGATCGCCCGTCCCGGCATACGCGCCGGTAGACCCTGCCCGGCAGGCATATTCCCATTCCGCTTCCGTTGGCAGACGCGCTTCGCCGCCGAATTGGCGTTCCGCTTCGGCATTCACCTTGCGGATGAACTCTTGGCAGTCGTCCCACGAAACGTTTTCCACCGGCCGATTGTCGCCCTTGAAATACGACGGATTGCTCCCCATCACGCTTTTCCACTGCCCTTGCGTCACTTCGGTCTCGCCTAACCAGTAGCCTTTCGTCAACGTCACGCGATGCTGCGTCTCGTCATTTTCGCGGCCATCCTCCGACTCCGGGCTTCCCATCGTGAAACTTCCCCGAAAACGCGCCCTCCCTCCCGCGCCTAACTTCTGCCTCAGGCGGAATTCCAGCGTTATGCGCGCAGTCGACGGCACGTTGCGCCGTCCGCTGCGCGCCGGGACGAATTTCGCCCGCAGCGCGGCCTTTTCGGCCGCGCTGTCGAGTTCTGGGTATCCCGACGACGACACCACGCGCACCGCCGAAACGTCGCCGTTCGCGGCGATGTCCATCTCCACCTTCACGTCGCCTTCCTCGCGGCGGCGGCGCGCGCCTTCGGGATATTCCGGGTTTATCGTCCTTTTCAGGCTCGCCTGCCTGTCCACGATGCGCGCCTGGTTCGCCGCGGGCGCGGGCGCGGCGGGCGGCGGCTGCGGCGCGGGCGGCTTCGGTTGTGGCACAGGTTCCGGTGCGGGACGCTGCACCGGCTTCGGCGGTTCCGGTTTCTGCTTTTGTTCCGGTTCCAGTTTGGGTTTGGGCGGTTCTGGCTTCGGCGGCTCGGGAACCGGCGGCTCCGGCGCGACGTATATCATCTTCATCGTCGCTCCGCCCGGAAGCGTCAGCGTTTTCGTTGCCCCGCCCCCCTTCTTCATCCACGCCTCTTTTGCCGCTCTTTCTTTCCGAGCAGCCTCCTCTCTTGCCGCTCTTTCGCGGGCAGCCTTTTCCGCCGCCGCTTTTTCCGCCGCCTTTTCTGCAGCATCGACATCTGCTTTGTCCTTCCGCGCAGCCTCCGCTGTTGCGAGCGGAGCCTTGGAAGCCACCTGATTGTTTTGAATAATCAATCCCCTTTCGCCAAATATTACGACGACTCCGTCGATTGTCTTGCGTTCCCATTCATGCGTATCAAAATTCCGCTTCAAATTCCCCACGCGGTTCGCTACGGCCCGGGCAAGTTCATCTACTGTATTCCCGCCTTTTGTAATGCGCCTGACGCCTTTTAGGGAGAACCAAAGGCGATAGACCGCCTTTCCCGGCCCCGACGCTGCAAATGAATATTCGCTATCTTTCAACCTGTAGAAAGCGGCAAGATCCATCGCATCGTAGCGCGACATCCCCGCAAAGAACCCGCAGAAATCGACGTTGAAATCCTCTTCGGCGGATGTCTTCGCCAACGCAAGAATCTTCTTTACTTGGTTATAGTCCGGCGCCGCGGCCTGTTCGCGTTTCTCAAGGGAACGGTTCTCATCGGGGACTGCAACGCCGCGCACTGCAGACTGCGCATACACGGCGCACACGCTTGCCGCGGCGAGCACAACGCCGAGGAACTTCTTCATTTGCGTTCTCATCTTATTCTCCTTTTGTTCGCGATATGGCCGCAGGCTCCGCCGCCAATGACTGAAGACATGGATATTATACCACCTTCATGCTCCAGCGCAAAGGGAGAAACCGGCCGTGTAAAATCGGCCGTGTAATGCAAAAACTGGCCGTGTAGAACATGTAGAACGTGTAGAAAACCGGTAGGGCGCGTTGTCCCAAGCCGCCGCAACCGCCCGGCCGGAAATGAGATTACGGCGCGGATGAATTTACCGGCCGCGGGGAAGCATGGAAAATGCAGCCCATCCGTGCCGGCCGTATCGGAAACCGGAATCGGGCAGGAGTTCGCGTGAAGCGCGCCGGCTTGCTGCGGCGCCTTGCCGGAGAGGCTTGCGTACGGATGGTGCCGGGGACGGGACTCGAACCCGTACGCCGGATGCCCGGCAAGGGATTTTAAGTCCCCTGTGTCTGCCATTTCACCACCCCGGCGGCACGGATTCAATTCTACCATAAAACAGGGAAACCTGCACTACCGGACGGTTGCGCGGCGGCAGAAAACGCGGGCGGACGGGCGCGTATTTTGGTATAATCGGGCGCACGGGAGGAGGATTGAAACATGGCTGCGGCGAAGAAAACGAAGACGGCGCTCGAGATTCTGCTCGTGCGGGCGGAGCTGAAGGGCATACCGGGGACGAGGCTGCTGAAAAGCACGAACATGGTGCAGGTGGACATGATATGGCCGCGCACGGGGGTTGCGCGCAAATCGGCCATGCGCGAAACCGTGTTCCGCAAAGGCGTGTGCGACTTCACGGCGGAGCCGTGGACGAAGCGCACCGTCTTCCGCGAAGAGGTGGAGACCCGCTGCGGCTTCGCCGTTTCGGTTACGGAGCCGGTGAGCGTGCAGAAGCTCCGGCGGTTCCTGCGCCTGACGGCGAAGTACGCCCTCAAGATGGGGGCGGGCTTCATGGAGAAGGCGATGGTCGGCTACGCCGACATAGCGTCGGCGCCGATAGACGCGCTCGCGGCGATGGTCGGCGAGAAAGACGCGCCGGAAGTGGTCGCCCAGGGCGTGCTGGACCTGGAGGAGACGCCGGGCGAAGGGGAGGAGACCGAAATAACCGTCCCGCTCGTCCGCACCTTGACCGGGGGGAGCGCGGGATCGCTGACGCTGCTGGTGCGCGGGTGAACCTGGGGCTGTTTTTCGAGGGGACGGGGCAAGGCACGGCGGGGCGCGCCACGAATGTGACGCGCCTGCGCGGAATCTGCGAAGAGGACGGGCGCCAGAAGCTGCACTCCGAAGCCGGGGCGGGCACGCGCTTCGGGTCCTATCTGGGCGGGAGCCTTGCGGGGACGGACTGGCGCGCGGCGTTCCGCTCGGCGCGCAGGTGGTTCGAGTCCGCCTACGAGACGCTGCCGGACGACGCTTCCGGGACATCGGTGTACCTGTTCGGCTTTTCGCGCGGCGCCCTGCTGGCGCGGCATTTCGCGGCGTGGTTAGACAGGCTGGGCGTGGCCGTGGCGTTCATGGGCCTGTGGGACACGGTGGACAGCACGGCGGGGCTGGACGTTTCCGAGGAGTGCCCGCCGAACGTGGCCGCCGCGCGGCATGCGGTGGCGCGGGACGAGACGCGGCGGTTTTTCGGGTACGTGCCGCTGCGCGGCGGCAAGGCGGAGGAGATGCTGTTTCCGGGGAGCCACAGCGACGTGGGCGGGCTTTACGAAGACTGCCACCTCGTGGCGGACCTGTCGCTGGCGTGGATCGCGGACGGCGCGGCGGCGGCCGGGCTGAGGCTGAAGAAAGACGCGCGGCTCGCGCGGGAGATCGACAAGAGCGCGGTGAAACTGCACGACGCGCACGGCGCGGCGTCGAACCTGTGGGGCGCGGCGGGGCGCGTGGAGCGGGATCTGCGGGGGCTGCGCCTGCATCCCGCGTGCGAAGGGCTGTGACGCCGGCGCGGCGGAGGCGAGGCGCGCGGGCGGGGCGTCAGCGCAGCAGCGGCGGCGCGCCGT
>CADCBS010000092.1 GCA_902799715.1 uncultured bacterium | reverse complement strand
ACGCGGCGGCGCGTCCGCGCCGCGCGCTGGCCGCCGCGTCCGGCGCCGGCGGCCACGCCGCCTGCGCCGTGCTGGAGGAAGAGCCGGAGGTGCGGACGTGAATGGCGCCGCATCTCGTTTTTTAGTGCGTCCCGTCCGCCTTTTTGGTAAAGTATGTCTTTCCGGGGCGGTGTCGCGCCCGGTATGATGCGTCCTATGAAAGCGGAATACACATACGACAGCGATGGGCCTACTCTCCGCTACGGCGTCGGCGCGACGCTTTGCGGCAGATGGTACCTCGCGCAAATGCTCGGGCGCGGGGCGTCGGGGATAGTGTTTCTCGCCGACGACCTGCAGCTCCGGCAGCGCGTCGCCGTGAAGACGATAGCGCCCGGCCGGCGGCTGGACGGCGCGGTGCTCGACGCCATGCGCGCCGAAGCCGCCCTGGCGATGAAGCTAAGGCACAGGAACATCGTGGCGGTCCGCCACTACGAAGAGAACTCCGGGCATCCGTTCATCGTCATGGACTATGTGGAGGGAAGGTCGCTCGCCGACATGCTGAAGGACGGCGGAAGGCTTTCCCCGCGCGAGACGCTTGCGACGCTGCGGCCCGTCGCGGAGGCGATCGACTATGCGCACGCGCGCGGAATCCTGCACCGCGACATAAAGCCGGCGAACATCATGGTCGACGGCTCCGGCTGCCCGTGCATACTGGATTTCGGCATAGCGAAGTCCGCCGAAGCCGGCGGCGTGTTCCATCTCGGCGGCGACATATCGGGGTCGGCCGAGTACATGCCGCCCGAAAGTTTCGAGGGCGACTCGCTGTCTTACGGATCCGACGTCTACTCTTTCGCGGCCACCGTCTACAGATGCCTGTGCGGCAGGGTTCCCTACCCCGGCGGCCGCAGGCGCGGCGACCCCTGCGTGAAGCCGCCGGACGCTCCGTTCGGGGAGTCCGTGGCCGCCGGACTCGCCGAAGATTCCGGCGACCGCCCGCCGTCCTGCGTAGCGGTGCTTTCTGACGTTCCGCCCGCACGGAGGGAAAAGCCGGGAGCGTTTTCCACGGTGCGCGAAGCCCCGCCTCCGCCTGCACCGCCTCCGCCTGCACCCGTACAGCCTGTCCAGCCCCCGCCCCCGCCGGAGCCGGCTCCTCCTCCTCCTCCTCCGCCACCTTCTCCGGCGTCGCCGCCTCCTCCGGCACCTCCCCCACCTCCGGCGCCCCCTCCGCCTCCGCCACCTCCGGCGCCGCGGCCGGAGCGTCCGGAACCGGCTCCGCAGCCGGTCGCTTCCAATGCCGGGCAGCAGCAGCGGCAGGCGCCGGACGTTCCGTTGCGCGAGCCGGAGCCGGAACCGGAGCCGGACGGACCGCCTCCCGACGTGGAGAATCTGCGGATCGTGCGCGGCGCCGACGGGACGCTCGCCGTGAAGTGGGACTGGCCGCGCGGGCTGAAGCGTTGCGTATGGGCCGTCGTGGACGGGCCGGTGCGGACGCTTTCGTCCGTCCCGCCGGAATCGTGCTTCAGGGTCTCGCGCGAAACTGCGCGCGACGGCGTGTCCGTGGACAGGTCCGTGGCGATGCAGCCAGGCGCGGGAGTCGCGGTTTTCGGGCTTCGCGCGCGCGGCGATTCGGAGGAGCTGTCGCGCAACCCAAGGTTCATCCGCGTGGCCGAGAGCAGGATCGAATACCGCGTGGCGCAGCTCGAGCGCGGCGCGCGCGGCTCCGCGCGCGCCATGCTGCTTGCCCGGTCGTCGTCCGGCGAGATGCCGGCCCTGGAGGTCAGGGCGGGCGAGACGCGGGCGGCGGCGCTTTCCCGCCGGGGAGCGCGGATCGTGGCGTCCACGGCCGCGCGCGGATGCGGAACGCTTGAGATCCCGTTGGAGGGCGTTGGGCGCGGCGAGTTCGTGCGCGTGTTCCTCGCGCCGGGCGAGAACGGGAACTGCGTGATCGTACACCCAAGAGACTGCGAGGTGAAGTGATGGCTTCAAGAGATGTCGTATGCCCCTTCTGTTTCGCTCAGTGCTCGGTCCGCGTCGACGGCGATTCATACGAGCCGCAGGCGTGCCCGCGCTGCGACAGCTACATTCCGGAGGAGTCCCTCACGAGCGAGCTCTTCCCGGTCGCGGTGGTCGGCCCGAGCCGCTGCGGCAAGACGCACTTCCTCACCGTGCTCGCGCACCAGATGGTGGAAGAAGTGGTCTGGCCGACGTACTGGAGCGTCACGCGCGTAGTCCGCTCGTCCGCCGCCGAGGACGGCGGCGAATCGTTCGACAGGCCGTCTGACGACGATTTCGTGAATTTCGAGGAATGGCTCTACCCCCAGCGCGGCGCCGGAAGGATACTCGGCCAGACGGAGCGCAGAAGCTCCGAGCGCCTTCCGCTGTCGCTGGTGATGCACATATCGTACGAGACCGGCGGACAGAACCGCCGCAAGGAGCCGCGGAAGAAGCGAGACCTGCTGGTGGCGCTCACCGATACCGCGGGCGAAGACCTGCTTCGCACGGGCTGGAACGACATCGTGAACAAATATCCGATACTCGGCTCCGGGCTGGCCAAGGGCCTGATCGCGCTTGTCGATCCGGCCGAACTGGCCCGGGTGCGGGAGGAGATCGGCGACACCGAAAAGGATCCGCTCGCGGCGGAAAGGTACGCGCGGCAGGGAGTGGAGCTGAAGGTCAAGGCCACGCTCGAAAGCGTGCTCGCGATTCCGCAGATACGAAAGCGCATGAGGAACAGGCCGCTTGCCGTATGCCTCGCCAAGTGCGACGCCCTTGTCGAGCGCCGCAGGATCGACCCGCAGGACGTGCTCGCGAGCCCGGCCGGCGCTTTGTTCCGCGACGACGGCCTCGACGGGCTGATCGACGTCGGCGCCGTGGCCGACATATCGGAGCGCACCGAGGCGTTCCTTTCCGAAATGAACGGGCGCAACACGATTTCGAAGGCGGCGAGCCTTTTCAAGTACAGGGCGTTCTTCGCCATAGACGCCCTCGGCTCCGCGATCTCCACCGCGAAGACCGTGGGGGAAGACAGGGTGATCATGCGCAGTCCGAACCCGCGCCGCGTCCTGGATCCCCTGCTGTACCTGCTTTGGCAGTACGGCCTGGTGGGCGGCAGATAGGGCGCTGTGGCGCGGAAAGGTCGCATCGGCATGGAACAGTTCACATATACAGGCTCTCCTTGGGGATACACGGCCCCGGGATGGACGGTGCTCCAGCGCACCAAGGGGTTCAACCCCCGCAACGCCGAGAAATACCAGCGCTATTTCCAGTTCCACCGGCCGGCGGACGCGGCCGGCGGATTCTCGCCCGTTCAGTTCGTCTATGCGTGGAACGCGCAGGGCGGACTGGTGGCGTCACAGACGGTCGACGCCGGGCTGCGCTGGTTCGACAAGAGCCGCGGGCGCGACTATTTCGCGCATGTCGCCGTGGCGGCGGGGGACGAGGCGGACATATTCCCGCCGGGGTTCAATCCCCTCGCCCTGTACATGTCGGAAACATTCGAGACCGCATTTCCCGAAGCGCTCAGGAAAAAGGCGGAAGACATTCTGGCGGGAGTCGCCCCGAACGCACCCACGCCGCCGCTCGAGAAGCCGGAGACGTTCGCCGGCTTCGTTCCCAATCCCGCGCTGTCCGGCGACGCGCCCTTCAGGAGCCTGTCCAAGGGGGCGGCAGGGAAGCTTTTCGGGCTTGCGCGGATTCTGGCGGAAAAGGCGGCGGGCGCCGGAGGAACGCTGTTCTTCGACGCGACTTCGCCGGCGGCGATCCCCGCGCTGGCCGCGGCCCTGTCCATCCTGCCGGAGGCGCTGCGGCGCAAGGTGTCGTTTTCCACGTGGCTGCCCCAGCAGGCCGTTTCCGGCTTTCCCGCGGGCGCGCCGCTTCTGTTCTGCGGCACTGTCGTTCCGAACGCCGCGCCGGATCCCGACACCGGCGTCTACTGCGAACTGCGCGAGGATCCGGAAAACGGTTTCGCGGACGTGGACGAGGCGATCGGGTTCAAACGCATGGCGGACGCCTGCGGAATGTCGATAGGCGCCGGCGATTTCGCGCGGCTGGCCGGCTGCTGGAACGTGGCGCGCGGACGCGACCGGTCCCGGGACGCGGTTTCGGACGCGGTCGCGCTGTGCGAAAAGTGCAGGGGCGTGGAGGAGCTGCTGCGCAGCCGCGGCGAGACGGCGTTTCTCGACGCGCACCGCACGAGAAAAGGATACATAGACGCGCTCGAACTCGTAAGTTCGTGCCGCGACCTGGAACGGTTCTTCAAGACACTGCACGGCCTCCCGCTGAAGGGCGAGGCCTTCCGCGAGGCGATGAAGGGAGTCGACATGGCAAAAGACCTGGTTGCGAGATTCACCACTTCCATGACGCGGGAGGACGTCCTTGTCGCGATCGAACAGTTCCGCAAGGAGAACATCCCCGACAGCGAAATCATAGCGAAAGCCCTTGAAGCCGCCGAACACAGGGGTGCGATGGATGCACGCTCGCAGATGGCGCGCACCCCGGCCCCGGCGTACGTCGCGCATGCCGGCTCCGGGCGCGGCAGGCGCGGCGGCGACAACGGCATGATTACGTTCATGCAGGTCGCCATCAGCTTCGCCACTGGTCTCGTTTTCGGAGTCGTCCTCTACTGGTTCATGTCGTCGGTGCTCAAGACGGACGATCCGGCCGCAGGAAAGCCAGCCCCCGGAGCCGACGTGAATACGCCGTCGCATATTGTCGGCGATCCCGTGACTGACGTGCAGAAAACGCCCGTCGACACGACATACGTGCCGTCCGCCGCCGTCCCGGACGCGGGTCAGGCCGCCGGTGCGAATGGTTTGGGTTATGCCGCCGACGGGGCGCCGGATGTTGACGGCGCGGCGAACAAGAGCACGGCTGCAACGCAGACGGCGGCTATGGCCCCGTCCGGCATTGCGAACGGAGTTCCGGATACGGCCCGGACTGCGGCCGCCGGCTATTCGACGAACGGAGTTCAGGCTGCAACGCAGACGCCGGCCATGATCGCGGCCGATGCGACGAGTGCAGTTCCAATGCAGACTGCGTCCGCAGGCGGGACGACAGAGAGGGCTGAAGATTCCAAGGACGGCAAGAAGCCGGACGCAGGCGAAAAGAAGCAAGAACAAAAGGACGGGAAACAGGAAGCCGGGAAGTCCGGCGAGGCGTCGCCCGACGGCGTGAAATCCAAGGAAGAGGAAACAGACGCCAAAGCCAAAGGCGGGCCGCAAAGGAAGGAAGGGGCGAAATGACGGACAATCGCAGGCTCCCGCGGCTGATACGCGACGTCCGCCGCAGAAACCGCTGCCGGCTCTTCGTCGATCTGTTCGTGGTTCTGGCGCTCGTTTCGGCTGGAACGTTTTTCACGTGGCGTTTCAAGTCTGGCGTCGACGCAGAGATGGATGGAGTTGCGGAAACCTCCAAAAAGGCCGCGGCGAACTACAAGGCGTGTTCCGGAGCCAGGATGGCGAGCCTGACGAACCGGATGTCCCGCGCGCTCGCGGCGGCTTCGCAGCCCGCCTTGCATTCGACCGGCGGTTCCGTTTTCGAATGGATGCTGCGCACGAAGCCCGCCCGGAACATAACCCAGGCGAGAAGGACGCTGGGCGAACTTGACGGCAACTGTCGAAAGGCCGCAGGACTGCGCGACGCGGCGGCGAAGGAATGCGAAGCGCGCCTTAAGGCGTTGCGCGGCCTGATGGGCAAGAGTCCGGCCGTCGATCCGGCGCAAGCCGCAGAGGAGGCGGATGGATTCGCCGGGATGGCGCTTCGGCTGAAGTCGTGGAAGAGCATCGTGGACGGCACGTACTTCAATGCGGACAAGCAGTGGATGCGCGGTCGCGCCGAAAAACTTCTCGCCGGTTCGCGCGATTCGGCGGAGTGCGCGGAAGCCGCAGACAAGGCGCTAAGGCGCCTGGAAGAGGCGTCTGCGTGTCTGGAGCGTATTGCGGACGGCATCGAAAAGAAGAAGGCCTCCATTGCAAATCTGCCGGTCGACCCCGGCGTGCAGAAGCTGTTGGACGAATACTCGCGGCCGCCAGAAAGGATACACGAGATAATCGACTCATTGACAGGAACCGCGGACGCCGCGCGGAAAAACGCAGAAGCGTGCAATGCCGTGGCATACGCGCCGGACGAGTGGAAAGCGGCAGTCCGGAAAATCGAGACTGCCATGGGCCTTTTGAAGGCGGAATTGTCGCCGGAGAACACGGTCGCGGCCGCCAATGCGCTGAAGGAGGCGCAGGCCGCCTTCGGCGCGGCTGCCGCCAAGGCGGAAGAAACGGCCGGCGAAAAGGCCGCCGGCGCGCTGTCTGCCGTAAAGGAAAGGATGAAGGCCCAGGAATCCGACTTGAAAGATTTCGGGTATCTGGGCGATTTGCAGAAAATACTTGACGAGGCTTCCGCCTTGACCGAAAGCCGAAAGCACCACGAGGCCGTGCAGAAGTGCGCCGCGGCAGACGCCATTTTCGAGAATTGCAAAGAAAGCGGTCCGGCCGCGAAGAGCGCGCTCAAAGCCAGGGGAAATGCGGAAAAGGCGCGGAAGGCGGCGAAGGACGGCGGCGCAGGCAAGTACGCGAAGCAGCAGTTCGAAGATGCCGGCAGCGAGTTCGCGTCGGCCGAAAAGTCTTTTTCCGGGAAAAACTACGCCGATTCAGAGTCGCACTTCAAAAAGGCGGCCGAGTTGTATGGAAAGGCTCTCGAGAAGACGCGCGGGGAGAAAAAGAAGCTGGAGCAGATGATGAACGAGGCCGAAAGCGCGCGGAAGGGGGCCGAGGCGGCGCGGAAGGCCGCCGAGGCCGGCGGCGCCCGCGCTGATGCGGAAGCGCAATGCGACATTGCGGACAAGAGGTACGTCGAGGCCGGAAAGGCGTTCGAGCTGGAAGACTATTCTTCCGCCGTAAAGTATTTCAAGGAAGCGAAAGGACTTTACGAAACCGCTCTTAAAGAGGCGAAGGCCGCAAATGGCGCAAGAAAGGCGAAGGCCGGCGCGGATGCGGCGCGAGACAGAGCGGACAGCGGAAAAATCGAATGGCTCAAATCCAACTGCCCAGACTTTGCCGCAGTCGCCAGTTTCAACGCGGCGGACGGATTTTACAACGAGGCCGAAGGTCTCATCGGCGAAGCCAAGTGGCGCGAGGCCGGCGAAGCGTTCGGCAAGGCGGCCTGGAAATACGGCGAGGCCGCGGATCTCCTGCCGTCATGGCACGACCTTTTGAAAAAGGCGGAATGCAACTTCTGCATAAAATGCAGTGAACCCGTGCCCGAGAACCAGCAAGGGCCGTTCTGCATCAAATGCGGCAAGGAGTTCACGGTGAACAGGAAACAGCAGTGACGTTTCGGAGCAACGAAAGCAAACACGGCAAACGAAAGGACCGGAAAATGAAGAGAACATTGATTGCGGCGATGGCATTCATGGCGGCTCTCGCCGCGGAAGCCGGGACATGCCCGAAATGCGGCACCTGGCAAGACGATGGCTCCTTCTGCGGAAAATGCGGAAGGCGGCTGGAGACGGAGGGCGGATCGTCCGGATTCGATACGCCTTTCCGCCTTGGCATTGCGGGCCGCGCGGGGCTGCCGTCGAAATACGAGCATCTGTACGGGCTGGACATATCGGTCGTTTCCGGGTTCAGCAACGGCGCGTACGGCATCCAGGTCGCGGGATTCGCGAATATTGCGGATAGGACAAACACCGACGCGTGGACAGGGGGGATCGAGATCGCCGGCCTTTTCAACTGGGCGAAGAAAGTCGGCGGAATCCAGGTGGGCGGCGTGGTGAACGCCGGCGACGGCATGTACGGCATCCAGGTCGGCGGTCTCTTCAACCTGCAGGACGAGATGTACGGCCTGTGCGTGGGCGGGATCGCGAACGCCGGCAGAGACTTTAAAACCATGGATTACGCCGGCGGGATACAGATAGGCGGTCTCGCAAACGCCGCGAGAAAAGTCGAAGCGCTGCAGATTGCGGGACTCTGGAACAACGACGGTTCGGCCGTAGGCATATTGATAGCGGGAGCGGTCAACCATTGCAGGAAAATGGAGGGACTGCAGATCGGCGGCCTGGGGAACGCGGCGCTCGACAGCATGACCGGCTTGCAGATAGGCACGTTCAACATAAACAACGGCACAGGCGGGATGGATGGCATGCAGATAGGCGTCATAAACGTCTCGGAGGAGATGACCGGCCTGCAGATAGGCGTGATAAACCACGCCAGAAGGCTGCATGGCCTGCAGATCGGGGCGATCAACACCGTGTACCGCGGAGGGAAGGAAAGCCCCATGCTGCTGATCAACATGGATTTCTGAAAATGCGCCGGCGGGACGCGTGCGCGTACGGCGCCGGCGGCCACGCCGCCTGCGCCGTGCTGGAGGAGGAGCCGGAGGTGCGGACGTGAACGCGCGGTTCGACAAGGCGTCGTCGCCGTTCGCGTCGGAGCTGGTGCTCGTGGGCGCGGATTCCGACCTGGCGCTTCCCGCGGCGGTGCGCCGCGTGGCGGATTTCCTGTCCGCCGCGCCCGGCGTCCCGCTCGAGGACGTGGCGTACACGTGCGCGCTCGAATCCGCCGGCAAGCCTTGCGTGCTCGCCGTCGTGGCCGATTCGTGCGCGCGCCTGCGCGAGCGCCTGCGCACGGCCGGGACGCGCATCGCCGGCGGCGCCGCGCGCGTGCGCGACAAGTCGGGCATGTACTACACGCGCGAGCGGCTGGCGGGGCCCGGCCGCGACGGGCGCATCGCGTTCCTCTTCCCCGGCACGGCGAGCTTCTACCCCGACATGCTGCGCGACCTCGCGATACTGTTCCCCACGTGCCGGAAGATGTTCGACGAGCTAGAAGAGGCGATCGTGGCGAAATGCGGCTTCTCCCCGGCGTCGTTCATCTTCCCGCCCGGCGGCGCGCACCGCGCCCGCGGCGTCACTTTCCCCGGCGGCGGCTACGCGCAGGCGATGACGGCCACGTGCGCCGCCGACCTGGCGCTCGTGAGGCTGTTCCGCGATCTCGGGGTGGAGCCCGGCGGCGTGGCCGGATTCGGCGGGGGCGACGTTTCGGCGCTCGCGGCCGCCGGGGTGACCGGCGCCGTGCGCCGCGCCGACAGGCTGGCGTTCCTGTCGGACGTCTACGGCTTCACGGCGCACCTGCTCGAACGCGAGGGCCTGCCGCACTGCGTCTGCATGCACGCGTCCGCGCCCGGCGCGGAATCCCTCGCCGCCGCCGTGGCCGAGGCCGGCCCGGAAAACTGCGCGGTGTCGTTTTCGTACTCGCCCCGCCAGTGCGTGGTGGCCGCGCGCGCCGAATCGGCCGACGCCGTGGCGCGCACGCTCGCCGCGCACGGCGTGCGCACGATGCGCCTGCCGCAGGAATCCCCCTTCAACACGCCGTGGTGCGCCAAGGCCGTGTCGCGGTTCAAGAAGTTCGCCGACCGCTGGAGCCGCAAGCCGCCGTCGGTGCCGGTGTATTCGTGCGCCGACGCGGAGCCGCTGCCCGACAGCCTGCGCAGGCTGCGCAACAGGTCGATGGACCTGTGGACGCGGCAGGTGCGCTTCGACGCCACGATCCTGCGGATGTACGACGACGGCTTCCGCGTGTTCCTCGAACTGGGGCCGCGCGGGAACCTTTCGGCCGCGGCCGACGACATCCTGCGCGACAGGCCGCACGCCGCGATAGCCGCGAACCGCGTGCACCGCTCGGGGCTGCTGCAGCTCCACCACGCACTCGCGCAGCTCGCCGCCGCCGGCGTGCCTGTCGACGCCGCCGCCCTGCACGCCGACCGCCGCCGCAGGCGCATAGACTTCGACTTCCCCCTTGCGGCGTTCGCGCGCGGCGACGCCGAGATGCGCCTTTCGCGCGCGTTCCCGCGCCTGGCGCTGTTTTCGGCCGACACCGGGCTTTCGCCGGCCGCGCCCGCCGGCCGCGCCGCCGGCAAGGCCGCGCTCCGCGCGGCCG
>CADCBS010000091.1 GCA_902799715.1 uncultured bacterium | reverse complement strand
ATCAGCGCTTCGAGAACTGGAAGCGCTTGCGGGCGCCGGGCTGGCCGGGCTTTTTGCGTTCCTTCATGCGGGAATCGCGCGTCATGCAGCCCGCCTTCTTCAGGACGGGGCGCAGCGTTTCGTCGGCGCGCGTTATCGCAATCGCCAGGCCGTGGCGTATGGCGCCGGACTGGCCGGAGATGCCGCCGCCCTTGGCGATCACGGCCACGTCCACCTTGGAGACGTCGAAGCCGGATATCGCGACGGGCTGCTTCAGGTAGTCGCGCAGCGCTTCGCTCTGGATGTAGTTTTCGAGTTCGACGTGGTTCACCGTCCACTTGCCCGTGCCTTCAAGCAGCGTGACGCGGGCGACTGCCGTCTTGCGGCGGCCGGTTCCGGCGGAAATTACCTTGTTCATCGTGCGTCGCCTTTCAGAGTTCGATAGCCGTCGGGTTCTGGGCGGCATGGGGGTGTTCGGGGCCGGCGTAGACTTTGACGCGCGTCATCATCTTGCGGGCGATGTTGTTCTTGGGAAGCATCCCCCATACGGCTTCGAGGATCATGCGCTCGGGATGGCGTTCGCGCATCGTCTCGGCCGTGAACGTCTTGAGGCCGCCGCGGTACCCGGAGTAGCGCGTGTAGGTCTTGAGCTCGGCGCGGCGGCCGGTGAGAACGGCCTCGCGGGCGTTGACCACCACCACGAACGCGCCGGCGTCCACGGAGGGATCGAAGGACGGCTTGTCCTTCGCGCGGAGTTTGTTGGCTATGAGGACTGCGAGGCGGCCCAAAACCTTGCCTTTCGCGTCCACGAGAAACCAGGGACGGTCCTGTCCCGGCTCTTTGGCCCTGTAGCTTTTCTGCATCTTGTGTTCCTGTTGCGGCTTTGTGCCCCTGCGGGTTTTGTCCGTGTCCGGCGCGGAATCCGTTCCCGCGCCGCGGAAGCGATTTGCACACCGCCTCCAAGGTTGAGTTGGAAGTATACCCTATTCCGTCCGGCGCAGTCAACACCGTTTTTCCGCAAACGCCCCGCAAAACACCCTCCCGCCCCCGTCATAGATTTCATACGCGCCGTAATCTCATTTCGAGCGGAGAGCGTTCGAAATGTTGCCAGTGTGAAAATGTTGCCAATATCCATCTCCAATTTCCAATATGGCCCATTCCAATATGGCCCGTACAGATGTTCTACTACACGGCCGAACCCCAGTTCCACGTTCCCATCTACACGATCTACATTTCTACACGGCCAATTTTTCCAAGTCCGGCCAAATTCAGCGGAAAGCTGCCAGAACGGCATTGCCAATGTCTTTTGCATCGACATGGAAATTTCTTTGCGCCCCATTCTCTATGTCTGTCAGATTTCCGCGGTTCCATCGTATGACACAGTGCCACTTGGCAGATCCCGGCTGAGAGAGCCCGGGCGGGCCTGCCGGGCAAACGGCCCCGCGCGGACCGTTTGCCCGCAGGCTCTGATTGTGGTAGACTGTGGATGTCGTTTGGGACGCAAGTCCTTTCGACGGACATATAACCCGCATGGTGGGAGGCGTCAGCCTAACTTCACCGGAAGACGCACGAAAGGACAACTGCCCTGAAAGCGCAGTTTAGCCTCCTTCGATGTATCTTCCCGGGCTCTCTCAGGCGCCTCACGTGATACATCGGAGGAGGTTTCCGTTTCCCGCTTCGACAGTGGTACGAACAGTAAGTGAACGAGAAAAAACAGAGGAACGACTGGAAATGATAGACATCATGGTGAACATGGGACGAGTCTGCGTATTCGCTATGTGTATCTCAACTTCGCTATCCACATTCGGTACAGATGCAAAACCTCCACAAAACAAATCAAGTTTTACAGAATCTGAATTGCGTATGCTTTCCACCACAATGCCGACTGTCAAAACCGCTGGTCAATTGTACTCTGTTGCAAAGGCAACAACTACTAACGCCACTCTTAGACAAAAATACCTCAAGTGTGCCGCCGCATGCCTTTTCGCTTGTGGCAGAAAAGATCTCTATATCAAATATATTCAAAACGAACTTGACCACCCGAGAAATGTAGAAGACGAATTAAAAGAACCTTGTAAACGGTGTTCAGGACAAAGCAGGGGTAGGGAATATCGCCAATGTTCTACTTGCAACGGCAAGTCAATATGCTCCACTTGCAAAGGTACAGGACAAACGGTGCATGTTTCATTCAGCGGCAACAAATATAATACGTGCCGCAAATGCAATGGGACCGGCGAGTGCGCCAGGTGCGGAGGGGAAGGTTCGATCAAGAACATCTGCTGGTTATGTGATGGTGAGGGCAAACAGTTTAGCAAGAATATCGCTACGACCTGCTTTCGAATTACCTGCTGTAACATAGCTGAATATATGAAGAACGAGCCGCTCCGCAAGGCGGCAGAAGAGAAGGCTCGCAAAGAAGCTGAAGCACTAGCAAAAATCGAAGCGGCTAAAAAAGAGAAGGAGCGCAAGGCGGCGCAACAATTGGCTGAACGCATGACGGCCTTAGGCTTGGTTGATATTTCAGGAAAATGGATGACACCCGGATCGGTACGTTATGTGACATATAGAATCTTACAGATATACAAGCCTGGCCATGCATTGTGTACCGATGGCACAGGCAGAGTGTTTTGCCTTCTCTACTCTGTCGCCGACAACCGTAATATCTCAGAAGGAGACATATTGATTAATGACCTATATAGGTGCGGAACATATTCATATATCACCGTCTTGAACGCCCCCAGCACAGTGGCTAAATTTGCAATCGATCTTAGTGTTGCACTAAAAGAAATTAGGAATAGTCGAGACTAAATCTCATAGGTACTGTATTGGAGTATTTAATGGCGCGACTGACGATGAACGACCTTCAACCAGATGAGTTCAAGTTCGCTTGTCCACGTTGTGGGCAGCACTTTCTGGCTGAACGGAACTTAAGTGGTACGGAGTTCAAATGCCACGCATGCGGTACCATGGTAGTCGTTCCCAATTTTGATTATAGCCCAACCACGCCAGATCCATCTGAAAGAAATACATCAGCAATAAAAACATCACGCCCTAATTGCGGAGCGACATATGACATAGGCACCGAATATATCCGTGAAACTGTCACATGCGGAACTTGTGCCAAGGAATTTGTAGTCTCCGAAATACTGATGAACGATGCAGCGGAAGTGCTCTCATCGGGCAACCCTATAGAAGATGTTGAGGAAGATGCGGCGGGAAACATTACCGAAGAGACAAATAAACAAGCCATCCCTACTGTAAAAAAGGGGATGTCTAAATCATTCTCCGAAAAGGCGAAAGCCGTAGCAATTTCGGCAAAGGGCAAGGTAATCTTACTGTGGAAAAACGGTTGGAAAGGGCGAGTTGTCATTATTGGATTTGCCGCTCTTCTCACGCTATGTCTTTTTGTCCCTTTATTATCTTATCGTAGTGCCGATACGAATTATGAATCAGACCTGCGACATCCTAAAGGAGGGGACGTCATTGCTAAAGACGTAGTCAAAGCGTCCGAGTTGTTTCGCACGGCGGCGAAACCAGGCAATGTAGATGCACAATACAAAAATCATAGTGCCGATACGAATTATGAATCAAGCCTGCAATCTCCTAAAGGAGAGGACAGCATTGCTAAAGACGCAGTCAACGCGTCCGAGTTGTTTCGCACGGCGGCGAAACCAAGAAATGTAGATGCACAATACCAAAATCGTAGTGCCGATACTAATTATGAATTAGGCCTGAGATATCTTAAAGGGGATGGCATTGCTAAAGACGTAGTCAAAGCGAGGAAGTTGTTTCTCACGGCGGCGAAGCAAGGCAATGTAGATGCACAATACAAAATAGGTTCGATTTATGGAAGTTTGCAAGATTGGGAGGATGCGGCAAAATGGTATCAAGCGGCATCAGATCAAGGCCATAGCGAGGCAAAATTAGTACTCGGCTTTTGTTATATATTTGGCTTAGGTGTATCTAAAGACGAGCCCAACGGGATGCAACTATTAAATGAAGCGAAACAAGATTCTCAATTGCAAGACCAGATACAAGACTTGCTAAATCATATCCGGTTGCCGATCAATAATCTACCATGTAATAATGGCAATGTTGCCATGAAAGACAATCCCACAAGCGTGGAATTATTACGACTGATAGCAGAACTTGGCAATGCAGAAGCACAAGTTGCGCTTGGTCTTTGTTACTATAATGGCGAGAGTGTCACGAAAAATGACAACGAAGCTATGAAGTGGTTCCAACGAGCGGCGGCACAGGGAGAGGCCGGTGCGCAGTGTTTACTCGGTCTTGGCTATGCAAGCGGAACTGGCGTTCCTAAGGATATGCACGAAGCAGTGAAGTGGTTGGTAAAGGCAGGAAACCAGGGACAGACAAAGGCGCAGCTCGAACTTGCTTCGCTTTATTTCCTAGGTAATGGTGTTGAAAGAGACTACAGACAATCAATGAAATGGTGCCGCATGGCGGCAGATCAGGGTGATCCAGACGCGCAATACATGTATGGTAGTTTTTACCGCATTGGGCTTGGAGTGTCAGTGGACTTGAAAGAGGCCGTCAGATGGTATCACAAAGCCGCAGAACAGGGTTATTCGAAAGCCCAGAATGCACTATATGAAATCGGTAAAATTCCACAACAACATGAGACGAAGAAACCAACGAAAGCGTTCAAATGGTATGATGTACTGTAAATAAAAGCGGGGCGATGAAGATGGCGAAGAATTCGGCTAACGAGCAAAATGCGATGTCGGCGGCGGGCGTTTTCAAGGCGATTGACAATGTCTTGAAGAAGCCCGGATGCGGGTGTTCGGGTTCGCTTGATTACATGGAGCAGTCGAGTTGGCTCTTGTTCTTGCATTACCTCAATGCGCGGGAGGAGGAACGCAAGCTTGAGGCGCGGCTGAACACCGGCGTTGCCCAGGCGGTTGCAGTGGAGCGAGTGGACCCATCCGCTGGATGCCGAGGGGCAAACTTGATTAAGAGAAGATGCTTAATGGCGACGAGCTTTTGAACTTCGTCCGGCAGTAGCTGTTCCCGGGATTGAAGCGGCTTCGCGATGATAACCCCGACACGAATTCGCTCCAGTATCGCATCGGCTCCATCTTCACTGAGATGACCTGCAAGTTCACGAGCGGCTATTCCATCTTGAAGGAATCAAGATAAAAGATGAAAATAGGGCGAGAGAGTTTTTGCGTTTCTGCTTTGGGGGAGATTTAGTGCGTGTGACCTACAAAGAAATTGACAAAGATCGCCGTGCAGAACATGTAGATAACCGGTAGGGCGGCTTGTCCCAAGCCGCCGCAACGCCCGTCCGGGAAATAAGATTACGGTGCGGATGAATTTATTTGGCCGAGGGGAAATTGGCCGTGCAGAGCATGTAGAAACATGTAGAAAACCGGTAGGGCGGCTTGTCCCAAGCCGCCGCAACGCCCGGCCGGAAATAAGATTACGGTGCGGATGATTTTTTTTGGGGGGGGGAATTGGCCGTGGAGAACTTAGACGGGGGAGGGATGCCTGGAAGCGGGCGGAGTTTACATGCAGGCCGGGACACGCAAGGCGTTGGTGATGGGGGCGGGCGAAACGAAAGGCTTCCAACGGCGTTGGGAGGATGACGAAAGTCCTCCAAAAACGATAGGGGCCCGGGGTTCGGGCGAATCGAAGGCCACCCGCGGAACGGGTGGCCTTCGCTTCGCGCCGGAACGGGTCCGGCGCATATCGTGCGGCGCGTCAATCGGCGCGCTTGGACGGCTTCGACAGGATGTGCGCGTAGACGAGCACATACGCAAGAAGACCTATCGTGAGCCAGTAGCTGTTGAGGATGCCGATCTCGTCGGCGATCAAGCCCTGGACGGGAAGCGCGATTCCGCCGCAGACCATCGCCATGAAGATGCCGGAACCCATCGGGACGTACTTGCCCAGGCCTTCAGCCGCGAGGTTGAAGATGCAGCCCCACATCACCGAAGTGCAAAGACCGCAGAGGGCGATAAGGCCCATCGAGAGGGGAAACTGGTAGCTGTACACGGTTACCATCTTGACCGGCGAGAACATCGCGGCAAGGAGAAGCGCGATTCCGGCGAGAGAGCAGCAGGTTACCATGACTTTGGATGAAACCTTGCCGCCGATCGCCCCGCCGACGAGACGGCCGATCATCATGCAGAACCAGTACGCGCCCACGAGAACGCCGGCGACGGCCGCGCCGGAATAGCTCTCGCTCGCCTTGTAGGTGATTTTGCGGCCGACCTTCACGCCGCTTTCCTCTTCTTCCTTGTAGGTCGTGAAAGTCTCGCCAGGCTTGGCGACGGCTTTGACATACTTTTCGCCCTTGGCCTCCGCGGCCGCCTTCGCGGCTTCTTCCGCCTTTTCGGCGGCTTCGTTCTGGGCCTTCACGACATCAAGGGAGACCGTTTCCTTGGAGAGCTCCTCTGCGTCGGTCATGTAAAGGTTCGCCATGTTCGGGATGCCGCATTCGATGATGATGTAGAAGAAAATGCAGAGCGCCCCGAAGGTGAAGTGGCGGAAGCCGAGGGTCGCAAAGATGTCCTTGACCACCGAGGAGCCGCCGGAGAGACGGGCCGCCTTCTCCTCCGCAGTTTCCCTGTGCGGTTCGGGAATCGCGGAAAGGGCGATGACGACGAACGCGAGGGCGAAGAGTCCCATCGCAATCCAGAGTGCTGGCGCCGCGTTGGCGACCTTCGCCTTGGCGACTTCGCCGCCGATGAGGTAGCCGAGAAGAATCGGGGCTATCGTCGCGCCGACGGAGTTGAGCGAGCAGCCGATCTGGACGAGCTGGTTGCCCTTCTTGCCTTCGCCGCCGAGCGTGTTGAGCATGGGATTGACGACGAGGTTCAGCAGGCACATCGAGAATCCCGCCACAAACGCGCCGGTCACGTAGACGGGGAAGCTTTCGACATAGCCGGAAAGCAGCTGGACGCCTACGCCGGCGAAACCGATCGCGACGGCAAGAAGGGACGTGAACTTGTATCCTTTGCGCTTCAGGATCAGCCCGCCCGGGATGCCCATGAACAGATAGGCGAGGAAGTTGGCCGCCGTGCCGAGCTGCGACGCGGTGTTGGACGCGCCGAACTGGTTCTTGACTATTACGCCCATCGAGCCGGCGAAGTTCGTCACGAAAGCGATCATGAAGAACAACGCGAACATTGTTGCGATTGCGGCGATGTTGCCGCTCTTGGATTTTGTTTCCGACATTTTGTTTTCCTTTTGTTTGTTATTCTGGTTGACTGTCCGGAAGCGGAATCACGCCACTACGTGCGCGCCTTCGCTCGCCTTGATGACGGAAATCTTGCAGCGTTCGCCGAATTTCGCCTCGTACTTCGAGTTGATCGTCTTTTCGATAGCTTCGGCCGCCTCGGGCTTGACGAGCAGCACGCAACTGCCGCCGAAGCCGCCGCCGGAAAGGCGCGCGCCGAGCACTTCGGGGATTTCCTTCGCGAAATCGACTATCGCGTCGAGTTCGGGGCTGGAGTTCTCGAACCAGACGCGGCTGGATTCGTGGCTGTCGAACATGAACGCGCCGAAGGACTTGACGTCGCCCTTTTCGAGCAGCTTCGCGCCCGCGAGGACGCGCTCGTCCTCGCCGATCGGATGGACCGCGCGGCGCGCCTGCGTCTCGTCGAGGCCGTCCTTGTAGAGCACCCATTCGGCCATGGAGACGTCGCGCAGGTGCGTGACGGGATGGCGCAGGACCTTGGCGAAGTGCGCGGCGGCGTCTTCGCAGGCCTTGCGGCGGGTGGCGTACGCGCCGTCGACGAGCGCGTGCTTGGCGGGGCTCGTGACCATCATGAACACGACGCCGTCGCCGAGCGGGACGTTTTCATAGGTGTTGGAGCGGAAGTCGCTCTTCACGAGCTGGCCTTCCTTGCCGGCGAGCGACGAGAGCTGGTCGAGCAGGCCGCACGGGCAGCCGGCGTATTCGTGCTCGGCCTTCTGTCCCGCCTTCGCCATCGTGACGGTGTCGATTTCGAGGCCGTAGAGCTTGCAGAGCGCCTTGGCGGTGGCCATTTCGAGCGCGGCGGACGAAGAAAGACCCGCGCCGAGCGGGACGTTGCCGAGGAACATCGCGTCGAAACCGTGTCCGAGCTCCGCGGTCTTGCCGGGGAACAGGCAGGCGAACGTGCCGTTCACGTAGTTCTGCCAGGTATCCTCGGAGCGCTTCTCCACCTTGTCGATGGTGTAGGAGACCTCTTTCATCAGGTCGCCCGCCACGAGATGCACTTCACGGTCGGTGCGCGGCGCCACGGCGAAGAACGTGCCGTACTGTATGGCGGCCGAGAACACGAAGCCTTCGTTGTAGTCGGTGTGGTTGCCGAGGACTTCTATGCGTCCAGGAGCGTAGGAGACCGTTTCCGGCTTTCTGCCGTACTGTTTTTCGAACTTTGCGAGAAGTTCGTCGTAGACGTTCTGGTTGAGCATTGCGTGGATCCTTTGTTTTGTCTTGCGGCTTCAGGCCGCGAGGATGTCGAAATCGCGGTTCAGCCCTTGAGGAGGGCGGCGACGGCTGCGCCGACCATCGGCGCGTCGTCCACGCCGGTGATGGCGTAGGAGATGTTGCGCGGGGCGAGCATCGCGTCGAGCTCGCGCTTCACCATGCCCTGGAAGTCGATGGCGCGCGTCTTGTAGTACGTGCTGCCGTCCACGTTCACGCACACGGGGGAGGCGGGATCGGTGCCGCCGCCGGTCTTGAGGATGAACGCGGCCAGGTGTATCGCGGTGAGGATCGCGGCGCGCTCGAACACCGGGATGCCGAGGCGGCGGGCCATGGCGCGGTCGGCACCGGACGCGAACACGGCGTCGAGCGGATTCGGGCGCGGCCCTTCCTTCTGCGCGCAGAAGTTGTCGAAGTCCATGTTTTCGAGCGACTGGAGCGCGGCGACGGCCGCGGCGGCTTCGCGAGAGAAGAATCCCGCCTGCGCGGCGGCCTTGTATATCTCCAGGCCCACGGAGCCGAGGTAGCCGCCGGAGATCATCTTCTCGAACTTGTGGAAGCCGGGCTGGCTGAGCTTCGCGTCCATCGCCTTGTCGAACGCGCTCTGCTCGATCTTGTCGAATCCGCCGGATTCGGCGTTCACGATCATGAAGCCGTCGCCGGCGCCTTTCAGCTTCTTGATGTTAGCGTTCTTTTCGAGGTAGGCGACGTTCGTGCCGGTGCCGAGGATGAAGCCGATGTACGAGGAGTAGCGGACTTCTTTTTCGGTGGCCTTGCCAGCGAGGAGCGTCGCCACCGTGTCGTTGAGGAGGACGAGCCGCGAAGGCTGCGAGGGGAGATACTTCCTGAACTCCTTGCCGACCCACTGCCCGACAACGCCCGGAGCCTTGATCTCCTTGGTCCAGCAGATGAGCCTGTTGTCGCCGTCCGGGGCCGCTTCGGCGGGGTAGGAGAAGCAGAAGCCGATGGCTTTGGACGCCGCGTGCTTTTCAAGACGGATGCAATGCGCCGCGAAGGTCTTGTAGAACGTGTCGTTGTCGACCTCCTTCGAGAATCCGGGCATCTCCTCGCGCTCTTTCCGAGCGATCTCGAAAGTGCCGTCGGACTTGATGGCGATGACCGCGCCGCGCAGGTTGGTGCCGCCGGCGTCGAGCACCGTCACGGGCGTGTCTTTCTCGACTTCGCCGTAGGGCGACAGGTAGGCGGGAATCATGGCCAGCGAACTTTCGCGACCCTCGAGGCCGGCCTCCATCTCCTTGAGAAACGCATCGGTCAGCGCGGACCGGTCGAGCTTCGACGAGACGAAGCCGTTGGATTCGAGAAATTCCTCGGGTGTTTGCATTTCGCTCCTTTATGATATGCGGTTGGTTTGGCGGCAATTATACCAAAAAAACGGCGGGAAGCGGAAACTTTTTGGCTTGGCGCCGCGCCGGCCCGCGCGCATAGACGCCCGCGCGCTAAAAACGCGGGGGCAGCGAATGCAGGCACGCGCGGTACAGCCCGTTCGGCCCGACGACGCCGAACGACTTGCCCGCCGGACACGGCTTGCGGCCCGGATCCGACCACTTCGCCAGCAGGCCGCGGGGCGTGTCGGCGCGGCATTCGCAGATGAACTCGTCGCAGAACGTGTACGGAACGCGGCAGTCCGGCAGCGCGCGTATCCGCTCCTTCACGGTCTCCCATTCCTCTCGCGTGATCATCAGGCCGTCCATTGCGGCGGCGCGTCCGCCCAGCATCATCGGGCCGAGCTGTATCGACTTCGCCCCCGAGAGCGCGGCGGCGGCGAACATGTCGGCGGCCTCCTCCTTGTTCGCCCTGGTGATGGTCATCGAGACGGCGACCGGCCACTTCATTTCCGCCGCCCGCGCCAGCACCGCGAGCAGGCGTCTGTAGCTTCGCCGCGTCCCCGTCATCTCTCCGTACGTGCGGAGCCCCTGGAGCGAGGTCGCGAGGCTCACGCGGCGGCGCTTGAACTTTGCGATCAGCGGCTCGGTCAGGCGGCTCGCGTTCGTGAACAGCGACAGCCCGGCCTTTGGCATGGCGCGTCGCGCATGGTCGATGATGGCAAAGAGGTCTTTCCGTAGAAGCGCCTCGCCGCCAGTGAAGAGTATGTCCTCGACGCCGTCAGCCGCGCACTTGTCGACGACCGCCTTCCATCCATCCGTGTCCAGTTCCGGCTTCGCCAAGGCCGGGTATTCGTGCCATACGCAGTAGCAGTACGGACAGCGGAAGTTGCACTTCGCCGTCAATTCAAGCGTCGTATGCCGCGGATAGCGCATCGCCTGCCGTTATTTTCCTCGCGGCGGGCAGAAGTATTCGCCCCTGGGTCGACGGGACGTCTTTTCGTTCGTCGCGTTCGGTTTCGGCGCCGGGACCTTGATGATCTGGTTTGGCGCAATGCGGCCTGCCCGTCTGTCGTCAAAGCCGTTCAGCCGTTTGAGTTCGGCCACGGTAACGCCGCGCTCGCGGGCGATTTTGGAAAGCGTGTCCCCGGGTTTGACGATGTACAATCCGGACGTCGTCGGCGGGAGCGGCGTTGGTATGCCCAAGGTAACGTATTTGCCCCTGTTCTCGTTCCCGGCGTTCGGCTTTTTCCGCGCGGATTCCGACGCCGGCTCCGGCGCAAGATATCCATCGACCGCGACAGTCTCCTGCTTTTCCCTCGCGGCGTTCGGACGCTGCTCCGGAGCGGCGGGGTATCTGCCGACAGGTCCGCCCTGCGTCCCGCCGCCGCATCCCGCGAGCGCGGCGGCCGTGAACCCGGCGAGAAGCCCGCCGAGGGACTTGCCGGAGGCGAGCGCCTTCGCGATGGCCCTTTGCCGGGCCGAATTTTTCCTTGAAAGTTCCATCTCCGTTTCCTTTCTCCGCTTCCTTTTCCATACTCCATGCGGACGTTTCGAATGCAGTATACCACTTTCCCCGGATGCTTGCATGCAGGCGACGGAAAAACCGGAAAAATCGACCGTGAGGGAAATTGGCGGCTCTTCAAAGTTTTTTGTGGAAGGCGCGGCGCTACGCGCGACCACGAACCCAGGCGCGGCGAAGGATCGGCGCTGCCGATCCGGCGGAGACTTGCC
>CADCBS010000090.1 GCA_902799715.1 uncultured bacterium | reverse complement strand
TGCTGCAGGCGATAGCGCAGGACAAGGCCGCGCCGCGCGTCTTCGCCCGCGGCTGGGGCGACGCCAACGAGCCGCGCGCCGCCGCCGCGCTCGTGTCCGCCCTCGCCGCCGCCGCGCTCGCCGCGGGCGACATCGACGTCCTCGCGCCCGTCCTAACCATGTTCAACCTCACCGTGTACGGCCTTCTGAACGTCTGCGCCGGCGCCGAGGAGCTGATGGGCAACCCTTCGTGGCGCCCCGAGTTCCGCGTCCCCTGGTACGTTTCCGCCGCGGGCGCGTTCGCCTGCTTCGCGCTGATGTTCATGATCGACGCCGGCGCCACGTTCGCCGCCGCCGGGTGCATCGCCGCCATCTTCGCCTTCATCCGCGCGCGCAAGCTGAACTCCGGCTGGAACGACATACGCCGCGGACTGAGGATGTACGCCGCGCGCTCCGCCCTGCTGAAGACCGCAGGCTCCGCCGGCGACGAGCGGAACTGGCGGCCGAACCTGCTCGTGTTCGGCGGCGCCGGCGACGGCGAACGCCACCTGGTGGAGCTGGCCGGCGACATCTCCCGCAACAGGGGCTTCCTGACTTTCGCGCACGTCGTCCCGCGCAAGGCGTGGACTCCGGAGCGCGCCGAGGGCATGGCCGCCGCCATGCGCGAGCACGCCGCGTCGTGCGGCGCCGAGGCTTTCGTGCGCATCCAGCCCGGCGACACGCAGTGGAGCGGCATGCGCGCGCTCGTGGAGTCGTTCGGGTTCGGCCCGCTCGTGCCGGACACCGTGGTGGCCGGCTACCCGGACTCGCCGGAGGCGCTGCCGGAGCTCGCGTCCGTGCTCGCGCTCGCGGCGCGGAACGGCAAGAACGCTGTCGTGGCCCCGGACCCCGAAGACGGCGCGCCGCCCCCGGGCAGGCGCACGGTCGACATCTGGTGGCGCGGCCGCCAGGGCAACGCCCCGTTCATGCTCGCGCTCGCAACGCTCATGCGCGGCGCGCGCCAGTGGCGCAAGTCGCGCCTGCGCCTGTGCCGCGCCGTAGGCCCCGGCGAAAAGCCGGAAAGCGCGCGGATCGAGATGGAATCGTTCCTGCAGGACGCCAGGATTTCCGCCGAGGTCACGATCGTGGAGACGGACGGCCGCACGGCGCAGGAGACCATACGCTCCGTGTCCGCCGGGTCGGCGCTCGTGTTCATGGGCCTGCGCACGCCCGCCCCGGACGAATCTCCGGAAAGCTGGGCCGCGCACCTCGCCGAAATGCGCGAAAACGCCCGCGGCCTGCACCGCACCGTCTTCGCGCTCGCATCGTCGAGCCTGGACTTCCGCGCGATATTCCGCTGACGCGCCCGCGCCGCGCCCGCCGCGCGCCGCGCTACGCTTCGCAGATCTCCACCGGCAGCCCGTCCGGGTCGCGCAGGAAGAAGAACCGCTTTCCGGTGTATTCGTCCGTGCGGACCTCCTCGTGCGGCGTCCCGGACGCGTCGAGGTCCGCCAGCGCGCCGTCGAAATCGTCCGTCGCGAAAGCGAGATGCCGCAGCCCCGCCGCCTCCGGGTCCGTGACCCTCGGCGGCGGCGACGGGAACGAGAACAGCTCCACAACGTATCCGCCGCCCAGCGCCAGGTCCGTCTTGTGCGAGCGCCTTTCCGGCCTGTAGTGCGCGGCCAGGACCTCCAGGCCGAGCGTCTCCGTGTAGAAGCGGAGGCTCTTCGCGTAGTCGGAGCAGATTATCGCCACATGGTGCACTTTGGAGAGTTTCACGGCGTGCAGGCCTCCTTTCGCGCCTGCGGGGGTCAATAGTAGTCGACGGTCACCTTCTTGCGGTAGTTCTTCTCGAGCGCGGCGGCGATGCGCTTCACCACCGACCGGCGCAGCTCGAGGTCCTGCGGGATGTTGGGGTCCTGGTGGGACTCGTTCACCTTCGTGCCGATCACGAACTCTATGCGGTCGTGGCGCATCATGCGCTCGAGTATCGCGCGCGCGGCGGCCGGCTCGCCGGCGGGCGGGCTTTTGCGCTCCAGCGCCGACAGCACGCGCCCGAGCGTGAGGATGCCTTCGGTGGCGATTCCGACGCCCTCCATCGTGCCGACCGGGGGCAGCCCGCCGGCGGTCTTCATGTCGGAAAGCTTCACCTTCACCTTGACGCCCAGCTCGCGCTCCATGATGTTCGCCGTGGTGCCGCCGCACACCACCACGTGGTCGAAGCCGAGCGTCGCCTGGCGGGCGTATTCGGCGTCGCGGTCCTTGTAGAACGGCGGGCCGGTCAGGATGCGCATCGTGCGCGGGCGGCGCAGGTAGCACACCACGCAGCTGATGTCGTCCTTGCAGCCCGATGGCGATATGTGCAGCGCGTGGCGCGCTATCTCCGCGCTCAGGTCGCGCGCCGAGACGTCCGGCTCGGCCGCGATGCGCTCGCGCGCGAACTTCAGCACGCCGGAGCGGCGCCAGCCGAACTTCATGTCCTTGCGCTCGCCCAGGCCGGACTGCGTCACGCCGTCCGAGCACATTATGATGCGGTCGCCCGCGCGGAAATCGGCCTCGCACTCCCGCACCTCGCGGTCCGGCCAGTGGGTCGACACGATCTGCTCGTCCTTCAGCGGCGCCACCTCCTCCGTGCCGCGCAGGTGGATGTAGCCGGGGTTCCCCATCTCGCTTATGCGCGCCCTGCCGCCCAGGCGGAAGTCGAACAGCGAGAACGTGGCGTAGCCGATCTTGCGGACTTCGCACACGGGCAGGGAGTCCATGATGATCTCCACCGCCTCGAGCATGGGCACGTTGGATTCGAGGAACTTTATGGCCATCGACGTCGTCATCGTGGCCAGGACGTTCGCCTTCACGCCGCTGCCCAGGCCGTCGGAAAGCGCCGCCAGGTGCCGGTTCTCCCTCTCCACGGTCATGAAGCGCACGTCGTCGCCGCACGCGGCCTGCCCGGTCTTGGTGTACTGGGCGGCCTCCATCTCGATGAAGAGGTCGCCCGCCGCGCCGTGGCCCTGCACCGGAGCGTCAGCCATTCAGGTATTCCTCGCTTCCGCCCTCGCGCAGCCGCTTCCCTTCGGTCTGCGACTCGTACGCGCCGGCTATCTCGTTCAGCATGATCTCCGTCTCGGCTATGTGTTCGCCGAACAGGCGCGCCACCTGCTGCACGGTGTAGACGTTCTTGCGTATCACGTCGCGCGCCTTGGCCGCGATCTCCTCGCGCCGCCCCTCGTTCTTTGTCACGTCCTGCACCACCGCCCCGGCAGACTCGCCGCGGGCGATCGGGAACACGCTCACTGTCACCACGCGGCCCCGCCACTGCTGGCGGTATTTCACGGTCTCGCTGCCGTGCTCCACCGCGCCCGCGAACAGCTCCGCGAACTCCGGCATGAACCCGTCCACGCCCATGCCGTCCAGGTTGCCCAGCACGGCGAACTCCTCCGCCGCGCCGGCCATCTCCGCGAAGAGCCTGTTGCACTCCACGATCTTCAGCCCGGCGTCCACCATCACCACCCCTGCGGGGATGTACTTGATCAGCGCGTTGGACGTGCGCTGGAAGTTCTTCTTCAGGTAGATGTGGCACATCGCCTCTTCGGCCTTGCCTGCGATCAGGGCCTTGGCGAACTCGCGGCACGAGTTGTAGCCGCACGCGCCGCAGTTTATCTCGTCGGCCTTCGCCGTCTTGCCGACGCGCGCGAGCGCGCCCGCTATCGCCGCCTCGTCCGGCTCGTCGTCCACCACGGCCGCCGCCGGATAGGCGGACGTCCCGCAATGGCTGAAGCACCGCCCCGACGACGCGCGTATCGGCGCCGTGGCGTCCGTCGCGAACAGCGTCGCGAGGCCTGACGCCCCGCGCGGCATCGCGGGGCCGTTCACGCATCCGCCCGGGCACGCCAGCACTTCGATGAATATCTTGCGCGCGAACCGTCCCGGGTTCCTCTTGAACTCCGCCGGGTCGAAATCCTCCAGCATCCGCCGGAAATCCTCCAGGCCCGAGACCGATACGTACCTCACGTCCGTCCCGCCGTCGCGCAGCGTGTCGTTCATGCCGCCTTCCACGGAGTAGAACCGGCCTTCCTCCGCCGGGCCGAGCGCCGGCTCCGCCTCTTCGCCGAAGCGGATCCCCTTCTCCTCCAGGAACTGCGCGAGCGCCGGGAAAAGCACGGCCAGCGCCAGTTCGTCGGGATGCGCGTCGGATTCGTTCTTCTTCGCGGCGCACGGGCCGAAGAACACCACCTTCGCGCCGCCGCCGTACTTCTCCTTCAGCATCCTGCAGTGCGCGCGCACCGGCGACGGGAGCGGGGATATGAACTCCGCGTACGCCGGCAGGTACTTGCGCACCATGTCCACCGCCGCCGGGCACGCCGAGGATATCACGAGCGGCGAGTCCGTCTCCGCCAGCAGCTTCGCCACGTGCGCGCTCACCGCCTCCGCCCCGTGCGCGGTCTCGCTCGCGCCGGCGAAGCCCGCCGCCTTCAGCGCGGCGGCGATCTGCCCTATCGTCGCGCCCTTGAAATATCCTGCGAAGCTCGGCGCGACCGACGCGTACAGCGTCTTGCCAGATTCGACGAGCTCCTTCAGGCGCGCAAGGTCGCTCCTTATCTTCTTCGCGTGCGCAGGGCACACCTTCACGCATTCGCCGCACGCCACGCACGCCTCGGGGATCACGCTCGCCTTGCCGTCCACGATGCGGATCGCCTTCACCGGACAGTGCCTTACGCACTTGTAGCAGTCCTGGCATTCGTTTTCTGTAGTGTATACGGGTCCGGTCGTCACGGCGCCCTCCTTTCCGGGAACGTCTTCTCCAGTATGTCGCGCATCACCTGCGCGTCCACGTGCCTGTAGACTTTGCCGTCCGCCACGACCACCGGGCCGTCCGCGCAGTTGCCCGTGCACAGGCTCGCCCCCAGGTCCACGTCGACTTCGTCCTTCAGGCCGCGCTCCTCCATGAATCTTTCGCACGCCTCGAGGGTCTTCTCGTTCCCGCGCGCGAAGCATGAGCTGCCCATGCATATAACTATCTTCGGTTTCGCCATGTCGTCCTTTCCGGTCCTGTCCGCAGTGTCTTCCGGCGTGGACGCGTCCTTCCCGCGGCCGCCGGGTCCCCGGCGGGATATTATAGCAAAAACCGCATCCCGCCCGCTGGCGCGTGGAGGAAATCCACCGCTGGCTTATACGAGCTTTATCTTCCGCCAGCGCCCGAGCCGCCATCTCGCATACGAGCCGGCGAAAAGCACGAGCACGTAGACTACGGTCGTGGACCAGAGCATCGGCATCGTGAAGCGGAAGGCGAAGACGGCCCGCACGAGCGGCATCCACACGCCGAACGCGCACAGCGACATCCACCACATGACGAACCGCGTGTCCCCCGCGCCGCGCAGCGCGCCGCACAGTACGGTGTCCGCGGCGTCGAGCACGAGCCAGCATCCCATCAAGAGGAACAGCTTGGAGCCGATCGCCATGAACTGTCCGCAGGCGGCGGGATCGGCGGGCGCGAAGATCCGGAGGACGGGACGGCTCAGCGCGAGCGCCGCGACGGCGAAGAGGACCGCCGTCCCGGCCGCGAGCAGGATCGTCCTCCGCGCCGACGCGACGGCAAGCCTGTCGTCGCCGCGCCCGCGGGCCTGCCCCACCAGCGTCTGGGCGCCGAGGGCGAACCCTTCCATGGGGGCGTACAGGAGGTAGTTCACGGTGAAGACGGCGTTCGAGGCGGCGAACGCGACGTCGCCGGCGTTCTCCGTGGCGAACACGAAGACGGTGAAGGACAGCAGGCTGAGGACGCTGTACGCGCCGGACGGCACGCCGTAGCGGAGGATGCGCCACACGAGCCCGGCCGCCGTCCCGGACGCTTCGCCGCCGCGGTCGCGGCGGATGTGCCGCGCCGCGGCGGCCGAAAGGACGATCCATTGCACGGCCATGGAAAAGACGGTCGCGTACGCGGCGCCTGCCAGGCCGAGGCCGGGGATGCCGCGCCACCCGAAGATGAGGAGCGGATCCAGCGCGATGTTCAGGATGTTGCCCGCGAGGTTGACCCAAAACACGATCGCCGTGCGTCCGCGCCCCGTGAAATACGAAGCGGCGGACATCTGGGCGCACGCGAAGACGCCGCCAGCCATGCAGATTCCGCAGTACGTCCGCTCCATCTCCAGCAGCCCCGGCGAGGGCGCGGTCGCTGAAAGTATCCATTCCGCGGCCGGGACGAGCGCGAGCAGCAGCGCGCCGGAGGCGAACGCGATCATCGTGGCGGCCTTGTGGCTTGCGGCGCACATGCGCGGGTTTTTCGCCCCGTGGTACTGCGCCACGAACACGCCGGAGTACGCGACGATAGACTGGAAGAAGCCGACGAAGACCCAGGACAGGGTGCTTGCGGGAAGGACGGACTCGAACGCCGGCATCGAGTACCTCGCAAGGAACGCGCGGTCGGCGAACTGCATCGCGGCGTTGTTGACCATGCCCAGCGCGAGCGGCCAGGACAGCTTGAGTACCTCGATATATGGACGGAGCGGTTTCACCTTCGGCAATTATACCAAAACGCACGCGGAATTTCCCCCGGTTTTCCGTGTCCGGCCGCCGTCCCGGACGCCCCGGGCCGATGGCGGCCGTGGACGCCGGTTTGCGCCGCACGCGCGGTGTTTGGTATAATCCGGCTGCGCGCTCTTCTCCGGCCGGGGGGCCGGAACGGCTCCGGAGGTTTGCGCCGTGTCCTGGAGGCCAGGGAGATTATCAAGACATTTGGAAGGCGGGTGGAATGGAAAAGACTAAGGATGACAATACGGCGACGCTTGGGTTTGAGGCCAAGCTCTGGCATGCCGCCGACTTGATGCGCGGCAAGCTGCCCGCCACGCAGTACCGTCAGGTGCTGATGGGGCTCTTGTTCCTGCGGTATGTCTCCGACGCCTTCGAGAACCGCTACCGCGAGCTGAAGGCCGAGGGCTACGGCGACGAGGAGGACCGCGACGCCTACATGGAGAAGAATATCTTCTTCGTCCCGAAGTCCGCGCGCTGGGCTACGATCGCCGCCGTCGCGCACGAGGCGAACAACGGCGAGACGATCGACAACGCGATGATCGCGATCGAGCGCGAGAACAAGACGCTCAAGGGTGTTCTCCCGAAGTTCTACGGCTCTACGGACATCAACAAGCGGATGCTCGGCGACGTCATTGATCTCTTCACGAACGAGCTGCCGCTCGGCGACGTGGTGGCGAACCGCGACATTCTCGGCCGCACCTACGAATACTGCATCCGGCACTTCGCCGAATACGAGGGTAAGAAGGGCGGCGAATACTACACGCCCGAAACCATCGTGCGGATTCTCGTGGAAGTCCTCCAGCCCGCCGCCGGGATGCGCATCTACGACCCGTGCTGCGGATCGGGCGGCATGTTCGCGCAGTCGGTGAAGTTCATCGAAACGCACAGCGGCAGCCGCGGCGACGTCTCGGTGTTCGGCCAGGAGGCGAACCCCGACACGTGGAAGATGTCGAAGATCAACATGGCCATCCGCGGCATCGGCGCGGACTTCGGCATGGGCCACGAGGATACCTTGATGCACGACATCCACGCCGGGACGCAGATGGACCGCATCTTCGCGAATCCGCCGTTCAACCAGAAGAAGTGGGGCGCGGACAGGGTGAAGGACGACCCGCGCTGGAAGTACGGCCTCCCGCCGGACGGCAACGCGAACTACGCGTGGATCCAGCACATGATTTCGCACCTGAAGCCGAAAGGCCGCATCGGCCTCGTTCTCGCGAACGGCGCCTTGACGAGCGCGACGGGCGGAGAGGATAAAATCCGCCAGGCGATTATCGAGGACGATCTCGTAGAGGGTATCGTCTCCCTGCCGCCGCAGCTTTTCTATTCGGTGACGATTCCCGTAACGCTCTGGTTTTTCAACCGCACGAAAGACCGGCCCGGCAAGACGCTTTTCATCAACGCCACTTCGCTCGGCCACATGGTGGACAGGACGCACCGCGTGTTCTCCGACGACGACATCGCGAAGATCGCGGCCGCGTTCGAGGCGTTCCGCAGCGGGAAGTTCAGGAAGGAGGATGGCTTCGCCGCCGTCGCCGCGACGGAGGAGATCGCGGAGAAGAAGTTCAAACTCACGCCCGGCCTCTACGCAGGCGGCAAAGTGGAAGAGGACGACGGCGAACCGTTCGACGCGAAGATGAAGCGGCTCACGGGCGAGCTGAAGGGGCTTTTCGGCGAATCGGCGCGGCTGGAGGCGGCGATACGGAAGAACCTGAAGGCAATCGGGTACGAGGTATGAGCGCGGCGGAAGAGAGGGCGGCCTTTTGGCAGGAAACGAAGCATCGCATGACGCGGCGCCTCGTCGATTGGGATTACCGCCAGCGCGCCATCTACATGATCACCGTGACGCTCGAAGACCGGCGCGGCGAGCCGCTGGGGAAACTCGCCAAGAATGGCGAGTCACAGAACAGTCCTGTGCCTGGGCATTCTTGCCCAGGTCTTTGGCGCATCGCCCCCACGCCCTTTGGCGAGGCGGTGCTGGAAGCGCTTGCCGAAATGCCGCGCATTGCGCCGCAAGTGGAAATAATCGCGGAGCAGCTGATGCCAGATCACATCCATTTCATCGCTTTCGTGAAAGCGCCGCTCGCGCGGCCGCTTGGCTCGCTGGTGCGCGGCTTCAAGGCCGGCGCGGCGAAGCGGTGGAAACTACTCGCCGAAAACGGCGAGTCACAGAACTGCCAGTTCTGTGATGCGGCATTTTTGCCGCAGTTAAGATGGGCCGAAGGCTTTCAAGATACCGTGCTTTTGCACGAAGGGCAGCTGAAGGCGATGATCGCCTACATTCGCGACAATCCGCGGCGCCTCGCCGAAAAGCGCGCCAACCCCGCGCTTTTCAGGCGCGTGGAGCGCATCGAGCTGCCGCTCGACGGCGGGCGGCTCACGGGCAGCTTCGAGGCGCTGGGCAACCGACACCTTCTTGAACGGCCGCTTGCCCAGGTGCAGTGCTCGCGGCGCTTTTTCACATACCGCCGCGAGGCGAAGCGCGGCGGCGGAATGAAGATCGCGCGCACGCCCGACGGCGAGCCGGTAATCGAAAGCGAAAGCCCCGAATACCGCGAGCGGCTGGAAAGCGCGCTTGCCGCCGCCGGGCATGGCGCGGTGGTGCTGAGCCCGTGCATTTCCGACGGCGAACGCCAGATCGCCCGCGAGGCGATGAAGCGCCGCCTGCCCTTGGTGGCGCTGAAGAACATGGGATTCGCAAAACTGGAGAAGCCGGCCGGCCGCTACTTCGACGCCTGCGCGGAAGGGCGGCTCTTGCTGCTCGCCCCGGCCGCCTGGCCCTACACCACGCAGGAAAAGCCCATGACGCGCTTCGACGCCACCGCCTTGAACCGCATCGCCCAATGGCTGGCGGGCGGTTCTGCGCATGGGCATTCTTGTTCTGTGCCTGGGCATTTTTGCCCAGGTCTCCCCGTCGAAATCAACTACCACGGCATGAAGCCCGCCAACATCGACGAACTGGCCGAGAAGGCGGTGCTGGCGCGCAAGGGAGGTGTCGCATGAGCGAGTGGAAGAAAGTGCGGCTGGGGGAGATTGTTAAAATAAACCCTTTATTTACACTGAAGAAAGGCGTTGTTGCCAAAAAGGTGGCAATGGACAAGATAACGCCGCATTGTCGTGACATTTCGAGCTACGCCGAAGAATCATATAGTGGCGGTGTTAAATTTATAAATGGTTGTACATTAATGGCCAGAATAACACCATGCCTTGAAAATGGGAAGATTGCCCAAGTGCGCTTTCTTGGAAACAATGAAGTCGCGTTTGGATCGACAGAGTTTATTGTCTTTCAGGGCGTTGATGGTGTTTCTGATAAAGATTTCATTTACTATTTGATCAACACAGATCTAATTCGACAGAAGGCTATAGATTCAATGGTTGGATCATCTGGCCGGGCGCTTGACGACAAGATCGAGAACAACCGCAAGATATGCGCGAACCTTGAAGCGCAGGCGCAGGCGATTTTCAAGTCGTGGTTTGTGGACTTCGAGCCATTCGGCGGCAAGATGCCACAAGGGTGGAAGATGGAGCCACTTGAAGGAATGGCTGAGCAGATTGCCTCTGGTGGTACACCGCGAACAAAAGAAGAATCGTACTATAAAGGACTAATCCGCTGGTATTCGACTAAAGAGTTGAAAGATTGTTTTTTGTTCGATAGCGAAAAGCATATTTCAGAAGATGCAGTGGCAAATTCTGCTGCAAAAGTCTTTCCTCGTAACACAATTTTGATGGCAATATATGCGGCGCCAACAGTTGGCCGTCTCGGAATACTTGATAGTGAGAGTACATTCAATCAGGCGGCAGTGGGTATTGTTGCTAGGCAAGAGATTGGTTATGCATATCTTTACCTTCAGCTTCTTAATGCGCGCGAAGCGTTGAATCTTATGGCGGTAGGATCATGCCAACAGAATCTAAATGTTGGTGTTGTAAAATCTTACCAAGTTTTACGCCCTGATGATGTAATTCTGTGTAAGTTTAATAATTTGGTCGATGGGTTGTTTGATGAAATTCGAGCTTTAACAAAAGAAACGCGCTCTCTTGCCGCGATGCGCGATGCTCTGTTGCCGAAGCTGATGAGCGGCGAGATCGATGTCGAGAAGGTGGAGGTGGCGTGATGGCGACGGGCGCCTACAACGAGAACGCATACGAGAACGCGGTACTTGAAGTGCTGCGCTCGATGAAGTGGGAATACATGTACGGCCCCGACGTCAAGCGCGACTACAGCGACCCTACGCTCCCCGACGTGTTCGAGTATCAGGTGCGCAAGCTGAACAAGGGCGTCCCAGACGAGGCGGTGAACGATGCGATCCGCCAGGTGCGCGGCATTGCGGGCGGTAGCGTCGTGGTGCGCAATGCGATTTTCACCGACTTCCTTCAGAACGGTGTCGACGGCGCGTGCCGGGTGGCGGGCGACGACACGACGCGTCTTGTGAAGCTTGTCGACTACGCGCATCCCGAGAAGAACACTTTCCATGCGGTCAACCAGTGGACGGTGCAGAACGGCGAGGTGGTGAAGCGTCCCGATGTCGTTCTTTTCGTGAACGGCCTGCCGCTCGTGGTGATCGAACTTAAGAATCCGTCCAAGCCCGAGACGACGGTTCACGAGGCGTTTCTCCAGCTGCGCAACTACCAGCACGACATACCCGACCTTTTCACGTACAACCAGATTTGCGTTGCAAGCGACATGGTGTCGACGCGCGCGGGTTCGCTCACGGCGGGCGAGAGCTGGTTCAAGGAATGGAAGTCGATCGACGGCGAGAGGGAAGACCGCGGCGTCGGCGGCTTCGAGGTTCTGTTCCGGGGCCTTCTGGCCCCGGCCCGGCTCCTCGACGTGGTGAAGAACTTCATCTGCTTTTCGGGTTCTGTTACCGGCCATTCTTGGCCGGGCTGCAACAAGATACTCGCGGGCTATCACCAGTATTTCGCGGTGCGCAAGGCGATCAAAAAGACGAAAGAGGCGATGCGCGGCGACGGGCGCGGCGGCGTGTTCTGGCACACGCAAGGGAGCGGCAAGTCGCTTTCGATGGTGTTCTACGCGCATCTTTTGGCGGCCGAGCTGGACGGGCCGACAATCCTTGTGCTTACCGACCGCAACGACCTTGACGGCCAGCTTTACGGGCAGTTCCTGAAGTGCGCTCCCTTCCTGCGCCAGACGGCAGAGCAGGCGACGAGCCGGGCGCACTTGAAGGAGTTTCTGAAGAAGCAGAAGCAGAACGGGATATTCTTTTCGACGATCCAGAAGTTCGAGGAGTCGGACGACGCGCTTTCGCGCCGGCGCGACGTTATCGTGATCGCGGACGAGGCGCACCGGGGGCACTACGGGTTCGTGGAGTCCGAGAAGGTGGTGCGCAAAGGGGACGGCACGATCGAGACGCGGCGCACGGTGCCGACGGCGCGGATCATCCACGACTCGCTTCCGAACGCCACGTTCATCGGGTTCACCGGGACGCCGATAGATGAAGGCGACCGCTCGACGCGCGAGGTCTTCGGCGACTACATCGACATCTACGACATGACGCAGGCCGTGGAGGACGGCGCGACGAGGCCGGTCTACTACGAGAGCCGCGTGGTGCATCTGAAGCTCGACGATGCGGCTCTCGCGAAGATCGACGCCGAGTACAAGCGCATCGCGGCGGAGGGCGAGGCGGACGATGCGGTGGTCGAGCAGTCGAAGCGCGACCAGTCGCAGATGGAGGTGCTGCTCGGGCACGACGGCGCGATAGAGTCGCTCGTGGACGACATCCTCGAACACTACGAGAAGTACCGCGAGAAGAACCTCGCCGGCAAGGCGATGATCGTCGCGTACTCGCGTCCCATCGCGATCAAGATATACAAGCGGTTTTTGAAGCTCCGTCCGGCGTGGGGGAAGAGCGGGAAGATCAAGGTCGTTATGACCGAGGGCAACCAGGACCCGGAGGAATGGCGCGACATCATCGGGTCGAAGCGCGACAGGATGGAGCGGGCGCTTGAGTTCAAGGACGCGACGTCGCCGTTCAAGATCGCGATCGTGGTGGACATGTGGCTCACGGGGTTCGACGTCCCGTGCCTCGACACGATGTACGTGTACAAGCCGATGGTCGGGCACAACCTGATGCAGGCAATCGCTCGCGTGAACAGGGTGTACGGCGACAAGGAAGGCGGGTTGGTGGTGGACTACATCGGCATCGCCGCCGCATTGAAGGACGCCATGAACCAGTACACGGTGCGCGACAGGAAGAAGTTCGGGAACCCGGACGTCGCGACGATCGCGAAACCGAAGTTTTACGAACACCTGGAGATCAGCCGGGCGCAGCTGCACGGCTGCGGATACGCGAAGGGAATCGACGGAAGCGACCTGGAGCGCGCGAAGGCGATAAACGGCGCGGTCAATTTCCTCCTTGCGCCGGAGAGGAAGAGGCAGAAGGAGATATTCCTTGAAAACGCCTACCTCATGAAACAGGCTCTGTCGCTCTGCGCCGCGCTCGTGCCGGAGCGCGACAGGTTCGAGGCCGGATTCATGGAAGCCGTGCGCGGGATGATCAACCAGTGGACGATGGCTGGCTCCGGCGGCGAGAAGAAGGGGCTCGCGGAACTGAACGCGCAGATAGCCGAGATGGTGAAGGAGTCCGTGGCGAGCGATGGCGTGATCAACCTCTTCTCGGACAAGAAGGCGGCGGTGTCGCTCTTCGACGCGGCGTTCCTCGCCGAGATCAGGCGGATGAAGGAGAAGAACCTCGCCGTCGAGATATTGAAGAAGCTCCTTTCCGAAAGCGTCAAGCTGCATGCGCGGAAGAACCTCGTGAAGAGCGAGGAATTCAGCGAACTTTTGAGCAAGGCGATGAACGAGTACATCAACGGCCACATCACGAACGAAGAGGTCATCAAGCGGCTCATCGAGATTGCGACGCGCATAAAAGAGGGGATCGACTCCACCCCGAAGGGACTCGACGAAGACGAGGCGGCGTTCTACGACGCGCTCTCGAAGCCGGAGGCGGTGAAGAAGTTCTACACCGACGACAAGCTTATCGCGCTCACGAAGGAGCTGACCGGCCAGCTAAGGAGCAGCCGCACGGTCGACTGGGACCGTCGCGACAGCGCGCGCGCCCGCATGCGAATGCTCGTGAAGCGGCTTTTGAAGAAGTACAAGTATCCGCCGGACGAAGCCCAAGGCGCGCTTGAGACAGTCATGCGCCAGTGCGAACTTTGGGTGGACGAGACGGAGTGCGAGGGCGAGCCGGTTCTGTGGCAGGGGCGTTCTCGCCCCTGCGACGACCCATACGAATACGCCGAGGCGGCGGAGAAGGGCGACAGCAAGGAGAACGGCGACGATGGCTACGATGCGTCAAAGTAGCCTGCCGCCGGAGTTCCGTCCGCGCGAGAAGTACGCAGGGGATCCGAGCGGCAAGGCGCTTTCGCCCGTGGAATTGCTGGCGATCGTCCTGGGCACGGGTTCGGCCGGGTGCCCGGTCCATGAACTCGCCCTGCGCATGATCGACGCGTTCCCGACGCTTGGCGCGTTCGTGAAAGCGGATTGGCTGGAAATGAAGGCCCGTTTCGCGGAGTACAACGGGCGCAATCCCGGACGGCCGATAAAAGGTCTGGCGGATGCAAAGCTAATGAAGGTCGCCGCCGCGTTTCAATTGGTGCGACGGGTCGATCCGCTCGAGGACTACGCATTCCGCAACTACAACCTCCGGGTCTCCTCTTCCGCCTACGAAGTGTTCAGGCGCATCGTGGAAAGCGCGCCGGAGAAAGAGCATTTCTTCGTGCTCCCGATGGATTCCGGCTTCCATGCGCTCTGCGAACCGATAGACGTATCGCAAGGTTCCGTGAGCCGGGCGCCCGTGCATCCGAGGGACGTGTTCTGCGAGGCGGTCAGATACCGCGCATTCGCGATCATCGTAGCGCACAACCATCCGTCCGGCGGCCCGGAGCCGAGCAAAGAAGACATCGAGGCGACAGAGCGCCTGATAGAGACCGGCAGGCTCCTCGGCATACGCCTTGTCGACCATCTGGTCCTCGGTTCGCCCGGTTCCGCCGGCGGGCGGGGGTTCGTATCGATCAGGAACCTCGCGGTTCTCGGATTCTAGGGCGAAGGGGCCGGTTTCCCCGGACGCGGTTTGCGCCGCGATTCTTGCGCAGGAGGGGGGATTATGGTTTACTTTTCTCCCCATGGACAATAGTGTGCAGACATCGCCCCCAGGGACATTCTCGATCGCGCGTTCGGACGGAACTTCGAAGGCGCGGTGCGGCGTTCTGCACACCGCGCACGGCCCGGTGGAGACGCCGGCGTTCATGCCAGTGGGCACGCGCGCCACAGTGAAGTCCCTCGACTGCCGCGACCTGCGGGAGCTCGGCGCGTCCGTCATACTGGGCAACACCTACCACCTCGTGCTGCGCCCGGGCATGGATGTGATGGAAAAGTGCGGCGGCCTGCACAGGTTCATGTCCTGGGACGGGCCGATCCTTACCGACAGCGGCGGGTTCCAGGTGTTTTCGCTCGCGCGGATACGCAAGCTGACGCCGGAGGGCTGCTTCTTCCATTCGCACATAGACGGGGCGGAAGTGTTCCTGGGGCCGAAGGAGTCGATGGAGGCGCAGCGGATCCTGGGAAGCGACATCGCGATGGTGTTCGACGAGTGCCTGCCGTGGCCATGCGGCGAGGAACGCGCGCGGAAGAGCGTGGCGACGACCCTGCGCTGGGCGGAGGAAAGCCTCGCGGCGCCGCACGCGCCCGGCCAGCTCGTGTTCGGCATAGTGCAGGGCGGGATATACGACGGCCTGCGCGCGTCCTGCGCGGCGGAACTCGCCGGAATGCCCTTCGACGGCTACGCGATAGGCGGCGTGAGCGTGGGCGAGCCGCCGGAGCTGATGTACAAGGCCGTGGAGGCGTCCGAGCCGGGCCTGCCACGGGACAAGCCGCGCTACGTGATGGGCCTGGGCGAGCCGGAGCAGATACTTGAATGCGTGGCGCGCGGGGTCGACATGTTCGACTGCGTAAGCCCCACGCGCATCGCCCGCCACGGCACGGCCCTAACCCGGCACGGCCAGTACGCCGTGAAGGCCGCGGCCAACGCCTGCGACCAGCGTCCGGTGGAGGAAGGCTGCGACTGCCTTTGCTGCCGCGGCTATTCGCGCGCGTACGTGCGGCATCTGATACACACGGGCGAGATGCTCGGCATGCGCCTTCTTTCGATACACAACATCCATTTCATTCTCCATTTCATGGAAGACATCCGCAAGGCCATAGCCGGCGGGTACTTCGATGAATGGCGCGAAAAGACACACAAGGAACTCGGAAAATGAACTACATAAGCATAGCCCAGGCGGCGGCCCAGCCGCCCGCCGCGACACCAGCCCAGACACCCGCACCCGCACAGACACAGGCGCAGACCGCGGCCGTTTCCGCCGCCCCGTCGGCCCCCGCGCAGACACAGACACAGGCGCAGACCGCGGCCGCCGCGCCGTCCGGCGACGCCAAAGAGCAGACCGGCACCGTGCAGCAGCAGCCCCAGCCCCAGGCGGACGGCCAGCGCCAGGGCGGTGGATTCCTCGACGGCCCGTGGGTGATGATGCTCCTTCTGATCGGCATCTTCTACTTCATGATGATCCGTCCGCAGCAGCGCAAGGAGAAAGAGCGCCGCAAGATGATCTCCGAAATCCGCGCCGGCGCGCGCGTGCTGATGACGAACGGATTCGTGGGCACCGTGAAAGAGGCCCGCGACAATTCGTTCCTCGTGGAGATAGCCCCCGGAGTGAACGCGGAAGTCGTGAAGTCCGCCGTCCAGCAGGTCGTCTCCGCCGAATCCGCAGCGCAGGCGAAGTGAAATGGTCCGGCTTGGCGTAAACATCGACCACGTGGCTACGCTGCGCAACGCGCGCGGCACGCCGTACCCGGACGTCGTCGAGGCCGCCGCTGCGGCCGAGGCCGGCGGCGCCGACGGCATAACCGCGCACCTGCGCGAAGACCGCCGCCACATGCGCGATGACGACATGCGCCTGCTGAGGCGCGCCGTGAAGACGCGCCTCAACATGGAGATGGCGATAGCGCCCGACGTGATGGCCGTGGCGCTCGAGATCGTCCCCGACGAGGTCTGCCTCGTGCCGGAGCGCCGGCAGGAACTGACCACCGAAGGCGGCTTGGACGCGGCCGGGCAGTCCGCGGCGGTGGCGGACGCCGTCGCCGCGCTGTCGGCGAAAGGCGTGGACGTTTCGCTGTTCATCGATCCCGACGCCCGCCAGGTGGAGGCCGCGGCCGCCGCGGGCGCGCCCACGGTGGAGTTCCACACCGGCGCGTACGCGAACGCCTCCGGCGCGGCCGCGCGGGAGGAGTTGGACAGGCTGTTCGCGGCCGCCGCGCTGGCGAAGTCGCTCGGCCTGCGCACGAACGCCGGCCACGGGCTTTCCTACGCCAACGTGGCCCCCGTGCTGGCGATGCCCGGGCTCGACACGCTGAACATAGGGCATTCCATAGTCGCCCGCGCCGTATTCGCCGGGCTCGAAGCGGCGGTGCGGGAGATGCGCGCGGCGATCGCGCGCCGGTAAGATGTACGAACGCGGCGATTTCGGCATAGAATACTCCACCTCGCAGCGCCGCCGCAGGCGCGGCGAGCCCGGAGTGCTCACCGTCGCCGCGATAGTGGCCGCCGCGGCCGCCGCCGTGGCGGTGTTCGCGGCGGCGCGCGGATGCAGCGAAAGGCCCAGGAACCGGAATCCGCCGCCGGCGCGGCCGGCCAGGCCGGATCCCGTGTCGCCGCGCGGCGCGAACGAGCAGAGCGAATCCGGCATACTGGCGCGCCGCGGCGCCGCGGCGCCGTCCGCCG
>CADCBS010000089.1 GCA_902799715.1 uncultured bacterium | reverse complement strand
AGAGGGCGGCGGCGGCCCCGAATGCGGCCGCCGCGCGCAGCGCCCGCGCAAGGGCGGCCGGCCCGATTCCGGCCCTGCGGCTCACAGCAGGCCTCCCGCCGCCGGAATGGCGACTTTCACCTTGTTGCGCACGCGCTCCGAGCCGAACAGGTACTCGGCCGCGAACGGCGGAACGTCGTTTTCCACCGTCTCGTGCTTTTCGGCGAACGTGGAGTCGTAGGGGATGCCGCGCGCGACGTCGAGCATCGACGACGGAAGCGCATCGTGCGCGAGCGCGTATTCGACCGTTCCGGGCGGGCCTTCCGCATGGCCCGCGATCGCGGCGATCGCGTACGATATTCCGCTCTGCGCCCTGTCGTCGGGCGTGTATTGCAGGCCGTCCGGCCCTTCGTCCCAGCGCGCTATGTTCCGCGGCGCCGTGCCGGCCGTCGACTGCAGGGCCTTTTCGCCGGCTTCGGCGCGCAGGCGCGAACGGGCCTCCAGCAGGTCCCGCATGATCCCCGCCGCTGCGAAGAGCCCGGAAAAGAGCAGCACGGCGGCGAAAAGGCCTATCGCGAACTCCGTCATCGCCTGCCCGGCGCGGCGGCGCATCCTTGAGCGAACGTCAATGTCCATGCGCGGTCCCTCCGCTTCCGCCCGGGCCTCCGCCCGTGCGCCTGCACATCCTGCTGTTGCGGCGCAGCCATTCCACGCCCGCATCGCGGAACTCCGCGCGCTCCCAGAGGACAAGCGCCTCGCACCAGGCGCACCCGGCCTGGGCGTGCGGGGCCGCCGCTGAAGGCCCGTGCGCCATGTACGGCTTCAGGTGGCGGCGCACGTGCGCGACCCACGAAGCGTCCGCCGTGGCGAGGTCCGCGCCGCGCGCGGTGTCCACCGGCACGAGCCGCACCGCGCGGAACGCGGGCAGTATGTAGCCGCCCGCCGAGGTGGCCGGGGCGCGCCCGCCCGTCTCCCCGTCTTCGAGATAGCCGAACGGCTTGGCCGCCGCGAGCCAGTGCACGGCCTTGGAATCCAGCCCGGGCGAGGACGGGTTTATCTCGCCGCGGACGCGGCAGACGGCCGCCGCGCCGTCCACGTCGTATTCCGGCTTCACGCGGCCGGCCGCGGGGAACCTGTTCTCCCCGAACGGGTCGAACGCCGTCCAGCGCCCCCACGCTTCCCTGCCGTACACGTACCACCGCTGCGGGAACGAGAACATCAGGCCCGACTCCTCCACGTCCTCCGACCGCACGGAGCCGCGCGGCGGGACCGCGCCCAGCAGCTCCGCCGCCGAACCGGCGTCCATGAAAGCGGCGAGCGGGACGTCGGCAGGCTCGATTTCGAGGCCGAATATCTCGGAGTTCCACAGCCCGCCCCTTTCGCGCTCCGGCAGCGGGTCCCAGTCGGAGAACGAGCGGTAGCCGCGCAGGAGCGGCATGGCGTTGAAGAAGAACCAGCACCAGTCCCTGCCGTTCACAGCCATGTAGAAGGAGCGGTCCAGGAGCGTGTGCCCGCCCGCGGTGTCGAAGTACCTCGTGTTGCCCGGGACGGCGGCCAGGCCCTGTCCCGACGCGGCGTCTATCATGTCGGCGTATTCGGCCCAGGCGCCTGGCCACGGCTCCGGGTAGGCGTCGTAGCCGTCGCCCCCGGTCTGCATGGAGCGGACGGAAAGAGAGTGCTCGCGCATCATCGCGATCGCGCCGGGGTCGTCGAACGCGTGGTTCTGGCGCGCGGCCGTCTGCGCGGCCGCGAGCCCGGCGAGCGGCCCGGCGAACGCCAGCCGCGCCTGCATGGCGTTTATGCCGGGTATCGCGTTCGTCTCGCCCGTGCACACCGCGAGCGCGTGGATCAGGTTCAGTTCGCCTTCCAGGTTCAGGGTCGTGGCCTGCCAGCGCGCCGCGGCCAGCGCCGCGGCGTCGCCGGCGTTCTGCACGTCTTCCTTGCGCAGGACCGCGGTGAACACGTCGAAGTTCACCAGGACCGTCAGCAGGATCGCCGTGAACACGAGCAGCATGAAAAGCGCCACCTGCCCGGATTTCGCGCGGGTCTTCCTCACAGCCCGGCGTCCTCCATGTACAGGAGCGCGTGGTTTTCGATCTCGGCGGACGCCGAAAGCGCTATTCCCCCGCCGTCCGCCGCCGGCGCGCCGAAAAGCGCCGACGCCCCGGTGATGCGCGGGCGCGTCTGGCCGACCGTCGCCCTTATGCGCGGCGAGGCCGACACCGGTCCGCCGGCGTCTATGCGCGTGGCGTCCCACAGTTCGTAGTCGAGCACGCCGCGCGCGTACGATTCGTCGCGCGATTCGAGGTACGCCGGGATCCGCCACAGCTCGACCGCCGCTTCGGGGCTCCATGCGGGCGCGCGCAGCACGGCAGGCACGGCGTCGCCTATCCTCGCGGCGTACGCGGCCGAGACGTTTTCCAGCCCCACGTCGCCCGCCGCCGGGAAAAGCCGCCTTCCCGAAGCCGGTATCATGGCCACGCGCGCGGACTTCTCCGCCATGTACCTGTTCATGCCCACCGCGCGGCATCTGGCCGCGCGCGCCGCCGCGTGGCGCATCAGGAGCTTCGCGCGCAGGAGGTCGGAAAACTCCGCCGCGCAAAGGAACGCGAAGGTGATGGCGAGGATGGCGATGACGGATTCGACCATCGCCTGCCCGGCGCGGCTGCGGAACGCCTTGCGCCGGACCGCGTCTTCTGCCGTGCGGTGCATAGCCCGCGCTTTCCCCGCGGCGCCGGCGCCGCTCAGTTGCCCATCTTGCGGATGGAGTCGGCGTTTATGCTCTCGGCGGCGGACTTGGCGCTGGAGCCTTCCTCCTCGTTGAGCGCGCTCGTGGCGCCGGCGTAGGTCTTGCCCAGGCCGCGCGTGAAATACACTATCACGCCGATAAGCGCGATCGCTACGAGCGAGACGATTATGATGTACTCCACCATCGTCTGGCCTTTTTTGCTCTTCATGACGGATTTCATCGCCGAGACTCCTTTCGTGCCGCGCCTTTCATGGATACTCGGAGCCCACGAGCGCCGAAGTGCGCACGGAATCGCGCTTCGCCGCCGAAAGCAGGCATGTCAGCACCGCCGCCACGCCGAGCAGAGCCGCGAACACTATGGCGTATTCCACCAGCGTCTGCCCCGCCCTGTCTCCAAGTTTTCTCATGTCTGGCGCAAGTATACCAGAACATGCGGAGCGCGGGCAAGCCCGCCGCGCGCCTGGCGCCGGGCCGGCCCCGGGATCCGCCGGGGGCCGCCCGCCGGGTCATATCTGCCGGGCGGAAAGGCGCACCGGGCAGTCGTCCGTGTCGACCGGCGCGAGGATCGACGGCCTGTCGCCGCACACCGGGCAGGCGGGGTCGCGCGGCGGAAGCGCCGCGGTGCGGAAGGAGCCTTCGAGCAGGTCCACGCAAAGCAGCCTGTCCGAAAGCGGCTTCCCCGCGCCGGTTATCCATTTCACCGCCTCCGCCGCCTGCACGGAGCCTATCACGCCGCACAGGCTGCCGAGCACGCCGTCGCGCCCGCAGGACCCCTGGCGCGCGCCTTTCGCCGGCGGCCCGCCCAGGATGCACCGCAGGCACGGCGACACGCCGGGGACGTACGTGAAGGTCTGCCCCGAGAAGCGCAGCGCGCCGGCGTGCGAAAACGGCTTGCGCTCCATCACGCAGGCGTCGTTCAGCAGGAACTTCGCCGCGAAGTTGTCGGTGGCGTCGATGGCGAAATCGTAGGCGCGCACCGTCTCGCGCGCGTTCGACGCGTCTATCACCGCGTCGATGCGCTCCACTTTCACGCCGGGGTTCAGCGCGGCGATGCGCAGGGCCGCGCTTTCCGTCTTCGGGCGGCCGATTCCGCCGGTGGAATGGATCACCTGCCGCTGCAGGTTGGAAAGCGAAACGGCGTCGAAGTCCGCTATGCCTATCGTGCCCACCCCGGCCGCGGCCAGGTACATCGCGGCGGGCGAGCCGAGCCCGCCCGCCCCGACGACGAGAACGCGCGCCGCGAGCAGGCGCTCCTGCCCGGCGGCGCCGATCTCCGGCAGCGCGATGTGCCGGCTGTACCGTTCTGCCTGCCCCTGGTCCAACGCGGCCTCAGAGCACCTTCATCTTCGGAAGGTCCTGGATGTCCACCATGCCGGCCACGCGCCCCGACGCGTCGCACACCGGAAGGTCGTCGATGCGGCGGCGCTCGAACACGCGCAGCAGGTCCACGGCGTAGGCGTCGTCGCGGATGTATTCCGGCGAGCGCGTCATGTACTTCGACACGGGGTCGTGCAGGATGTCGCGCCCTTCGGACACGTTCCGGCGGAAGTCGCCGTCTGTGAAGATGCCCGCCAGCACGCCGTCCGGCCCCGCCACCACGGCGGATCCGGCCTTGGCTTTCGTCATCGCCATCAGCGCGTCCAGGACGGACGCCTCCGGCGGGACCATGGCGAGCCTGTCGCCCGTGCGCATGATGTCGGTCGCCTTCAGGACCAGCGCGCGGCCGATCGCGCCCGCCGGGTGGTTCAGCGCGTACTCGGACTTCTTGAACTCGCGCGCGTCGATCATCACCATCGCCAGCGCGTCGCCCATGGCCATCGTGGAGGTCGTGGAGTTCGTGGGGGCCATGCCGAACGGGCAGGCTTCCTTGCCGCACGGCACTTCCAGCGCCACGTCGGCCATGCGCCCGAGCGTGGAATCCGCCTTCCCCACGATGGCCACGACCTTCAGACCGTGCCTGCGCACCGCCGGGATGAGCTTCACCACCTCTTCAGACTCGCCCGAGAACGAGAGCGCGAGCAGCAGGTCGTCCACCGCCGTCATGCCCAGGTCGCCGTGCATGGCCTGCACCGGGTTCAGCACTATCGAACTCGTGCCGGTGGACGCGAATATCGCGCTCATCTTCTCGGCGACGTGCAGGTTCTTCCCCACGCCAGTGACCACTATCTTCCCGCCCGCGTCGAGGCAGGCCAGCATCAGCGACACGGTCTTCACGAATGTTTCGCCGAGCGATCCGCGCACGCGGCGCATGCCTTCGATCTCGATGTCGAAGACTTCGCGCGCGCGCCCGAGCATTTTTTCCGCGGTCATGCGCGCGCCTTTCAGGATTCCAGCGCCTTCGCCTGGAGCATCGCGATCGCCACGGTGCCCACGATGTCTTCGGCGGAGCATCCGCGCGAAAGGTCGTTGAGCGGCTTCGCCAGGCCTTGCAGCACGGGGCCCACGGCCTCCGCGCCCGCAAGCCGCTGAACGAGCTTGTATCCGATGTTGCCCGCCTGCAGGTCGGGGAACACCAGCACGTTGGCGTCGCCCTGGATGGCGCCGCCCGGATTCTTCAGTTCGGCCACGGACTTCACGAGCGCGGCGTCGAGCTGCATCTCGCCGTCCATGGCGATCCCCGCCTCCGCGAAGCGCGGCCCGGCGATCTCCACCGCCTGGCGCACCTTGTCCACGAGTTCCCCCGCCGCGGAGCCTTTCGTGGAGTACGAAAGGAACGCCACGCGCGGCTCCTTGCCGGTGAGCGCCTTGAAGGTCTGCGCCGACGCGAAGGCGATGTCCACCAGCTGCTCCGCCGTGGGGTTGGGGTTCACCGCGCAGTCCGCGAACGCGAGCGTGCCGTCGCCGGCCGGCGTGGGCTTCGCCAGGTCCATCAGGAAGCAGGACGACGCGAGCTTCGTGCCCGGCTGCGTGCCGATCGTGTGGAACGCGGCGCGCAGCATGTCGCCCGTGGACGCGATCGAGCCGGCCACGAGTCCGTGCACGCGCCCGGTCTTCACCATCATGCCGCCGAAGTAGATGCGCTTGGTGCGGAGCGTCTTCAGCGCCGCCGCCGCGTCGATGATCTTCTGTTTCTCGGGCGGCTTGCGCGATTCTTTCCTGTTCCACGCTTCAAGGTAGATCGCGGCGAGCTCTTCGCCGAGCGGGTCGGACGTGTAGTCCACCGTCTTGATTCCGCGCTCCGCCAGCGAAAGCCCCGCCTTCGCCTCGGCGTCCGCTATCTCCGCCGCCGTGCCCAAAACCACCGGCTCCGCGATTCCGCGGTCTTTCACGGCGCATGCGGCCTTTATCACGCGCGGGTCCATGCCTTCGGGCAGGACGACCGTGCCCTTGAACTGTCTGGCTTTTTCTATGATTTCGGCTATCGTGTTCATTTCATCTCCGGTTTTGTGTGGAAAGACGGTTGTGAATTATACGCCACTGCGGCGGGCGCGTCAACAGTTGAAAGCCGGAACGAAGAAGGCCGCGCTTCCGCGCGGCCTTCCTGCTCTGCATCTCCGCTTCCGTTTCACTGCACCGCCAGGCGTATGCGGTAGAAGCCGCATTCGCCGGACGCAAGCGACCGGCTGAACGACACCGTGCCGCCGTCGCTGAGCGCCTGCTCCGCGACTTTCTCGGTCCACGCCTCGCCGTCGCTCGAAGTGTCGAGATACGCCGTCACGGCCGCGCCGGAACCGGCCTGCACGTTCACGTTCGCGCCGACCGCGAACTCCCCGGCTCCGGGCTGCGTTTCGGCGGCCCGGCACAGCACCACGGACGACGCGTCCGCAGGATCGAGACCCAAAAGCCAGCCCTGCCAGCGCGGCAGGCCGTTAGCCCCCGTTCCGCCGAGCCATGTCGCTATGTCGCTCTCTCCGGCAGCGCCGAAGTCCGCATAGTTCTGCGCCACCCATTCGCCGGGAACCGTCACTTTCTTGTCCTCGTTCTCCGAAATCCGGATGGTGAATCCGCGCTTCACCGCCAGATAGAGTCCGTCGCCCTTCGGCACGAACTCGCAGCCGCGGTTGGACAGTTCCGGCTCGAGAAGGAACTCCACGGAACCGTCGGGGCTGTTCGAGTCGTCCCAGGAAAGCACCTTCGTTTCCGCGAGCGCGGCCGCCTTGAGAGCCGCCGCTTCGTTGTAGGCGGCAGGCAGCTTGACCGTGACTTTCGCGCCCGCTTCGAAACGCACGGTCTTGCGATTGAAGTTGCCTTCGGCCGTGCCGTTGTACTGGTTCCCAAGCGAGGACGAAATGCTGAACGCCAGCGTCTTGGACGAGATGTTGAAAGTCGCGCCGTCCTGGAGGACGCACCCATAGAAACTTGCGACCACGGGCGTGAAAGTCCCGGAGACGTACAATCCGTTGCGCGTCCCCCCGGCGTAGACGTTGTTGCCGTTATTTGCGGTGAAATCGCGGCAATATACTGCGTGTCCGAAATTGAACACCGCCCCGTTGACTTCAACATCCACCAACTCCGAATTCCCGGGGAGGTCTTCGAAATACCCGGAGCCGCCCACGACGATCTTTCCTTCCACGCCTTCAAGCGACCCGTACCACCGGAAGTAGGTGCCGCCCGCTATTGTCACGTTGACGGTATGACCGTTCAGATCGGTCGTCACGCCGGCCTCGCCGATGTCGATCGCCGCACGCGACTGGTTGATGGCCGAATCCGCCGTGACGCGTTCCAGCATTACGACCGGACGGCTTCCGCTGTTGCCCGCGCCGCCCGTCACCGTGCCGCCGTTCAGGATCACGTTGTTGCGGTACGCGGCTGTGCTCTGCGCATTGAACACGGCGTTGGAGTTCACTGTTATCCTGCCCGTGCCGAACGGCGTGAACGTCGCATCGTACGCCGCAGTGGATTGCGGCGCCTGGATCGTTCCAGCCTTTATTTCCGTTCCGCCGGTGTATGTCAGCGCCTTGGACGAAGTGAACGCGCCGGCGCCCTCCTTCGCAAGCTTGATGTTGCCGCCGATCGCCGTCCCGGTATTGTTTACGGCGTCTGCGGCATTGAGCGTCAGCAGCGCGGTCGTGGCGTCCACGCTGTTCGTGATCGTCCCGGACCCGCCGAATCCGGACAGCACAAGACCGTATCCGTTCAGATCGACCGCCGCGCCTTCCGCGAACGAAACCTTGCTCCAGGCAAGCCCGGTCCAGTCGTTGGTGCGGGCGAGGGCGGAATTCCCGAACGTGATGGATTTGCAGAGGAGCGTCGTCCCCGCGGAGATGTCGATGTAGAGGTTCGCGCCGGAAATCGTGACGTCCGTTTCGCCCCTTGGAAGCGCGTCCGCAACGACATCTCCGATGCGCGTCCGGCACACCCAGTTATCGCTGTTCGAAACGTCGCCGTCGTTCCCCGCGCCCGTCCATTCCGCCGTTGTAATCGAATTGTCCGCCACGAGGAAGTCGTTCGGCGTTTTCATCGTGTCGTAGTTGGCCTTGATGCGCGCGGCGGACTCCGCGCCGTCGTACATGCGGATTTCGTCGTAGTAGCCTACCCACGAGCGCCCAGTCGTGCCCATGCCATAACCGCAGCCGATCGTAAATCCGAAGGCGTTCAGAGGATTCGCAAGCTGCTCGGCCGTGAGGTAGCTCTCGCGCGCCTTGCACGCCGCGATGTCCTCGCTGAACTGCAGAGCGCCGTTCTCGTACACATATCCTTTCGTTCCGTCAAAGGCGACTGTTATGTAAACTGGTTTGAAGAGATACGTCTCGGCCAAATCGTGCTGTTGATAGTCGTGTTGGGTTGTGCCGTCGTAAGTTGAAAGCGCAAGCGTCTTGTGCTGGTTCTCGGCTCCGCTTCTGTAGTCGCCATTCTGGCGAACCGTCCAACCATTGTTGACGTTTGCGCCATCGAGCCCCGTCGCGGAGAAGAACCGCTTATAGATGGTGTTGAACGCATTCGAGCAGCGGAACCAGCCGCTCACGGTGAAGCGCGACTCGTCGGTGATGAACTGTTTGTACAGAGGGACCTTCAAAGCGTTGTTCTCGCCGTCCGCCTCCGCATTCTGCCTGCCGGCAGTGGGGAATGCGGAGAGGCTGACTTCCGTCTTGACCATCTTCGTCAAATGTCCCGTTTCAGAATAAGGCGCTGCGTGGAGGCCGTTGCCGGTTGAGTCCGGCTCGGATTCACCAAGCACGGCCTTGCCCATGTGCCACACGCCAACGTAGCCGCCTTTGCCGTCGCCGTTGTTCTTCCACACGTTGGCGGCGGACTTCTGCGCGGCGGTGCGCTCCGCGCCCCAGTGCATCGTGATGGACGTGTCAGGCCCCGACAGCTCGGGGACTCTTACCCAGATGAACGAATCGCCGGACGCATCCCACGTGTCTATTTCATGCGGAATCACGTTGCCGCCCGCATCCTCGAACCAGATGTCGGAACCGTCCTTCACGGACCAGTCGTCGTAGCTGAAGCCGTACTGCCCTTCGCTCAGTTTCACGAGCGCCTGGAAGTTCGTCAGCGTTTCGTTCCCGGTGTAGCCCGCGAACTTGAGAAGGGCCGATTTCGCAGTGCCCGTCGCCGCCGCCGGCATCGCAAGGAACGTGTTCGGCGTGTTCATCGTGTCGTAGTTCGCCTTCACGCGGTCGGCGGATTCCGCTCCGTCGTACATGCGCACTTCGTCGTAGCGGCCGTACCAGCTGTTGCCGGTCCCCTGGTTGAGTCCGATCAGGAAGCCGAAGTCGTTGACGGGATTGGCCAATTGCTCCGCCGTGAGATAGCTCTGCCTCGCCTTGCACCCGACAATATCGTCAGACCCGATCAAAACACCGTTCTGGTAGATCGTCGCGATCCTGTCGCTGAACACCACGGTGATGTAAACGTTATTGTAAGTGTACTTCACGTTGAGCTTTTTAGTATTGTAATCAGCGTAACTTGAACCGTTGTATGCGGACACCGCTATCGTCTGGTGTCTGGTGTCGTTGTTGCTGTTCCACCCATCGCCGTTCTGGCGCACTTGCCATCCATTGCCGACGCTTGCGCCATCCAGCCCCGTAGAGGAGAAAAACCGCTTGTAGTTGCCGTTGTAGGGCCCAGTACAGCGGAACCATCCGCTCACCGTGAAGCGCGACTCGTCCGTTATCTTCTTCGAATAGTCAGGCACTTTCAAAGCGTTTTTGTGGCCGCTCGTTGTAGTATTGCACCTGTTTGCGCCCGTGGGCCAGCCGGCATTCAATTCATTGGTCATGTCATTGACGCTGGAGGACTCCGAATACGGCACGGCGTCGAGTCCATTCCCCGTGGCGTCGGGCCACACGCCCACGTAGCCGCCGCGGCCGTCCTTGTTGTTCTTCCACACGTTGGCGGTGGACGTCTGCGCGGCAGTCCGCGCCTCGCCCCAGTGCATCGTTATCGACGTGGACTTGCCGGCCAGTTCCGGCACGCGCACCCAGATGTAGGATGTGCCGGAGACGTTCCAGAGGTCGATCTCGTGGGGGATGACGTTCCCCGAAGAATCGGTGAACCACAGATCGGAGCCGTCGTTCGCGGCGTAGTCGTTGTAGCTGAAGCCGTACTGCCCTTCGGTCAGCTTCACCATCGCCTGGAAGTCTGTGAGCGTCGTCGTTCCGGAGTAGCCGGAAAACACGAGCTTCTGCTCCTTGGCCTCGCCGAAAGCGGCCGACGCCGCCATCGCGGCCGCGGCCGCCATCATTCCGCATACGCGCGCCGCGCGCCGCGAAGTCCCTGTTCCAGACGCAGATTTGCTATTCATGGTCTTTCGCCTTTCGCTACTACTGTGTAAAGACACCTCCGGTGTCTGTTGAGAAGTATAACCGCCCCCCCCCCCGTTAGGCAAGGCTAATTTGCAGGCTAATTTGCAGCCGCCGCGCCGGAGTCCTGCGAAGTGGGAGCGGGGACCGGATTCTCTATTGTCTGTTCGGTTGTTCGGTAACCGTAAAAATATGAATGCTGTTTTTCATACTGGCTCTTCAAAGTTTTTTGTGGAAGGCGCGGCGCTACGCGCGACCACGAACCCAGGCGCGGCGAAGGATCGGCGCTGCCGATCCGGCGGAGACTTGCC
>CADCBS010000088.1 GCA_902799715.1 uncultured bacterium | reverse complement strand
ATCCGGCAGACCAAGGAAGCGCAAGCCTCCCAACATGACAGCCATCCTCCCTGGATTCGCCTTTTGACGGGAAACAGCATCCTTCGGCTCCTCCACGCGACCTTCAGCAAGGCCGCCATCCCCCCTCTTGCGAAAATCCGGGATAAGGGTGAAGCGCGACGCGCAAAACGGCCGGCTAAACCCGGTACCGGGAAATGGCGAAGGCGGCCACCGCCGCCAGCGCCGCAGGAATCACGCACACGAGCCAGCGTATGCCCTCCTGCGCAAGCGGCGTCTGCGACTCCAGCCCGTTCATGAAATACGCCCCCGCCGCATTGCCGGCGGACATCATGGCGAACGCCGCGAAGAAGAAGAGCGACAGCCACCTGAGCGGCGCGTTGCCGCGGAACTCGCGCCAGAGGTCGGAGATTTTCACCTGCGCGGCGTCCGCCGCATCCATCACGATGCGCTCCTTCGTCCGGGAAAACGAAAAGACGAACAGCGCGACGGCGACCGCCGCGAAGACGGCCATGGTCCACAGCCACGCGCCCGGCTCCGCCGGAAGGGAAACCGTCTCTTCCGCCCCGGCCGCGGCCCGGTATCCGGTCCAGGCCAGCACCCATCCGGCCGCAGCCTTTCCAAGCGCCGTCCCGGCCCGGAAGAACACGCCGGCGATTGCGGTCACGACGCCGGCGGCGCGCCTGCCCGTCATGCGCTCGGAATATGCCACGACCTCCGGCACGAGCGCCCACATGAAACCCGTGGACACGATGATTCCGGACGCTTTCACGAACTGCGCGGCATACACCAGGCCGGCGCGGTCTTCGATCCGCCCGGCGCGGCTCAGCGCGTACAGCGCGACCATGCCGGCGACGGCGACGGCCCCGAAGACGTAGAACAGCCTCTTCTGCCCGAGCGCCCTCCGCAAGGCCGGCAGGAGCGGCATGAACACGAACGACGGCAGCATCCCGCACCCCATGAACGCCGCCATCCGCCACGGCATGGCGGACGCCCCGCCGCCGCCCAGCGCGGACACGAGCAGCGGCACGCCCGCCATGGCCGCGAGGCACCCGGCGTTCGCCAGGAATATCCGCACGGCGGTGAGCCTGGTTATTTCGTCCATGTCGCGCGAAAGCGACGCTCCGAGCGCTCCGTACGCGATGTTGACGAGCGTGAAGAGCATCGTGAAGCCCGCGTACGCAACGCAAGCCCAGACCGTCTTCCATGCGCCGCCGCAGGGATTTGCGAAGCACAGCACGGCAAAGAGCGCGAACGGGATCCCCGCGGACAGGAGATACGACCGGTACTTGCCCAAGCGCGGATTGCGCCGGTCCACGAGCACGCCCGCGAACGGGTTCCACAGCGCATCCGCTAACTGCACGGCGAGGAACACTGCCGCCGCGGCCGACGGCGCGATGCCGGCCACGTCCGTGCAGAAGAAGAGCATGTACGTGCCTGCCGCCGCGAACACGAGGTTCTGCGCGAGATCCCCCGCGCCGAACCCGATCCGCACGCCCCAGCCTGACGACTCTCCGTTTTTCACCGTCCGCTCTTCGCTCTTGCCGTCAATACAGGAACGTGCGGCCGAAGACGTAGTGCGGCGCGATCACGGGCGGGGCCGGCATCCGCCCCTTCGCGAGAAGCGAAAGCGCGAAGGCGGCGACCTTCTCGCCGGACTCTGCGGCGTCGCACTCGAAGCGCGTGAGAGCCTCGGAGTAGACGGGGCCGAGCCCCCTGTTCGAAAGCGACACCACCTTGATGTCGCCCGGAATCCGCATCCCCCGCCCGAGAAACGCCGTGAGCGCACCCTGCGCGACGAAGTCGTCCCAAAACAGGAACACGTCCGGAAAGCTGGCGCGCGGAAGATTCATGAACACGTTGTAGGCCGACCGCTCGATGCCCTCGTAGCGGCCCAGGCCGTCCATGCGCGGCACCGTCATCCAGCCGCATTTGATTTCCTTCGCCGCAAGCGCCTCCCCGGCGTCCGGCGTCTCGTTGCCCTCGAACCGCACCTGCGTGACGCGCTTCACGCCGGCGCGGACGCAGTGCCGGGCGAAGTTATCGATCGCCTCTTCCGCCGAGAACCGGATCCACCGGCCCTCGTCCTTCTTCGGCGGATCGCCGTAGATGTACACGGTTTTCACGCCCGCGTCGCGGAGGCATTTGCGGACGGCCGATGTGCCGTAGATCACGATCGCCACGTCGGGCGTGCGCACGAGCTCGTGCTTCAGGAACGAAAGCCCGATCCGCCCGTCATCCGAGAAAACCACCGTGGAGAACGCATATCCCGCCATGCCCAGCCGGCGGCGGAGCGCGTCCGCGATCATCGTCACGTGGTAGCTACAGGCGTCGACGTCCGGCAGCACGAACAGCACGCGGCCGCGGATGACGTTGACGTCGCGCGGCAGGACGACCGTGCCGACGCGCGGACGCGAGCGCACGAATCCTTCCCGCGCGAGCCGCTCTACGACGCCGCGCGCGACGCGGAACGTGAGTCCGCTCGCCTCCGCCAGCTGCTGGATCGTCGGAATCTGCTCGCCCGACTTGAGGCGTCCGTAGGCGATCTCGTCCTTGATGAAGGCGCACAGAGCGTCCTCGCGGGTCGTCGCACCGTCATCGGTGTAGCGGAAGTTTTTAAGGAATCCGGTGTCCATGTCGTTTACTCCATGTTTTCAAGCCGCAAAGGCCGCCCGTGGGGATCGCCTTTCCGGGTCCCTTGCCTGTGGACGTCCCATTCGATGTCGGGGGCGATCTTGCCGCCCGTGCGCACGTCTATGCGCTCCACGGCGATGCCGTCCGGCGTGGCGGTCATGAAGAGCGCCTGGTGCGAACCGTGGTCGCCCTTCGGCTTCGGCAGCCACGTCTCGATCTGGTAGAAGAGCGATGGTATGGCAATCGCCGCGAAACCGTCCTGCGCCACGAACGACGTGGCATTGGCGGCGGAGATGTGGGCGTGTCCGCACACGGCGACCGTATTCGGCGCGTTCGTGAGGAATGCGAGCGACGCGCCGTCGTCCCACGAGATCTCGTCGCCGCGGCCGGGCCGCGCGAACAGCCCGCGATACGCGCGGTGCTGGGAAAAGACGTGCAGCCACGGCGCGCGGCCGCCCGGGACGGGCGGGACGGGCGCGGCGGACGGCGGCAGATAATGCACTGCGGTGAATTCGCACCCCTTCACCGTACGGCGCACGACCGGCTCGAACGGCTCGCCGAACGCGAGCTGCCATGCGACGCCTGCGCCGATGTTCGGAATGTAGTCCGCCCAGCGTCCCTTCGCGACGACTTCGCGCTGGCGCACCTTGAAATTGAGCGCCGTGTCGTGGTCGCCGTAGTGGAAGAGGCGCACGACCGGCTCGCCGTCGGAGCGGCGGTTCCCGGGGAATACCTCGTCCCACGCGGCGGCGACCTGCTTCAACTCGGAGAGAAGCCCCAGGTCGGTCAAGTCTCCGGCGGCGACCACGGCGTCGGCCTTTTTCGCGTCGAAGAGCCGCAGCGCACGCTTGAGATCCGAATTGTCGTTGCCGTCGCCGATGTGGATGTCGGCTACGAGTCCGATGCGGACGACGCGGGGCTCCGTCCCCGGCGGACCGTCCGCCGGGGCGGACGCCGCGCAAACGCCGAACTTCCGGCACAGCGGCTCCAGGAACTCCCTCCGGAAAAGCGCGATGCGCCGCGCCTCGAGGGAGCCGGGCGCGGTCTTCGCCTCCGCCGTGCGGAGGAGCGCGCCGAGGCGCGAGAGCGTCTCCGGCGAATAGATCTTCGTGCGCAGCTCCTTCTCCGTCGGCGCCTTGCACACGCCGGGTCCAAGGGGCGTGTCGCAGGGATGGGCGACGACCCTCATCCAGCAGGCCTCCAGCGTGTCGAAGAACGCCGCCATCTCGCGCGCCGCCGCGCCGAACATGAGGCGGTGGTGCTCCGCGAGAATCGCCTCCGCGTCGGCCTCTGGGTTCCAGCAGACGCGCGAGAACACGTAGTAGTTCAGGTAGTTGTACAGCCAGCGGTCGCTCTCGCTTTCGGCGAACGCGCCCGTCGCATGCGGCGCCACTGCGCGGTAGTAGCGCGCCCACGCGCGCGGCGCGAACTGCGGGATGTCCTTCATCTCGAGATTCCAGCAGTCCACCTTGTCGGGATAGTTCCACAGCGAAACCTTGCGCCCGAGCTTTTCGTGCCAGCGCCGCACTTCGTCCTTCTCCCGCGCGCCGATCGCCGTGCCCTCGGCCCACGGGCCGCGCCGCGCAACGAACACATCCACGTTTCCCGGGATGTCGTTCGTCGGGATGCGCGCGTACGGTATGTACGACATCTGGGAGACGCGCGCCCCGGGGAATCTGGCGGCGAGGCGGTCCGCAAGCTCTGCGGTGCGCCGCCACACGATGTCGGTAGCAAAGCCGGTGTCTGTGCTGGAGAACGGGATGTTCTCCGTGCACCAATCACATTTGCAGTGCCGCGCCCAGGTGAGTCCGTCCTTCGGCATGGCGTCGAAGACGGGAGCCTGCCCTTCCGCGCCGCGCCGGCCGCCGAAGATTGCGCAGGCGTTGGTATAGATCGAATCCCACGTCTCCGGCGAAAGGCAGTGCGTCTTCGCGCCGTGGCAGCACCGGAGGTGGTGCGTCTCCATCCGCAGGCGGTACCATTCGAGCCGCTTGAACGCGGTCTCGTCCATGCCGGCGAGCATGTCGTGCGGGACGGGGCCGTCGGCATAGCCGTAACGGCGCACGGAAAACGCGGGAGCCTCTTCGATGCGCCCTTCCGGCACCGCGATGCGTTCCGCGCGCGGCACGCAGGTTCCGAGTTCCCCGGGAAAATACATGCGCACGCCGGCGAAGCGTTCGAGGAACGCATATACGCCGAAAAGCGAGCCGCGACGGAAGCACGGCTGCCACGGGGCCTCGTCCGGCAGTGCCGCCGTGGCGGCAGGGTCGCGGGGATCGTCGTCGTTGCCGGAAATGCGCACGGTGCCGTCTCGCGCCTCGATGACGTACCCGTCGCGGTCGCGCGGCGCGGCAAGGCCGTCCCGGCCGTCCGCGCCGCCCAGCACGATCGCAGTCCCGCGCCCGGTCTTCCGCGTTACGACCGGCAGCGGCGCGCCGAGAACGCCCTTCAGGAAGAAATTCAGCTCCTCGGCCGCGAGCCACGTCGCGTACAGCGCGCCTTCGCGCACGACGATCTCCGAACTGCGGTCGATGGCCACGCCGGCGCGCGCCGCCGCATCGCCATTGATGCGGCATGTCACGTTGCTGTCCGCGTCCGGGGCCGTCCGCGTCGCGGCCCAAGCGCAGACCGCCATGGCAAGCGCCGCAGCAATCGCTATCGTTTTCCTCGTCATTTCATCGTTGCCTTAAAAACCGATTCCCTCCGCGGCGACGCGTCCCCACGCCGCCCCGCCGGCACCATCTACACGTCCTGCATATCCTGCACGGCCAAACCGTCCCCTGCCCGCGCCGCACGGCGCGGACCGCGCAGCTATTCACGACCATCCTCGCCGCCAAGCGAGAACTCCGCACCGTCCCAGACAAGCGGGATGTCGACTGACCATCCGCCGAACGACACTTCAAGCACAGCGACCACAAACAGGATTGCCGCGTCCATGGTTTTGCCATTTGCCATCATTTCCCGCCGCTTTTCCTTTTCGCGCTTTGCCGCGCGACGTGTCGTCCTTCTTCGGCCTCAATTGCGTAGGCGAGTTCGCGCTTGAGCTGTTCCTTGTCGGGGAGGTATAGCTGGTAGCGGCTCACGAAGATGCGGTTGGTGATGCCCTCTGTCGCGAATTGCACGACAAGATCGTCCTTCTTGGCACCAAGCACTATGCCAATCGGCGCCGCATCGGATGGTGTCCCCTCCTCCGACTTGAAGTAGTTCAGATACATGTTCATCTGCCCCACATCGCCATACTCGACCATGTCACGCTTCAGGTCAATCAGGACAAAGCACTTCAGGAAGTAGTTGTAGAATACCAAATCCACATGGCATGGTTTTGAAGTGTTAAGCGGAATGCGGTATTCGCTCGCTACAAAAGCAAAGCCCTTGCCAAGTTCCAGCATGAAATTCTTCATGTGCTCGACAAGCGCATCATGAAGCCGACGCTCACGATAACGCACGCCAGGCTTGATGCCAGAGAACTCAAGCACGTAGTGGTCTCGTAAAATATCCTCAGGGCTCTGGACCTCGTTTCCTTTGTGAGCCAACTCAAGAACGCCCTGCTTGTCCTTGGAAAGAGCAAGTCGTTCAAACAACGAAGATTTCATCTGCCGACGCAGTTCACGGACATTCCAGTTCGACCGGACGCATTCAGCCACGTAGAAACCGATCTCCAGTTCGTCAGAACACTTCAATATCTCAAGGTAATGGCTCCAGCTCAATTTGCATGACAGCGTCGTGCAAATTGGAAACGCTCTATAAAGCTTACGCATGTATTGAAGGTTGTTTCGATTGAACCCGCTGCCATGCTTAAGTGTAAGATCGCGCGCCAATGTTGACAGGAGGCGGCTCCCATACTTCGCCCTGTCAGCCCCATGCTGCTCATATTCGACGATATAACGCCCCGTATTCCAGTACGTCTCCACAAGCGCCGTGTTTGCGGTGGTGGCGATCCGCTCGCGGGCACGTTCGAGCAACTCTCCGATTGCCCCAACAAGGTCCGAATACGTCCCGCCATCAACGACTTCGGGAACAACAGCCGTTCTGACAACGTTTGACGCACTCTTCCTCGCAATCGGTTTCCTCGTCATTGGACGTTCCCGCAAAATCGTTTTCACTTCGGTTCCAAGCCTCGTTTCACGACCTCCCAATGGCCGCCCCGGGTGTTCGCGAACACGCTGACGCCCTTGAGCCGGCCCGCCGGATCCGCCGGTTCACAATCCTTCGAACGTCAGATCGCCGAGCGGCTTGAGATGGATGCAGAAGCGCGTGGAGTAGCTGTGCCACGAGGGGTCGGCAATCTGCCGCCGACACGGCAAAAGCTCGTTCAAGCCTGTCGCCGCGTCATTTCCCGATGCACTTCGAAGAACCCGCCGCGCGCACCCGCTTCCGCCGACCGGATCGGTGTATGCCTCCGGCAGCCTGTATCGCGCGGGGATCGTCGTCGTGCCAGCCGTCGCGTCGAGCGTCCATTCGCCGAAAAGGCCGATCACATCGTAAAGGCCCCAGCCGTTGTCGGACTTGGTGCCGACCTCGCTCTGCGCCGTCGTGCCCGTGTTGCCGTACCACGCCACGAATCCATCCACCTGGTTCGTATGCGTGGCGAAGGATTCGCCAGTCGTGCCGCCTGTCGGCCAGAATGTCGCGGTGCCGGCGCGCGCGGCGACCTCCCACTGGTCCTCCTGGCAGAGGTCCACTGCAAGCCCGGCCCCGGCCTTCGCCCGCAATTTCGCGACAATCGATTCCGGCGCCACCTTGTACGCCGTGTTCGGCCAGTCAATGTCGGGCTTCGCGCCGCGCAGGTCGTTGTAGGACAAATCGCCCTGCGGCCGGAAATCGGAGCCGGCCGTTCCCGTGGTGAGGCACGCGTGCTGCGCCTTGGTGTACTTGAAGATTCCCACGTAGAAATCGCTTGTGAACGTCACCTGCCGGCGGTTCTGTATGTCGGCGTAGTAATCCGGGCTCGACTGCCCCAGGTGTTCGAACGTCTCCTTCGGCTCGCCGAGCGTGTACGTACCCGCCGGGATTCTTCTGAACACCATCTTTGTCGACTTGTATTCGTCCGTCCAGCCGCCTTCGGGCGGCGTGCTGCGGTAGGTGCATCCGCCGTTCACGAGATCGATGATGGCGTACGTGCGGACGACGATTTCATTCGTGACCGTCACGGTGAAGCCCGTGAGCGTCTGGCCCGCGAAAGGGGAAGCGGACGGATCCCATGTGAAGCGGTGGCCGCCCGGGCCGCAGCCGTCCATCGTCCCGAGTGCGTAAGGCTCCGGATGGGCGTCCCACGTGGCGGAGATGTGGACGTCGCTCGCGTCGCCGGAAAGGATGAAGTCCACGTCCACCTTCTCGCTCCACGGCCAGCGCTGGTTCGCCACGACGTTTGAAATCGTCGTCGCGGCCGGCGCCGCGGCGGCGGCGGCCAGAAGGATGCAAGCCGGAATCCATGCCTTCATGCGTGCCATGTCCTTTCCTTTCAACGTATCCTCAAGCGTATGGCGGGATCGTACGCCGGGGCGATGTCGTAGCCGGACGGCCCTGGAATCCCGCTCCATGCCGGATCCACGGCGTAGACGCGCGGCACAGGCACGGCGAGCCACCCACGCGTGCCTTTCGCGCGCACCTTTATCGGCCCGCCGCCGGCCCCGTCCACATAGGCGAGCGTGGCCGGCCAGCGCGCCGTCTCCGCGCCGCCGGCGGCGGTCTGTACGATCAGAACGTCCACAAGCGCCTCCCGCGCCCGCGGGAACGGAAGGGCGCAGCTGCCGCGCGTCTCGCCGGCGACCCGCGCGACGCGGACGGACGAGACCGCGCCGTCGAGCCTGTTGGAGAACGATATTTCGGCGGACTCCGCCGCGCCGGTCCATGGCCACGCCAGCGGCGCGGTCCTGTCGGCGACCGTCTCCCACAAGCGCATGTCGGCCTTCGTCCGCACCGTGGCGGCGAAGCACCGCGCCCCGGCGACGAGCGCCGCGAGCGCGAACAGCGCCGCCGCCAGAGCGGCGGCCGCCCGGGCGGAATGGTCAGAACTTGCCATTGATTATCGGCATGACGGGCGCGAAGCCGCCTTGGTCGATCATGTTTACGATGCCGATCTGCACGCCGCTCTCGATCTTGGCGGCGTAGTTGAGTATGCCGACCTGGCAGCCGTTCAGCGTGCGCGTATAGTCCACGATGCCGATCTGGCAGCCGTTCAGCGCGCCTTCGGCCACATTGACGCCGATGATCGCCCAGAAGCCGCACTGCAGGCCGTCCACCTCCTTCGCGAAGTTGAAGAACGAGTACTGCCAGCCGCAGAACCTGTTCTTGGCGACGCTGACGACGCCGTCCTGGAATCCGCAGAAGTCGTACGCGCAGTTGAACAGGCCGAGCTGGCCGCCTATCGACTTGTCCGCCCAGCCGGAAGACTTGTTGCCGTTCCAGTTGACAAGGCCGACCTGTCCGCCGTAGAGCTTGCCGTCGACGATGTTGCCGCCGCCTATGGCAAGGCCGGAGAAATCCTTGCGCGTGCGGTTGGCTATGCCGATGTCGAGGCCGCAGAACTCCTGGCATTCCCCGTAGACGAGCGAGAGGCGGAGGCCTTTCACGTCGTACCTGGCGTCTGGCGCCTGCACGGGCGTGAACAACGACCCCATAACCGGGAAGCTTTCGGCGAAAGCGGCGCCGGATGCGGCGATTGCGATTGCGAGCAGCAGTCTTTTCATTTCTGTGTTCCTTTCTTGGTCATGGTTGATTCCCTGGAAGTATACCACAAACGGCCCGCGGGCGCATTTAGCGGTTGCGCCGGTGCGGCGTTTTGCGGTATAATTCGCGCCGGAGAAAAGAGAAAACGGAGCAACGGATGTCGATCTACGTAGACCATGCGGCGAGAAAGCACGAAATAATCGTGAAGTCGATCCGGCTTTTCGCCAAGGTCGGATACAAGGACGTGACGTTCCAGAAGCTTTCCGCCTACTGCGGACTGGCCCGCACCGCGCTGTACAGGTACTTCCGCAACAAGCGGCAGATATTCGACGCCGCGATCCAGGAGACGACTTCGCTGATCAACCGCAAGTACCGCGAAATCACGAAGTCCGGGCAGCCGCCGGACGCGCAGATCCACGCGATCTGCAACACCGTGATCGACATGCTTTTCGCCAACCGGGAGTTCCTTTGCGTGATCATCGACTTCATCCTGTCGGCGCAGCGCTCCGGCCACGACCTGTCGCGCCGCGTGAAGCACTACACCGCCCCGCTTCCGCGCCTTCTGCACCACCTGCTGACCGCCGCCGTCCACAGCGGCGTGTACGACCCGTCGGTCCGCCCGCGCATCGTGACACGCATCCTGTATTCCCATTTCGAGTCCACCGCGCTGCGGCTCGCGATCACCAACAACGCGGAGCTTTCCGAAATACGCCTCGACCTGGAGGTCTATCTGGCGTCGCTCCGCAACCCGGCCGCGGCGGGGAAGCGGCCGTGACCGC
>CADCBS010000087.1 GCA_902799715.1 uncultured bacterium | reverse complement strand
AAGACAATCTTGCGATTGTCGAGCGATGCGACGGCGCGAGCGCAATGCGCCTTCCCGGACGGGCGCACGGTTGGGGCTGTTATGGCCGCATTTCACTTGGGCACACAACACACGAGGCAGGCAAGGTGCAAATGCTGCCGATTTCGTCGCGCCGGGGCATGGGGAATGTTGCCAGTGTGGAAATGTTGCCAATATCCAATTCCAATTTCCAATATGTCCGGCGTAGACGTTCTACATGTTCTACACGGCCAATTTCCCCCGCGCCCAATTACACTTCTACACGGTCGGTTTCCGAAGTCTGAAGTCCGAAGTCTGAAGTCAAAACCTTCAAACTGGATTTCATCCGCACCGTAATCTTATTTCCGGGGTGGATTTTCGACTTCCGCCGGGGCGGTGGTTTTGGTAGAATCGCCTTTGTCGCAGACTTGTATCGAAAGGCGGTCCTATGAAACATGCATGCACGGCACTGAAATGCGCGGCCGCGGCGGCCTTCGCGGCGATGCGCCTGTGCGCAGCCACGCCGGAGGAGGAGCGCGCGCTCGCCCGGCAGATCGGCTACGCGGAGCACTACGTAAAAGAGTTCGAGAACGAAGTGGCGCGGCAGCGCGGCGGCGAAAAGAGGGTGTGGCGCGGCCAGCGCGACGCGCTCGAGCGCGTGCGCGAACTGAAGACGCGCCATCCGGACGATCCGCGCGTCGAAGCGCTGTTCCGGCGCGTGCGCGCAGCCCTGAAGCGCTCGAAGGGCGACTTCGTCGAGGTGCAGCCGGAGTGGACGCAGTATCTCCACAACGAGGAGAACCTGCGCCGGCTCGTATCGAAGCTCGGCGAGGAAGAATGGAAGCGCATCGTGGAGTCGCACGCGGAGGGGATGCTCGAAAAGACCTTCCCGGCGCCGGATTCCGCCGAGACGTCCGTGGACGACCTGCGCGGCAAGTACGTGCTCCTGGAAGACGTGGAATATCCCGGGAACCAGTTCTACGGCGCCTCGGGCGAATACATCTGCTGCGGAAAGCCGTCGAGCGGATTCTGGTTCATAGACCTTTCCGGGCGCGACTGGCTCGGGCCCTACGAGGCCGCCAAACGCTACCGCAGGACCGTGGATTCGTCGATGCAGGAAGCGAAGAAGTGGACGGTGCTCGCCGAGATTTCGGGGATCACGGCGGAAAACCCCGTCGGGGGCGAGGACGGTCCGGGCGCGTTCTACTTCGGATGGATCGTGAAACCCGTGGCGATCAAGGTTCCGGGGCACCTCGTGGCGGTGCGCGATGACGGCGCGGAATCGTCGGGGCGCTTCATCGGCGAAGAGCGCGTGGAGGCGGTGAAGCAAGGGTGGTACACGGTCAAGTCCGTGCCGGATGACGTGTCGCCCGACCGCCTGATGGAGATATTCATGACGGCGATAAAGGAGAAGAACACCGATCTGTATCTCCAGTGCATAGACCCGGACCATCTGGCCGGGAAGTACGGCGCGGACGAAACGAAGCGGTATTTCTGGGACCTGCACCAGGAGCGCTTCCACGGGGAATACGTGCACGCCACGTTCTCGAAGCCGAAGATAACGGTGCAGAAAGGGTTCGACAGGAACGACGACCTGCAGAACTTCTTCCTGGACGACGAAGACCGGAAGACGCTCGAGAAGATCGGCGGCGAGAAGGTGGAGGAGGCCGTGGTGGAATCCACGGCGTACGACAAGAACGGCAAGCAGCTCGGCTCGCCGCATCCGCACCGCCTGCGCCGCAAGGGCGGCGGAAGGTGGTACGTGCTTGACTACCAGCAGAGATTCTGACGGAAAGGAGCCATGGAATGAAAAGGATACTGGCGTTCGTCGCCGCGGCCGCGTGCGCGATTGCATTCGCGAAATCCAAGGGGCTGTCGAAGGCCCAGATCGAGAAGAACGCGAAAATCGACAAGGCCAACTGGGGCGGCGTGGACTATTCGGCCGCGCCGGACGGCGAGAACTCCACGGCCAACGACCTTGCGCAGATGCGTTCCATGGCGCGCGGGGAGGCCGCGACCATGAAGAAGCTGTACGACCTGTGCAAGACGCTGATATTCACGGCGCTCGTGGACATGGAGCCGGAAAGCGTGCTGGGCGACGCGCTGAAGCAGCTCGGCCGCCCGATCGACCCCACGCCGCCGCGCACGCACTCGAACATGTCGGCCACGCCGGCGCAGAAGCTCGGATTCAAGAGCCTGGCCGGCGCGAAGCGCGCTGTGGCGAAATTCGGCGAGGGGCCGCGCCCGAAGATGGCCGCGCTCCTGAAGGCCGAGATCGAGACGCGGTTGTACAGCGACTACAACCGGCTGGCGCGCGTGACCACTCTGGGGCACATCAGGGACGGCTCGCTGATAGAAAGCTTCAATCGGCTCGACAAGGCGTGGGGCAAGTACCAGAAGCTCGTCGAGAAGATCGGGAACGGCACGGACAAGTGGAAATACACGCCGCAGCAGCTGGCCGACCCCGCGACGAAGAAGAAGCTTTTCGCGGACGTCTTGAAAGAGTCGGGCATGGACTGCATGCTCGACGCCGACGGCAGGATACTCCCCAAATCCAGCCGGTACTTCTACGTGCTGGACGGATATTTCAAGCGCACGACAGACGACGAACTGAAGAAGTTCGAGGCCGCGCTGGACCGCAGCTGGACCGCGCACAACGCGGCGGCCGACGCGCTGCAAGCATACGTAGACTGGTTCGCGAAGCACGGGATGGAGCTCGATCCGTATCCGCGGCAGTTCCTGAAAGAGCTGGTGTCCGCGCACCGGGACTACCTGCACAAAAGCCGCGACCTTCTGGGCGAGTGCAAGAAAGTGCTGGGCGAGCTGCGCAACGACGCGCTTCCCGTGTGCAAGCTCCGCAAGTGCAAAGGCTTTTCGCCCAACAAGGCGCTGTTCGTGCGCACCGGCCCGCCGTCCGGCAAGGCGCCCGGCTACGTCAAGCGCATGAACGAGCTGTCGCGCGAGGTGAAAATCCGCTTCGGCGAAGCCGTGCGCAGGCGCATCGACACCGCCGGGCGGAAGCGCATCTGACGCGGCGTCCGCGCATCGCCCCGCCGCATCCGCCGCCCGCCGCCTTCCGCGGCGGGCGGCGCGGCTTCCGGTTTGACCGGCGGGCGGAGTTTGCGGTATAATTTCCGCTCCTTCACGCACGATTCCGCACACGAAAGGGAGGATACGATGAAAATGACCGTTTTGCCGCTCGTCGCGGCGGCGGCCGTCGCTGCGCACGCAGTCGACCTGGCCGGGCTCGCAGACGCGAAATTCGCCGAGAAATACGCATTCTCCGCCGACCGCGCCGCGTTGATAGCGACGCTGCGCCCGCACACCGGCGAATGGTTCGCATATTCCGTCCTGCACGCGCAGACGGAAGGCCGGCTCGAGGAGGCGTCGAAACTCCTCGACGAGTGGGACAAGGCGGGCAACGTAGACCGCGCGCGCTACTCCGCGTTCCGCGACAGGCAGACGTTCCTTTGCTGGAAAGGGACCGAAGACGACATCGTGCGCATGAAGCGCGCGCTGGGCAACGCCGGCATAAGGGCGTCGATACCGCCGCGCGAGACCGAAGTGAAGCCGGACACCTATCCTTCGGCGCTTCCGCAGGACAAGGTGTCGTTCGAGGCGTTCTGGGCGGCCGCGGGCCGCAATCCGCACGCCCTCGCGAAAGGGTTCCGGCACATAGCGCTGCGCAAGGACGCTGCGGGAGGGAAAGTCGAGAATCCCTGGACCGCGCTTTCTGCGGCGTGCGACGGCGCCACGCCCGACGTCCCGGGCCTGCTCGACGCCGTGCTGGCGTGCCTGAAGGACTCCGACAAGGGGCATACATTCGCCAACCACGGCATCATGGGGAGTCTTACGCTCGACCAGCTGAAGGCCGTGGCGGACGCCACGAAGGGGACGCCGAAAGACGTGTCCGGCTCCGCCGCGTTCGCCGACGCCGTGATGTCCAGGCTCGTGCCGGCGCCCGACGACGATCCGGCCGACATGGAGGCCAGGAAGGCGCTGCTGGAGAGGCGGCTGGCGTTCGCCGACACGCTGGCGCCCGGCCTGCGCGGGCGCCGCAGGGCGGCGCTGCGCGAACTGCTGGAGTTCATGTGCTCGCGCGGGGATTTCTCGCGCAAAGATCTTTTCCTGCGCTACCTGCGCGAAGACCGCGGAAAAGACGGCGGCGGGGACGCGGTCGCGCGCGAACTGAACATCTTGAGTGCGGCGGAGGACGCTTTCGAGCGCAAGTGGCTCGTGGCGCTCCGCATGGCCGGCGACGACATGCAGGATTTCGCGGGGCTGGTGGAGAAGCGCGCGCTCGCCCGCGCCGCGGCCGAGGCGGACCTGCTTTCCGGGAAGCCGGCGCAGTCCGTGGACGTTTCGGCGTTCAGCGCCGACGCGTTCAAGCGCCTGCAGGAGCGCGTGGAGCTCGACTGGGCCGGGTCGAATCCGGCGGCGTTCGCGGCGGACGCGGCCGTGTCGCTGGCGATAGACGTGAAGAACGTGCCAAGGATGCGCATCGCCGTGTACGAGCTGGACGCCGCCGAGGCGTGCCGGCAGGCCAAGGGCGCGATAAAGGCGGACATCGACCTCGACTGCGCCGTGCCCACGGCCGAGCGCTTCGCCGACTTTTCAAGCGTGCCGCCGGTCGTGCGCCACCGCGAGACGCTTGAATTCCCCGAGCTGTCCAGGCCCGGCGCGTACGTGGTGGAATGCTCCGGCGCGGGGATATGCAGCCGCGCGCTCGTCCGCAAGGGCCGCCTGCGCACGATATCGCGCCGCGACGCCGCGGGGCACGTGTTCACCGTGTGCGGCGAGGACGGCAGGCCCGCGAAGGACGCGAAGCTGTGGGTGGACGGAATGGTGTTCGCGGCGGACGCGAACGGCGAGATTTCCGTCCCGTTCGCGCCGTCCGCGAAAGAGGCCGGCGAAAAGACGGCTGTGGCGTGCTCAGGCCGGCTCGCGGACGCGGTGAAGTTCCGCCACGAGACGGAAAGCTACGGCCTTGCGATGAAGGTGGCGCTGCCGGCGGAGGCGCTCGTGGCCGGCGAACGCGCCGCGGCGATAGTGCGCCCGGTCCTTTCCATCTGCGGAACGCCGGGGACGGTGGAGCTGCTCGAAAATCCGTCGCTGACTGTGACGCTCGTGGACGCCGCCGGGCGCGAATCGGTGAAGACGTACGCGCCGTTCAAGCTGAGCGACGGCGCGGAGAGCGTGTGCGCGTTCACGGTCCCGGAGAATCTGCAGTCGGTGACCCTGCGCCTCGAAGGCACGGTCAAGCGCACCTCCGACGGCAAGGACGAGCGACTTTCGGCGACGTTTTCGAGGAGCGTGAACGCCGTGGCGCGCACGGCCGTCATCGGCCAGGCGTTCCTGCGCAGGACCGCCGCGGGGTACGTGGTGGAGCTGCGCGGCCGCAACGGCGAACCCCTCCCCTCGCGCGCGGCCGTGTTCCGGTTCCGGCACAGGGCGGTCGATCCCCGCGGCGCCGGCGGACGCCGCGTCTCCGTGCCGCTGCAGGCCGACGCCAACGGCGAAATCTCGCTGGGCGCGCTCGAAGGCATTGCGGAAGTCTCCACCGATTTCGCGGGCGGCGCCACGTGGCTCCTGCCGCGGCCCGGCGGCGAGACCGCGCTGCCGCAGTCGATTTCCGCGGCCGAGGGCGAAACGCTGGAAATCCCCGTCCCCGGCATCCTCGAAGGCGGATGGCCGGGCGCGGGCGAGTTGAAAAGCCGCGTTTCGCTTCTGGCCATGGCCGGCGGAAAGCCGGCGAAGGATTGCGGCGGCGCGTGCACGGCGGCGGAAGGCGGCGTGCTCAGGATATCGGGGCTCGCGCCGGGCGACTACGTGCTCACGCTCCACGCCGAAGGCGTGCAGACGCGCATATCCGTGGCCAAAGGCGCGGTGCGCGAAAGCGTGTCCGGCGCGGTCGCGGGCGCGGCGAGGACCCTTCCCGGCACCGGCCCGGCCAGGATGCTCGCGATAGCGGACGCGCGCATGGACGACAGCGGCAGGCTGCTCGTGAAGCTTGCGAACGCCGGCGAAGAGGCGCGCGTGCACGTGATAGCCTCGCGCACGGCGCGCGACAGTTCCGACGGGCTTTCCGCGTTCCAGGCGCTCGCCGCCCCCCGCGCCGCGGGCGCGGCCGCGGCGGTGCCGTGGCTCGTGGCGCGGACCGACTACATCTCCGGGCGCAACCTCGGCGACAAGCTCCGCTACATCCTCGACAGGCGCCAGGAGGCGCCGCGCATCGGCAACATGCTCGACCGCCCGTCGCTGCTGCTGAATCCGTGGTCAACCGTCGAGACGGGCACCAAGGACCTTGCGATATCCGGCGGCGAAGGCTGGGGCGACGCCGCCGCCATGGAGTCGGCCCTCGCGCCCGCCCCCGAGAGGGCGCGCGGCGGATCCATCCGCGAAGCGGGCCGCGCCTGCCGCGACTTCCTGCCGTCGGCCTGCCGCATGTACGCGAACCTGCGGCCCGGCGCGGACGGGACGGTGGCGGTCGACATGTCCGGCGCCGACGGGTTCCAGGACGTGGAGATCGTGGCGATCGACGCGAATTCGGCGGTTTCGCGCACGATCGCGTTCAACCGCAGGCCGTTCGAGACGCGCGACCTGCGCGTGAAGCCCGGGTTCGACGCGCTTTCGTCCGGCGACCGCACGAAAGAATACCGCACGGTCGGCGAGCTCTTCGCGCTCGCGAGGTCGATCGATCCGGACGACTCCGCGTTCGCCGCGTTTTCCTTCCTCGCGACGTGGAACGCGAAGAGCGAAGACGAGAAGCGCGCGCTGTACGGCGAATACGCGTCGCACGAACTCGACTTCTTCATCTACATGAAAGACCGCGCGTTCTTCGATTCCGCGATTGGGCCGAACCTGCGCAACAAGCGCCGCAAGGATTTCATGGACAAGTGGCTGCTGGGCGAGGACGTTTCGGAGTATGCCGCGCCCGGACGGCTGCAGGACCTCAACGCGCTCGAGCAGTGCCTGCTCGCCAAGCGCGTGAAGTCCGCGGCCCCCGCCGTGGCGGGCCTGCTCGCCGACTGGTGCGCCGCGCATCCGCCGGACCCGTCCGAGATCGACAGGCGCATGGCCATCGCGCTCGACGACATGGGGGCTTCCGCCGGCGGCAACGGCCTGTCCAGCCTCCTCGCGGAGGAGGAGCCCCCCGCCGAGGACGGCCCTGTCGCGGCGGGCATCGCGCCCGAGGCCCCGCGGGCGCAGGGGGCCGTCATGCGCAACGCCGCGTGGGACGTGCAGTCCAACGCGCGCGCCAAGGAGGGCAAGGCCGCCGGCGGCCCGGCCCTGCAGAAGCGGAAGATGTCCGCCGGTGCGCGCCGCTCCGCCGAGGTCGCGCGCCGCAAGTCGTCCCGCAGGTTCTACAGCCCGCCCGCGCGCACGAAAGAATGGGTGGAGTCCTGCTGGTACCGCCGCCGCGTCGCCGACGCCGGGATCGTGCCGCCCTGCCGCTTCTGGAGCGAATACGCCGCGGCGATAGCGGCGGGGACCGACGGCGGGTTCCGCTCGCCTGAGTTCGCGTGGGCGCTGTCCACGTTCTCCGCCAAGGTGGCGGCGCTGGCCGTGGTGCAGGTGCCGTTCGCCGCGGACGGCGCTTCCGCGTCCGGCGCGCCAGGCGTGGCGTTCTCGCGCCGCGGCCCGGAGGCGGGGCGCGCGGCCGGCGTGAACGTCGTGCAGCACTTCTTCGAGGGAGACGGCGCGGCGCGCCGCCTTGCGGACGAAGAGGCGCCCCTCCTTGCGGACGAAGACGGCGAAGGCCGCGGGCCGGCCGAGGTGAAGGGCGAATTCGTGGCCGGCAGGATCTACAGCTCGGAGACGATCGTGATGAACCCCACGGCGCGCAAGCGCCGCGCGCGCGTCGTGTCGCAGATTCCCGCCGGCGCGATTCCGCTCGGCGGGTGCATGGCCGTGTCCGACGCCACGGTGTACGTCGGTGCGTACGGCTCCACGCCCCTCCCACGCCAGACGTTCTATTTCCCCGCGGCGGGCGAAGGGTTCGGGCGCACCGCCCCGGCGGTGGCGATAGACGGCGGCGCCGCGAAATGCGAACCGCCCGCGCTGCCGGTCGCGGCCGTGCCGTCCGTGGCCGACACGGCGAGCTGGGACTACGTTTCGCAGCGGGCGCCGAAGGGCGAAGTCCTCGAATGGCTGGCGACGAACAGGCTGGAGGGCGTGGACCTGAAGCGCATCGGATGGCGCATGGTGGACGGCGGGTTCGCGGCGAAGGCGCTTGAAATCCTCGACACGCGCGGCGTGTACTGCGAAAGCCTGTGGCTCGCCGGGCTCAAGTGGAAGGATTCCTTCAGCGAAGCGCGCCTGCGCCAGGTCCTGGGCCGCGCCGGGAACCTGAAGAAGCTCTCCCGCACGCTCGGCCCCGCGCTCGAATCGCCCATCCTCTCGCTCGACCCCGAGGAAAGCGGCGCGTTCGAGCACAGGGAATACTGGCCCATAGTGAACGCCCGCGCGCATTCGAAGGGCGGTACCGCCACGATCGTCAACGAAGGCCTCGCCGCCGAGTGGAGGGCGTTCCTCGACGTCCTGGCCGCCAAGCGCGCGCCGTCGGCCCGCGACAGGCTGCTGGCCGCGGTGTTCCTCGCGGCGCAGGACCGCGTGCGCGAGGCCGAGGCGCAGGCCGCCCTGGCGGCGGACGCCTCGGGCGAAACGGCGATGCAGCTCGACTACATGAAGGCCTATTTCGCGTTCTCGCGCGGCGAGCCGGCGAAGGCGCGCTCGATAGCGCAGAAGTGGGCTGACGCCGTGACGCCGCTGTGGCGCGGCCGCTTCCGCGAAGTTGTGGCGCAGGCCGACGAAATCGCCGGCAAGACGCCGGCGCGCGCCGGCGGCGACGCCGCGGCCGCCATGCCGTCGCTCGCGCTGAGGGCCGTGGCCGGGGACGGCTCCGCGGACGCCGTGGCGATAACCGCGCGCAATCTCGCGTCCTGCACGCTGAAAGCATATCCGGTCGACGTGGAGATACGCTTCTCCAAGAGCCCGTTCGGCGAGGCGTCGTCCTCCGCGGGCGCGATAACCGGCATGAAGCCGGCGTGGACCGAGGAAGTGTCGCTCGACCCGGACGGCGAGACGAAGGTTTCGCTGCCGCGCGAGCTGCGCCGCGCGAATTTCGTGCTCACGGCGACCGGCGCGGGCGGGCGCGCCGAGGAGCGCATCGAGATCACGCCGGGATCGCCCGACGTGCAGGTTCTCCGCGAGTGCAGGCAGCTGCGCCTGCGCGACGCCGCAGGCCGGCCCGACGCCGGCGCGTACGTGAAGGTGTACGCGCGCGACGCGTCCAACGGCGAGACGCGCTTCCTGAAAGACGGCTACACCGACATGCGCGGCGCGTTCGACTACGCGTCCGTGTCCACGGACTCGCCCTTCCGCCCGCGCGAATACGCGGTGTTCGTGCAGAGCGCGAAGTCCGGCGTGGCCGTCCTGCGCGTGCCGGCGAAGTGAAACCGGAAACAGAAAGGTGGATGAAGTGAAGGCAGAACTTGGGTTCTTCGGCGCAGGCAAGATGGCCGAAGCGATACTTTCCGCGGCGGCGACGCTGCCGGAATTCCGTCCGGGCGCCGTGGTCATGGCGGAGAAGTCGCCGGAGCGGGCGCGCTTCATGGCGGAAAAGTACGGGGTGCGCGTCACGCCGTCGGCGGCCGAGGCCGCGCGCGAGGCGCGCATGCTGGTGCTCGCCGTGAAGCCGCAGGACGCCGCCGCCCTCGCGGCGGACGTCGCGCCGCTGCTCGACGCAAGCCGGCTTTTGGTGTCGATCGCGGCCGGGAAGACGATCGCGGCGCTGCGCAAGGCCTTCGGCCGCAAGGTGCGCATCGTGCGCGTGATGCCTAACCTGGCGCTCGCCGCCGGCGAAGGCATGAGCGCCGTGGCCCCCGCGCCCAACGCCACGCCGGAGGACGTCGCGGCCGTGGAGCGCCTGTTCGGCGCGGCCGGGCGCGTGGTCCGGCTGCCGGAAAGGCGTTTCCACGCCGTCACGGCGCTTTCGGGCAGCGGCCCCGCGTTCTTCGCGTACGCAGAGCAGGCCGCGGCCGACGCCGGGCGCGCGCTGGGGCTGCCCGCCGCGGCCGCCGCGCT
>CADCBS010000086.1 GCA_902799715.1 uncultured bacterium | reverse complement strand
AGACTCCTCGGCGGCGCGCGCCGCCGCCAGGCGCCCGGCCACGGCCTCCGCCTCCGCGGACGCCGCCTGCGAGGATTCGCCTATCCGGGCCGCCTCCGACGAAAGCCTTTCGCGGCGCAGGATCGCTTCGCGCGCCTTCGCCTCCAGCGCCGAAAGCTCGGCGCGTATCTCCGCGCCGCGCCTGTCGCACGCCACCGACTCCGAACGCGCGGCCTGAAGCTCCGAGCGCAGCCCGTCAACCGCCCGCGCCGCCGCCGCGAACGACTCCTCCGCGTCCGCCAGCCCGTCGCGCGCCGTCTCCAGCCCGCGCTCCAGCAGCGCCTTCTTCTGCTCGAGCGACTCCGTCTGCATCCGCAGCTCGTCCAGCTGGCGGCGCACGCCTTCTATCTCGCGCCTGTCGCGCTCCTGCCACGAACGGTATTCGCGTATGCGCCCTTCGTTGAGCCGTATCATCTCGCCGGCGCGCGCGTATGCGGAATCGGCCGCCGCCGCCTCGCTCGCCAGCGTGGAAAGCCGCTCCTCCGCCTCGCGTATGGCGGCGTTTATCCCGCGCGCCTTCTCCTCGGCCGCCGCCGCCGCGTCCGCGCCCGCCGCCAGTTCGGCCTCGGCCTCGCGCGTCTGGGCGGCGTTCGCCTCCAGCGCGGCCGTGTACGCCATTATGCGGCCCTTGGAAAGATACACGTCCAGCCCGCGCAGCTCGTCGCGCAGCTCTTTGTAGCGCTTCGCCTTGCCGACCTGCCGCTGAAGCGACCCTATCTGGCGCTTCATCTCGCGCAGGACGTCCGCCTCGCGCAGAAGGTTCTGCTCCGTCTGCTCGATCTTGCGCATCGCGTCCTTGCGGTCGGCCTTGAACTTCGTTATGCCGGCCGCCTCCTCGAACACGGCGCGCCGGTCTTCCGGCTTCGACGACAGGATGGCGTCGATCTGGCCCTGCGCCATCACCGAATACGACGTCGTGCCGATGCCCGTGCCCATGAAGAGGCGCTGCACGTCGCGCAGGCGCGCCGGATTCTTGTTTATGAAATACTGCCCGTCGCCCGCGCGCGTCACGCGGCGCGTCACCGTCACTTCGTGGAACTCCGTGCCGAGAAGCGCCTCGCAGTCCGCGAACGTTATCGACACCTCGGCCAGCCCCAGCGGCTTGCGCGTGTCCGTGCCGTTGAAAACCACGTCCACGAGCTTCGAGCAGCGCAACGCCGTGGGGCGCTGTTCGCCCAGCACCCAGCGTATGGCGTCGGACACGTTGGACTTGCCGCAGCCGTTCGGCCCCACGATGGCTATCATGCCGGGCTCGAACGTCAGGCGCGTCCGTTCCGCGAAGGACTTGAATCCGAATATGTCGAGCTGCTTCAGGTACACGGGATTGCACTACCGGCGGACGAGGCCGCGCTTCACGAGCGTCTCCGCTATCTCCACGGCGTTCAGCGCCGCTCCGCGCAGCAGCTGGTCGCCCGACACGAACATCTCCAGCCCGCGCCTGTCGCCGCGCGAGATGTCCTGGCGGATGCGCCCGGCCAGGACGTCGTATTTCGCGGTGGCGTCCTTGGGCATCGGATAGACCAGCTTCAACGGGTCGTCCGCCACGCGCACGCCTTCCGAACGCGACAGTATCTCGCGCGCCTCGCCGGGGGTTATCTCTTCCGCGAACTCTATGTTCAGCGATTCCGAATGGGCGCGCAGCACGGGCACGCGCACGCACGTGCACGAAAGGGCCAGCTCCGGCGCGTGCAGCATCTTGCGCGACTCGTTAAGCATCTTAAGCTCTTCGAGCGTGTACCAGTTCGTCTCGTCGAACTTGTCGATCTGCGGTATCAGGTTGTCGCAGAGCCTGTGGGCGAACGCCTTCACCTCCGGCTCGCGGCCTTCAGCCATCGCCTTCATCTGCGCCGCGAGCTCGGCCATGCCTTCCGCGCCCGCGCCGGACGCCGCCTGGTACGTGCTGGCTATGATGCGCTTCACCGTCTTCGCCCTGTGCAGCGGCGCAACCGCCATCAGCATTATCGCCGTGGTGCAGTTCGGGTTCGCTATCACGCCTTTGTGCCAGTCCAGGTCTTCCGCGTTCACCTGCGGAACGACCAGCGGCACGCCGGGGTCCTGGCGGAACGCGCGCGAATTGTCTATCATCACCGCGCCCGCGGAGGTCACGGCGTCGCGCAGCGCGACCGACGCCGCCGTGCCGCCGGCGAAAAGGACGATGTCCAGCCCTTTGAACGAATCCTGCCCGGCCGCGCGCACTTCGAACGTCTCTCCCGCGATCGTCTCCGTGCGCGGACGCGATGCGAAAACGTCTATCGAGGCGCACGGGAAGTCCCGTTCGCGGAGCACTTTCACCATCTCCGCGCCCACGGCCCCAACGCCTACCAGCCCTATACGGTATTTTTTCATGTCTTTTCCTGTCTGCACCGGTGCGATGCCAAGGAAGAAGTCTACCAAAAGGCCTGCGGCGCGTCAAAAACGGCCCGCGCCCCGTCCGCGCCGTCAGGGAACCGGCTCGATCGCGATCTTGTCTATCCAGAGCGCCTTGATGGAGGACTTCCCGTCCTTGCCGAAACGCCCGGGGCCGATCCAGAAGTAGTCCCTGCCGTCCTTGCGCGGCGTCCACGTGCAAACGTCGTACCAGCGGTAGCCGCCCCCGGCGGCCTGCGACACGCGCGGCGCCGTGCTGGCGATGCCGCGCCCCTTGGCTTCGTCGTACACGCCGGCCCAGAACGCTTCGCCGCCGCCGTCCGGATTTTCAGGCAGCTCCACGCGCACGCAGACCTTGAGCCTGTATTTCTTCCCCGGCTCGAAGGCGATCTTCGACATCCGCAGCGACACCGTCCACTCGTAGTGCGTGTTGTACAGCTTTATCGCCTTGCCGTCGCCGGCCAGCGGATCGTCGGCGTACTCGCCCTGGCTGTCCGTGTTCGCCACCTTCAGGAATCGCTCCTCGATGATCCCGCGGCGCGCGTCCTCCGGGCTTGGCGCCTGCTTTTCCACGATGGCCCGCCACTCGCACGGAAGCATCCTGTCGCGGGTCGGGTTTTCGGAAAGCCGCACGTACCCGGCCTCTTTCATCCTGTCTAACAGCGACTGCACGAGCGGGGCGGCGTCTTCGCCGCTGTCGCCGCCCGCCGCCGGGGCGGGCGTAAAGCGCAGCACCTTGTGCGTCCGGCACAGGCGCTCGGCCCGCAGGAAGTCGAACGAGAACTCCGTCATCCTCACGTTGTACGAAAGCGCCGGATCGTCCTTCACCGCCTCTTTCGCCTTGCGCCACAGCGGCTTGGCCCATTCCACGAAATCAGGCGTCAGCGACTCCAGCGCCACGCTCGTCCATATCCGCATCGGCCTGCGCGGGTCGGCGGACCACGCCAGCTGCCTGCGGTGCATCTCCTCGAAATACTCGCGCACGTACGGCGCGGCCTTGCCGTAGTACCCGGCGAAGAAGTCGTCTATCAGCGGCTTCAGCGGCCGATCGGGGTTCCACATCAGCTTCGCGAGCAGCCACGCCTTCAGCTCGGCGAACTCGCCGTGGCGCCCCTGGTTCGCGCCCTGCTCGAACAGCTCTTTCACGTTGTTGTCGCGGAAGAACTTTATGTTGCCCTGCAGCGCGTACACGTTGGGGAACGGCAGCGCGTAGTTCTGGAACTCCGTGGTGTAGTCCCACAGATACAGCATGTCCGTCTGCGTCTTCCACCCTTCGATGTCCTTGCGGAACGCGATGTTCTCCCTGTACGGGCTTTCCGGGATGGAACGCGCGAAATCGCACTCGATCGTGCAGAGGCAGGGGATCACGTTGCGGCGCAGGCGCGTCTTCTTCGGCGGCTTGCGCGTGTACTGGTACGCCAGCGTCTCTATGATGGCGCCGGGGAACTCCTTTTCCACGGCCTCGGCCACGGCGTTCACGAAGCGCACCATCGTCCCGGCGTGGCTGTCTTCCTCTTTGTCCACCGCCGCGCACTTTTCGCACTCGCAGTAGTTGTACCAGTCGTTCTGGCTCACGCCGTAGAACTTCGCGCCGGGGTCTTTGCGGATGCGCTCCAGCACGCGCTCCGTCACGATGCGCAGCACGTCCGGGTTCGTGAGGCACAGCTGCGTCCTGTGCTTCAGCCTGCGGCCTTTCACAAGGCTGAAATACTCCGGGTGCGAATCGAAGAACTCTTCCGGAGGCATCAGCCTCCCGAACGTGTGGCAGCTGCCCAGCCCGCCGCCGAAGCGGAAATCGTCGCCGCCGTACTTCGGATCCACCTCGCCGCCCGTGGCCACGAACCCGTTCACGCGCAGGCGCGCCGCGAAATCGCGGTTCATGCTCACGTCGTACCAGTGCGGCTGGCGCATGGCGAACGCCGGCTTCTGCACGTCGTCCCAGTCCGCCGGCACGGCAAGCCGGTCGAGGCGCGGCGCGACGGAATGCCACGAAGCGTACCACCTGCACCCGGCGAACCGCTCCAGCAGCTCGTACGCGGCGTACAGCGCGCCGCGCCTCGGCGAGCCGTACAGCACGACGCGGCTTCCGCGCACGGCCGCGCGGAAGCCGTCGTCGCCCAGCGACGCCGGGTCGAACGCGGGATCGCCTATCAGCGGCAGGGAATGGCGCGTCGCTCCTACGAGGATCGCCTTCTCCGGCAGGTCCGCGGCGTCACCGGCGACGGGCAGCTCCACGCCCGTCGTCTTCTTCACGTGCGACACGAGCTCCTCCGCCGCATAGCGTTCGGCGGGCGAAGCGTTTTCGGGTATCACGACCGCATACGCGGCGGGCTTGCCCCGCTCGGCCAGGACGAGCGCGCCGGCGCCGGCCGCCGCAGCCGGCAGCGCAAGCGCGAAAGCGAACGCCATTATCGAATGTTTCATGGAGCACTCTCCGTTTTCCCTGTGGAATTTTCCGCAAATATACCAAATCGGCCCGCCGCGCGGAAGCGAAAACGCTCCGCCACGGAACGCCCGGACGCATCCGCGTTTCCCGCATTTTCGCGCGAAAAGCATTCCCGCTCCGCACGGATTTTTGGTATCATATCCCCATCCCGCGAGGCGGAAAGCGCGGCGCGGGAACATAGTCCGGAAAACGGGAAACCCGCCGGGCGCTTGGATTTGTAGCATCAACGCTACACGTCGTTCACTCGAAATACTGCCACTATTTCAAAATCCAGAACGGCATGCAAGCGACGATGCGCCCCGCTGGGCGCATTGTTTCTTCGTGTATTCTGGATGGCCTGTGGTAGGGCTTCGAGTGAGTGCATGAACGGGACATGCGCTCTTTTTCATGCATGCGAGATGGTCTCCGCGACGGCATTCTGCGCAATGGAGACATAGCCCGATGAAAAACGAACAAGATCGCGAATACATATATTCGCACTACCACCCTGATTGGGGACGCGACTGGAAACGCACATTGCGAAACGGGTTCCCCGTAATCGATTCTTCCGACATAGTACCAAAGCGCGTCGTGCCATTCGACAAGATAAGCAAATGCGGACTTGGCGATGCATGCGTTGTGTTTCACCTTGCGGATCGTCGGATCGACCGTGTTTGGCTGCATCCCGAGCGCTATGTCAAGCGATTGAAGGAAGCGCTATGTGTTGCAACGCCTGACTTTTCGGTTTTGCCTGGCATGGAACGCGCAGATGTCATCCACAACATCTCGCGTTCGCTGCGACTGGGCAGATACCTGCAAGACCAGGGGATTGCCGTTATCATAACTGCAATATGGTCGAGGCCTGACACATACGATATCTGTTTCGAAGCACTCCCGGCGAATGCCGTTCTGCTTGTTTCGACGGTTGGCAGCATGAGGACCGTGTCTTCCCGGCGTATTTTCCGGGATGGACTGAAAACCTTGTGCGAGCGTAAATCGCCCAAAGGGTTTATTCTCTATGGAAGGATGCCGAGTCTGGACTTTGACATACCTGTGATTGGACATTTTGAAAGATGCAGTCCTATCGCGGTCGGTGCCCATCAGCCGGAATTCGACATCATGAATGGAGGTCGCTGAAATGGGATCGCGCAGAGATTACGAGAACTCAGTACAATTCACTTTGTACTTTGAAAGCCATTACCATGAAGTTGGCACGGTTGAAGGCATAAAGGTCCTGCGACATAACGATCGCGCAAATTCAGCTTTGCCCGAATACGCAAAGACATCGGAGGCGTATATTTCAATCAATCCGCAAGGGGAGATGATGCACCTTAGGGTCTACTGCAACCATGCGCCGGTTTTGGAGTTCGATATCGGACATTGGAAACACTACGGCAAAGACAGAGGGTATATCCATGTCCATGATTACACGAAAGATGCGAACGGCCATCCGGTGCGGATTGCACCCGGGCGGGACATTACCCAAGCGGAATACGCGAAATATGGTAAAATACTGGAGAAAATGAAAGGGAGCAAAAAATGACTGCACTGGAAAAGCTTGAAGCGGCCATTGCCGGGGACAGGCAAGGCGAGTGGATTGCATCATTCACGTTTCGGTACGGAGGATTCGAGTTCGATTACATGGGGCGATACTATGCATACGTCTACGAAGGCGGATCGGACAACACCGATTCGGAGGACGAATACGGATGGAGCGGCTTTGACGAGATGCTTGACGGGACGATAAAGCAAACGGGAATGACCGTCCGCGAAATGCTCGCCAAACTTCCGGACAGCGACCTTGAAATAATCTTCGACTCTCCGCCTCTGCCGCCGAACGCGGTTGTCGTCAACGAAGTGTGATTCGCCGCGCGCCAATTCCCGTTCTCGATTTGACGGTCTGCGGCCCATTGTCCGTTCTCGCATTCTGGATAGCCTGTGGCAGGGCTTCGAGCGAGTGTCTGGACGGACAATGCCGGTTTGGCGAAACACCTGTCGCAGAATGGAGCGCCGGCATTGCCGGACGCGCGGATGTATGCAATGCGGCGGCGGGCCACATTCAGCCATATTCAGCACGGCGCGTCCAACAGCCCCCTCCCCAGAGGCGGGAGGCTTTTCGCGCGAAAAGCATTCCCGCTCCGCACGGATTTTTGGTATCATATCCCCATTCCGCGAGGCGGAAAGCGCGGCGCGGGAACATAGTCCGGAAAACGGGAAACCCGCCGGGCGTTTGACAATTTAGCATCAACGCTAACAAGTCGTTCCTCTGGAAATACGACCAAAACATTAAAGGTTGAACGACATGTAAGTGACGGTGCGCCCGACTGGGCGCATTGTCTCTTCATGTATTCAACCTATGCCCTTGGTCGGGCTACCAGAGGAGTGCATGAACGAGACATGCGCTCTTTTTTCATGCATGCGAGGCGTCCTCCGCGACGGAATGCGCAACGGGCAGGGCACCTCATGGCGACTACATTCAACGACATTCTGAAGAAATACCGCGAGACTTCGTTTTCCGAATCCGGCAAGGGAACGAAATTCGAGGAATTGATGCGCGCATACATGCTTTCTCTTCCAAAGTTTCACGGCATGTTCGACAACGTGTGGCTTTGGCGCGACTTCCCCTGCCGGTGCGATTTCGGTTCCGGCCACGATCTCGGCATCGACATTGTCGCCCGCACCGTCTCCGGCGAATACTGGGCCGTCCAGTGCAAGTGCTACCGCGAAAATTCGTACATAACGAAAGAATCCGTCGATACGTTCCTTTCCACCTCCGGCAAGCGTTTTTCCAACGAGCTGTCCGAGCCGAGGCGCTTCGACCGGCGCGTCTGGATATCGACCACCGACAGGTGGTCGGAGAACGCAGAATCGACGCTCGAGAACCAGATCCCCCCGGTAATGAAGATCGGACTTGGCGATCTCGTCGCTTCTCCTGTCGATTGGGCGGCCGTCGAGACGAAAGCGCATACGGGAAGTTCCGCGCCAGCGCAAAGCGGCATCCCGCCCCGCAAGCCGCTCGATCATCAGCGCGACGCCATCGACGCCGCCAAGGAACATTTCAAGACGCATGACCGCGGCAAGCTGATAATGGCCTGCGGAACCGGCAAAACATATACATCGCTCAAAATCGCGGAGGAAGAAGTGGATTCCAAAGGACTTGTCTTGTTTCTCGTGCCGTCTATCGCGCTTCTCGGCCAGACCCTGAACGAATGGACCGCATACGCCGGAACTCCAATCCGTCCGATGTGTGTCTGCTCCGACGCGGACGTCTCGAAGAAACAGAGATCGACCGACGACGGCGGCTTTTCCGTGGAAGACCTTGCATTCCCCGCCTCCACGAACGTCGACCAGATAGTCCGCCAGTTCCACGAACTCAATCTCCTCGCCAAGACGAACGGGGGCTTCCGCGTCGTGTTCTCGACCTACCAGTCGCTTCCGCAGGTCATCAAGGCGCAGAAGGCGTTGAACGCCGAATCTCCGCATCAGGCCGATTTCGATCTCGTGATCTGCGACGAAGCCCACCGCACGACGGGCGCGGCGGTCGCGGGCCCGGGGTGCCCGCCCTGCCAGAACGCCGGTAGGGCGCGATCACCGAGCGCGCCGTCGGCCTTCATCCTCGTCCACGACAATTCGCAGCTCGTCGCCAGGAAGCGCCTGTACATGACGGCCACGCCGCGCATCTACAACGACAAGGCGAAGGACGACGCGAAAAGAGAAGCCGCCTACCTGTGCTCCATGGACGACGAATCCATCTACGGCAAGGAGTTCTACCGCATCGGATTCGGCAAGGCCGTGGAAAAGGGCCTGCTCTCCGACTACAAGGTTCTCGTCCTCGCCGTGCCGGAAATACCGCAGGAACTCAAGGCCGCCGTCACCGCTTCCAACGGCGAAATCAAGATGGACGACGCCGCGAAGCTCGTCGGCTGCGTCAACGCGCTTTCGAAGCAGCTCGCGAAGGATTCCGAGACCGTCCGGCAGGAAGACCCGTCCCTCATGCACAAGGCCGTCGCATTCTGCGCCAACATCAATGCATCCAGGCATATCGTCTCCAGTTTCAACGCCCTGCGCGACGAATACTACAAATCGCTTCCTTCCGAGGAACGCTCAAAGCTCGTTGCGATCGAGGCGGACCATGTCGACGGCACCATGGGCGCGGCCAAGCGCCAGCAGAAACTTGCATGGCTGGACGGCGCGGGCGGCGACACGAACACGTGCCATGTCCTCTCCAACGTACGCTGCCTTTCCGAAGGCGTGGACGTTCCATCGCTCGACGCCGTGCTGTTCCTTTCCGCCCGCAACAGCCAGGTGGACGTCGTCCAGTCCGTCGGGCGCGTGATGCGCCGCGCCCCCGGCAAGAAATACGGCTATGTCATCATCCCCGTCGCCATCCCGCCGGAGATGTCGCCGGAAGAGGCGCTCGACAATTCCGACGTCTACAATGTCGTCTGGACGGTCTTGAACGCGCTCCGCGCGCATGACGACCACTTCGATGCCGAAATCAACAAGATCGAGCTCAATAAGGGCAAAAGCGGAAAAATCATCGTCGATATCATCGGGAAGGGCAGCGGCTCCGGCGATGCGGGAGGGTCGCCGTCCTCGGCGACCGCCACCCAGGACGAGTTCGACTTCAAGGCGAAGATATACGCCAAGATGGTCAAGAAGGTCGGGACGCGCCGCTACTGGTCGCTCTGGGCGGAGGAGGTCGCGAAGATCGCCGCCCGACACTCCAAACGCCTCAGAACCGTCATCTCCACCCCCGGCGCGAAACGCGATGAGTTCGTGAAGTTCCTGACCGCGCTCCGCGAGAACCTGAACCCCGCAGTCACCGAGGACGAGGCCGCCGACATGCTCGTGCAGCACGCGCTCACGAAGCCCGTGTTCGACGCGGTCTTCGACGGATACGATTTCGCCGCATCGAACGTCGTCTCGAAAGCCATGCAGAACATGGTCGATCTCCTGCACGAGGAAGTGCCGCAGGAGGAAATGAAGGCGATGGAGGAGTTCTACAAGTCCGTCGCCGAACGCGCCGAGGGAATCGACAACGCCGAGGGCAAGCAGCGCGTCATCTACGAGCTGTACGACAAGTTCTTCCGCACGGCCTTCCCGAAGATGTCCGAACAGCTCGGCATCGTCTATACGCCTGTCGAATGCGTAGACTTCATCATCAACTCCGTCGAGGATGTCCTCGAGAAGGAGTTCGGCCAGTCGCTCTCCGACAAGGACGTGCACGTGATCGACCCGTTCACCGGGACG
>CADCBS010000085.1 GCA_902799715.1 uncultured bacterium | reverse complement strand
CACGACCGGCGCGCCGCAGCGCAGCGCGGTCTGCGCCGCCCCGCGCCGGAACGGGCGCAGGCCCGCCGCGGGCGAGCGCGTGCCTTCGGGGAACACGAGGACGTTCCACCCTTTTTCGAGATACGCGCGCGCCGCCTGCGGCAGCGCGGCGTCGTCGGGCAGCGAAGCCGCGCGGACTATGAGCGACATGAAAGGGTTCGCCTTCAGCGAATGCTTCGCCACGAAAAGCGTCTTCGGCACGAGCGCCGCCAAGATCACGGCGTCGATGAGCGACGGGTGGTTCGCCGCGATCACGCAGCCGCGGCAGCGCGGCAGCCCGCCGCGCTCCACGCGGATCAGGCGCGCGGCCTCGAACATCCACAGCAGCGCCCGCCACGACAGGCGTACCGCGAAATGGCAGCGCTCCGGCCGCCCCAGCAGCGCCGCGACCGGGGAAAGCAGCAGCGCGCCGGCTCCGAACACGGCGAAAAAGGCGAGCGACAGGAGGCTTCTGGCGAGGCTACGCATCGGCGAAATCGAACAGGACCGAGAACCCGCGGCACCCGCCGGCCTCCTCCGCGTACACGAGCAGGACCGGTCCCTCGTCCATGCCGAGCGCCTCGATGTTCGCGCAGCGCAGCGTGTCCGGCCCGGCCGCGACCGCGGTGTACGGGGCGCGGTTCCCGGCGTACACGCTCCACGCCCCCGGGGCGGCGTTGTACACCGACGAGCTGAAGTCCCTGGGCGAAACCGCGCCGGACGAATTGTATTCCGCCACGATCTTCCGCGTGAGGGAATCCTCCCCGTGCCGGCTGGCGAACACGACGTTCGCCGGCCGCGGGGCGCCTTCCATGCGCGCCAGCGCGAAAAACGCCTTCTGGAGCTGGGAAAGGCGCCGGCGCGCGAGCGGCGGCACGAACGACACGTCCGGCTCCGCGCCCCTGCGCAGGACCTTGCGCGCGATTATGCGGATCTTGCGTTTCACGGCTTCCTGAAGACTATCGACGTGTTCACGCCCCCGAACGCGAAGTTGTCGGACATGGCGTATTCCACGTCCATGGCGCGCCCCTCCCCCGCGATGAAATCGTTTTCGCCGCAGGCCGGATCCGGGTCGCGCAGGTTCAGGTTCGGCGCGAACCATCCCGCGCGCATCATCTCTATCGTGGCCACGGCCTCGATCGCGCCGCATGCGCCGAGCGTGTGGCCGGTGTAGCTCTTTACTGTCGACACGGGGACGGCGTTCCTGCCGAAGACCGCCTGCGTGGCCGCGCCTTCGGCCGCGTCGCCGAGCGCGGTGGCCGTGCCGTGCGCGTTCACGTAGCCTATCGCCTGCGGCGGCAGCCCGGCGTCTTCGAGCGCGAGCGAAAGGGCGCGCGCCATCGTCTCCGCCGAAGGCTGCGTCACGTGGCGGCCGTCGGTGTTCGTGCCGAACCCCGCTATCTCCGCCAGCGGCCTCGCGCCTCTCGCGAGCGCGTGCCCCCATTCCTCGAGCACCAGCACCGCCGCGCCGTCGCCCACCACCAGGCCGTCGCGGTCCCTGTCGAACGGGCGCGGCACGGCTTCGGGCGCGTCGTTGCGGCACGACGCGGAAAAGAGCGTGTCGAACACCGCCACCTGGGTCACGGAGAACTCCTCCGCGCCGCCGGCTATCATCATGTCCTGCTTCCCGTACGCGATCGCCTCGTACGCCTCGCCTATCGCGAGCGAGCCGGACGTGCACGCCGTGCCGGACGGGAGGAGCCTGCCTGTCGTGCCGAAATGCACCGACAGGTTCACGGCGGCGGTCTGCGGCATCATCTTCAGGTACGTGGCGCTGGTTACGTTCTTCACTTCGCGGTCTGCGACGATCGTGGCGAAATCGAGGTTCGCCTCCACCCCGCCCGAGCACGACCCGAACGCCACGCCGAGCCTGCCGCCCTTCAGCGCGGCCTTGTCCCCGGCGAGCCCGGCCTGCGCGAGCGCGGCTTCGGCGGCGAAGAGAGCCATCTCCGACACCGGGCTCATCGTGCGCAGCGTCTTGCGCGTGTAGCGCTCCGGCCGCACGTAGCCGCACGGCGCCCACAGGCGCGTGCGCAGGCCCTTGTACGCGGCGAGCGCGCCGGACGCCGCCACGCAGTTGCGCGGCACGCGCAGGCGCGGCACCACGGCCCCGGGGTCGTGCCCTATCGAAGAGACTATGCCTTCGCCGACGACCGCCACCCTTCTTTTCAAAACATCCCCCCGTTCACCTGTATCACCTGCCTGGTGATGTACGACGCGCCTTCCGAAAGCAGGAACTTCACGGTCTCCGCCACCTCTTCCGGCCTGCCGGCGCGGCGCATCGGCACAGCGGCCGCCACGGCCTCCGGCGGCAGCGATTCCGTCATTTCCGTCTCGATTATCCCAGGCGCCACGCAGTTCACGGTTATTCCGCGGCGGGCCAGCTCCACGGCGAGCGACTTCGCCGCGCCCGCCACGCCGGCCTTCGCCGCGGCGTAGTTGCTCTGCCCGCGGTTCCCCGCCACTCCGGAGACCGACGTCATGGCGACTATCCTGCCCGGCGCGCGCGCCTGCACCATCGGCAGCACGAGCGGCTTCAGCACGTTGTAGAACCCGTCCAGGTCCACGCGCAGCACGCGGTCCCATTCGTCGTCCTCCATCGCCGGGAAGGCGTTGTCCGCCGCTATGCCGGCGTTCAGCACCACCCCGTACGGCGCGCCGTTCTCCTCCACCCACCCGCCGAGCGCGGCGGCCGCCGCCGCGCGGTCGGACACGTCGAAGACCAGATCCGTGCCGCCGGACCTCGAATGCGTGGCCACGGCGTAGCCCGCCGCCGAAAGCGCCGACGCTATCGCCTTGCCGATGCCCCGGCTGGAGCCGGTGACGATCACTTTTTTCTTTCCGCAGGCGTTCATCCCCGGACCTCCGTGGAGGCGGCGTCCGGCGGCATGTACGCCGTGAGCGCCGCCGCGGCGGCCGTCGCGCCGTCTTCGTCTTCTATCGAACAGTCGAACGACGCGAACCCGCCGTCCGAATACGTGCATTCCGCCCGCACGAGATACCTCCTGCCGCGGGCGAAGCGATCCGTGCGGATGTCCATCTTCCGCGTCCCCAGCAGGAATCCCGCGGCCGGGGCCAGGCCGGCGCGCAGCCTCGAGCGCCCCGCGGCGGCGGCCATGGCCTGCGCCATGTATTCCAGGGCGGCGCAGGAAGGCACGCCGTCGATCTCCGGGTCGAAGAATATCGAGCCGGGCGAGGTGTCGGCGTATGCGGCCGCCGCGCCTGGCTTCTCTTCCGGGAGGATTCCGGAGAGCATCGCCATCGGGGGCCTGTGCGGCAGCAGTCTTTCGAGTTCGTCCATGTAAGGCGGCGTGCGTCGGTTGCGGTTTCGGTGTGCGTTGCGCGTTTCCGGGGGAAATACCCTCCCCCGGAGACAGAAGATTATAGCAAATCGGCGGACGGAGCGCGCGACGAAAGGATTATCGACGCGTTGCTGCCGCCGAACGCGAAGGAGTTGGACATGCAGACGGCAGGCCTTTCCGACAGCTCGATCCAGCAGAGCGCGGCCTCTATCGCGCCGGCCGCGCCGAGGCAGTGCCCCGTGAGGCGCTTCGTGGAGAACGCCCGCACGCCCAGCCCGTCCGCCGGCGACGCGCCCTCGCGCGGCGCGCGGCCGCCGAACACGCGCCGCGCCGCCTCGCATTCCATGGCGTCGTTCTGGACCGTGCCCGTCCCGTGCAGGTTCAGGAAATCTATGCCGTCCGGCCCGATCCCCGCGTCGGCCAGCGCCGCGCGCATGGCGGCCTCCGCGCCGCGCCCGTCCGGGTCCGGCGCCGTGGGATGGTATGCGTCCGAGCTTTCCCCGGCGCCTATAAGCTCCACGCGCTGCGCGCCCGGCGCGCGCCCGGCGCCGGCGGCGTCCGCGGCGTCCGCGCGGAGCATCAGGAAGAGTGCCGCGCCCTCCCCCAGGTTTATCCCGTCGCGGTCCGGCGAAAGCGGGCGCGAAAGCCCCGGCGACAGCGCTTCGAGCGCGTGGAAGCCTTCCAGCACGGCGCGCGTGAAGGCGTCCGCCCCGCCGACCACCGCCGCGTCGCACGCGCCGCAGCGGATCAGCCTGCGCGCGGAGGCGAACGCCTTCGCGGAGGACGAACATGCGGTGGACACCGCCCAGCACGGGCCTTCCAAGCCCCATCTTTCGCGCAGGCGCGCCGCCGGGCGCGACATGTCTATGCGGTCCGGCCTGTCGGTGAACTCTTCCATCGTGGAGTTGCTCGTCCCCACCACGGCGCCGACGCGCTTCGCGCCGTATTCGGCCTTCGCCGCCTCCACCGCGTCCGAAATCTGCTCCATCGCGGCGTCGACGAGCGCGCACACGCGCGGGGTGCCGTCCGGAAGCGCCCCGCGCCCGTCCGCGCGCCGCGGGCGCGGAAAGCCCGCGGCGAAGCCGAACACGGTCCTCCCGCCGCCGGAAAGCCCTTCCACCGGAACCATCCCCGAAGTGTCGCCGGCCTTCGCGCGCGCGGCGGTCTCCGCCGCGCCGCGCCCGAGCGCGCTTACGATCCCCATGCGGGAAAGCACGTACCGTTCCCCGGCCTTCATCCGCGCCCCCATTCGTATACCTGCTCCGGGTGCGCCTCCTCGAGACGCGCCAGCGCCTCCCGGAATACGCGCTCCATCTCCGCCGCGCTTCCGCGCAGCCGCACGATCTCGGCCCTGTAGCCGGAGCCTTCGGCGATGCAGGCGGCGAAGTAGACCGGCCGCCCCAGCGCGGCCGCGAACCGGAACGCGCCGGAGCCGCGGTCCCCCGCCATGACAAGGCATTCGCCGCGCCCGAGCCAGTCCATCGCCTCGAACGCCGTCTCCATGCCGATCCCCGCCGTGGGGTGCAGCGCGATGCGCCCTCCGCAGGCGTGCTTCGCGTAGAACGCCGAAAACGCCGACGTCCTGTCCATGTCGGTCCACGCGTGGAAAAGCGGCGCGTCCTTCGCCGCCGCGAGCAGCGCCTCCGGCGTGCCGCAGTGCGACACGATCGCGAACAGGCCGCGCCCCGAAGACGCGTCGCGCGCGAACTCCGCCGCGTCGCCGCCGGCCGGCAGCGCCACCCGCGGCGGGCGTATGCGCCCGGATGCCAGCGCCACCTTGTCGGCCAGCGAGCGCGCGAAGAACGCAAGTTTCCTGCGCGACCGCGCCGCCCTGCGCACGGACGGCGAGCAAAGCCAGATGCAGTTTGCGGCCAGGACCGCCGCGAAGCGCATCGCCCCCGGCCCGAACAGCCTGCCCGCAAGCCAGACGATCTCCATCCCGAGCGGCGACGCCGCCTTCTCCTCCGCGCCGCCCCGCCGCGCCGACGCCCCTCCCCCGGCCGCGGCCGCCGCGAGGAACCCCGCCGGCAGCCCCGCGCCGAGAACCGTGCCGAACGCCGCCGCCGGGCGGAACGACACGAACGCGAGCGCGCCGAACCCGGCCATGCTCGTGACGAGCGAGCAGAACGCGGACTTGAACGACCCCCGCCCGCCCGAGCGCAGGAACACCGTGTAGTCCACGCACATCCCCGCCAGGAGGAACCCCGCCAGAAGATGGAACATCGTGACGTCTTGCCCCGAAAGCGACACCGCGGCCGCGGCGGCGAGGAACGCCGCGACGGACGGCGCGGCGACCGCGAACGCCTTCAGGCGGTATATCGCCGCGAGCGCTGCGGCCATGGCCGCGAGCGCGTAGACCAGCCTCGCGGACGTCTCTTCCGTGAGCGCGTCGAGCGCGACGGAAAGCGCCTCCGCCGCGCTGCGCGGGGCCTGCGGCGGGACGGGCACGCTTTCGAGCCCGAGGGCTTCGGCGGTTTCGCGCGCGTGCTCCGCGTAGAGCCTGCGCACGTCTTCCGACACCGCCTCCGGCGGCGGCGCCCACTTCGCCGCCAGCAGCTTCTCCGTCGCCGCTATCTCCGGCGGCGGCCTGTATATCGCGGACGGCGCGGTGCGGATACGGACGCCTGCGGCGGCGAAGGCGGAGGCCGCCGCCACGGCCAGCGCCGCCGCGCGCAGCGCGAAGAGGGGAACGCACCGCCGCGGCGTCTCCTCGCCGGCTTCCTCCCGCGGCGGAAGGCCCGGCTGCGCGACCGCGGAAAAGACGAACGCCGCCGCGAGCGCCGCGGCCAGGAACACCGCCGACTGCCGCAGGACGGGCAGGGAAGAGAAGAACAGCGGCGAAAGGGAGATCGCCGTGGTGGCGAACGACACCGCCGTGTTCCGCGGCACGCTCCGGTCGCCTTCGCGGTGCAGAAGCCGGTGGAACGAGTAGTCGGCGGCGAGCCCCAGCACCGTCGTGCCGAAGACGATTGTCATCACGTGGAAGCGCGGCGAGTACAGGAAAAGCGCCGTCGCGCCGGCGGACGCGGAAAACGCCATCGCCGCCGCGAGATGCAGCGCGCGCGAGACGGGACGGAACGCCGCGAGCGCCGTCAGGAGCACGATCGCGGACGAAAACAGCGACAGCCACCCGATTTCGCGCCTGCATTTCGCCGTTGCGGCGGCGGCGTGCACCGGAACGCCGCAGAACGCGATGCGCAGCGACGGATCGGCGCCTTGCAGCGTTTCCGCCGCGGCCTTGCGGAGCGGCTCGAGCGGCCTTCCGGGGTCGGACGCGTCGGCGGCCGCCCCCGCCGGCAGCCTGACCGGCAGTATGGCGTCGGCCGATTCCGCGAAGGAGAACAGGAACCGCTCCTTCAGGCAGAACGGGTCGTCCTGCGGCGGGAACGCCGGCGGCACTGGCGAAGCCGCGTAGCGCCTGACCGCCGCGCGGGCGATGCGGGCGCGGCCCTCCGGCGTCGACAGCGGCTTGAAGTCGGCGGCGGCCACGAGGCCAGAGGCCCTGCGCGAGAACTCCGCGAGCGACGCGCCTTCCAGCCCGCAGTCGAAATCCGGCGGCAGGAGCGACGCGAATTTCTCCGAAGCCTTGCGCGACACGGCCGCGCCGGCGGACGAGAACACGGCGAAGACGGTGTTCGCGGATTCCTGCGGCAGGCCGTCCCGGAGCGCGGATTCCCCGTCGCCGAGCATGGCGAACACGTCGGTCTCCGCGGAAGCGCCGCGCAGGCGGAACGCCGCGAAGGCGGCCGCCGCCGCTACCGCGGCCGCGGCGAACGCGAAGGCGAGGCTACCTCTCTTTCTTGCCGGCATCGCCCTCTTTCCGCTTGAAGGATATGCGGCTTTCGCCGCCGTTCGCCGCGCGTATCACAACCGTCTCCGGCAGGCCGGCGCCCTCTATCGCCGCGTATTCCACAAGCTTTCCCGCGGCGGAGCCGCGGGGCTTCATCACGATCTTCCACCTGCCGCCGGGCAGCGCGGAGGCCGAGGTGTCGAAAACGCGGGCGAACGCTCCGTCGTCGCCGGCCGCGAATGCGTCGGTCGCCTTGCGGATGTCCTCGTAGTGCGGCATGTCGCCGGCGGGCTTCTCGCGCCTGCCGTCTTCGTCCTCGAAGACCATCGCGTCCTTGCGCATCGACACCGTCGACGCGAACGGCGCGAGCGTGCGCCACACGATCCCTCCCCCGCCGCCGAGGTCGCAGGCCACGTCGCCAGACGACTTGAAAACCCTGTCCGTGCCCGGAACCGTGCGCTCCATGCGCCACGTCGCGGAAGACGACAGCGCCCTGCGCATGGCGGCGGCCGCTGCCTTGCGCGCGGCTTCGCCGGCGTCCGCGCCGCCGGCCGCCGCGGCGGAGAGCGCGGACGCTACCGCCGCCGCAGCTGCACTGAGCCGCAGGACGCTACGTCCGCGTCCACCGAATAAGTGAACGAAAAATCGCATGGCGTTTTCCTTTCGATTTCCAGAAGGACCCTTTCGCCCGGGCGGACGGGCCGTTTGAACTTCACGTTCCTGAAAAGCGCCGGGCAGGGCAGCGGGCCGAAAGCGCGGCGGGCGAACATCCGCAGGAAGTACAGCTGCGCCACGCCCGGCAGCACCGGGAAGCCGGGGAAATGGCCGGCGAACCATTCGCCGTCCGGCGGGAAGGCCAGCAGCGTCCGCAGGCGGTCCGCCCCGGCCGCCCAGGAAAGCACGGCCGGCTCGCGGCAGTTCGCGGCGAGCGCGGCCTTCACCGCGGCGGCCGTGGTCTTGCCGCGCGTGTCGCAGGGCAGTTCTGACGTGAACCGCAGGCGGCGCGGAAAGACGTGCGGCCCGGCCGCCGCGACCACGGCGCGCCGTATCTCCGCCGCCGTCGCCGCGTACGTGCCGCCGGCGAGCGCGGCCGCGCCCTTCGCGGAAAGGACCGCCAGCGCGCCTATGCGCGCCACGCCGCCCGCGTCTGTCGCCTCGGCGCGCGCCGCCGACACGTAAGGGTGCGATTCGAGCGCCTTCTCCACCGCCGCGAGCGACACGAAGCCTTCCAGTATCTTCGCCATCCTGTCGGCGCGGCCCAGGATGTCGAATTCGCGCGGCGAGAAGAACTCGGCATCGTCGTGCGTCTCCAGCGGGCTGCACGCGGCAAAGGGGGACTCCACCACCAGCCCGGACGGGCCGGCGCGCCCCGACACGCCGTCCATGAAACGGTAGTGCGCGCAGACGGAGCGCCTGCGCCAGGCGATCGTCCCGGCTTCCGTGGAGCCGTATATCTCGAGCGGAGACACGCCGAGCGCGGACTCCGCGGCGGCGGCGGTCTCCGCGCGCAGGGGGCCGCCGGAAACCACGATGTCCGCCACGCGCGGCGCGAGTTCCGCGAATCCGGGATGGCGGCACGCCTTCTCCAGGAAGGACGGCGTGGTGACGAACGCGAACGGGCCGCGCGCGGCGAGCGCCGCGAGGTCTTCCACGGAAAGCACGGCGCCGTCCGCCACGTCCATGCCGCCGAGCGCCTCCGGGACGAATCCGAGCCACAGCGCGCCGTAGAAATGCTCCCTGCGCACCGACGCGGCGAAGAAGCCGGCCTTCGACAGGGACGGGCCGAACGCCGCGGCTATCGCGGCGGCGTCGGCGCGCATCTGGCGCGCGTCGCGCAGCACGCGCTTCGGCTCGCCGGTGGTGCCGGAAGTCGCGAATTCGAGTTTAGCCACGGCGGGCGCGCCTCCTTGCCGCGTATTCGCAGGCGAACATCAGGCCGATCAGGACGTACGCGGCGAATCCGTTGTAGAACGCCCACGTTTCGCGGTCCGCGAACACCGTGGCCGCCGTCGCGGCGAAGTGCACGCCCATGAACACCGTCCACGCCACGGTCGCCTTTCGGCAGTAGGCTACGCCGCGCGCGTCGAGCTTTTCGCCCATGCGCCGCGCGAACCGCTCGGCCAGCGGCGTTCCGCAAAGGGAAATGGCGAACGCCGCGAACACCGCGCCGGCCGCGACCGCAGGATACAGCCTGAGCCATACGCCGCCCTTCAGGCAGTAGACGAGCCAGACGGCGGCGGCGGAAACCGCCGCGCGCAGCGCGATCTTGCGCCCGGCGCGCCTCATCGCTCACTCCGCGCTTCCGGCCGCGCCGGCGCGCTCCAGCAGGGCCAGCAGGTCGCCGACCGTGCGGATGGACTTGAATTCCTCGTTCTTGATCTCGAAGTCGGCCTCCCTGCGCAGGCGCACTATCAGGTCCACCGCGTCTATGGAGTCGAGGTCCAGATCTTCGTAGAAGCGCGCTTCCGGGGTTATCTTGGCCGCGTCGCAGTCGAACTCCTCCGAAAGCGTCGCGCGTATGCGTTCGAGAATCGCCTCTCTGCCTGCCATGGCGTCAGTCCTCCAATGCAATCCCGGCGGACCGGGCTATGAAATCCGCAAGCGACGAAACCGTCTTGAACCGTTCGCGGTTCTCGCTGGAGTTCGTCTTGAAATCCACGGCGTACTTCTTCTTCAGCGCCACGCCGATCTCCAGCGCGTCGATGGAATCAAGCCCCACGCCGCCGTCTCCGAACAGCGGGGCGTCCGGCGGAATGTCCTCCGCCGTCAGTCCGTCCACCTGCACGGAATCCAGCACGATTCTGCGGATCTCGTCTTCGAGTTCGTGTCTCTTCATGTCGTTGTCTCTGCCGTTTTCGCTCCGGCCGCCCCCGAGGTTTCGGTGAAGTCTACACGATTCGCGCCCCGACCGCAACGAATAATGTCCCCGCCGCCGGAACCGGATGTCGCCGGCATGTTCGCGTTCCGGCGCCGGAACTTGCTATACTGGCGCCAGGGAAAACAACGCCGCCGGCCCCGCCGCAGGTTTCAACACGCCCGGCTTTTGATGTCACAATTTGTGATGTCAAAGACCGGTACTCTTCCGGGACTTCAAAGAATTTTGTGGATGGAGTTGCGCTACGCGCGACCACGAACCCGGCGGCATGGCGAATCGCCTGTCGGCGATTGGCGTCGTCGATTCC
>CADCBS010000084.1 GCA_902799715.1 uncultured bacterium | reverse complement strand
CGCCGGAACCGGCGTGGGGCGTGCCGGTGGACGACTGGAAGCCGCTCCTGAAGGAACGCGGGCTTCCCGCCTGGCGCGCCGACCAGATACTGCACGCCCTGTACCGCGACTACGCGGACTCGTGGGACGGCGTGACGACGCTGCCGCTCGCCCTGCGCGCGTCGCTCGCGCAGGAGTTCCCGCTGCGCCCATGCCGCGAACTCGCCCGCAGCGCCGCGCCGGACGGCACGGTGAAGCTTCTTCTCGAGATGGACGGCGGCGACGCGGTGGAGACAGTGGCGATACCCGCCGCCGGACGGCTTACGCAGTGCATTTCCACGCAGGTCGGCTGCGCGATGGGCTGCGCGTTCTGCGCATCGGGGGCTCGCGGGCTGGTGCGCTCGCTGCGCGCCCACGAGATCGTCGCCCAGACGATGGCCGCCCGCGCGATCGGGACTGTCACGAACATCGTCGTCATGGGCATGGGCGAGCCGTTCGCCAACTACGACGAAACCATGCGCGCGCTGAAGATACTCAACGCGGGCAAGGGCCCGAACCTCGGCGCGCGCCACATAACGCTTTCCACGTGCGGGGTGGTTCCGGGCATCGAAAGGCTCGCGGGGGAGGGCATCCAGTTCGAGCTGTCCGTCTCGCTGCACGCGCCGTACGACGAGCTGCGCTCGCAGCTCATGCCGGTGGACAGGCGCTGGCCCCTGGACGAGCTGATCGCGGCCTGCCGCGCATACACGGAAAAGACGAAGCGCGTGATAACCTTCGAATACACCGTGATAAAGGGCGTGAACGATTCGCCGTCGTGCGCGCGGCGGCTGGCCGCGCTGCTGAAGCCTTTTCCGTGCAAGGTGAACCTCATCCCGCTTTCCCCGGTGGAGCACAGGCCGGATTTCGAGACCCCGCCGGAATCGACCATGCTGATGTTTCTCGACACGCTGATGAAGGCCCGCATCCAGACCATGCTGCGGCGTTCGCGCGGAAAGGACGTGGCGGCCGCATGCGGCCAGCTGCGCCTGCGCAATCTGCGTGCGGCGGATGGCGCCGCGGGGTGACGCCCCCGCCGCGGCCCGGGCCGGGACCCGGGCCGCGCGCCTCAGCGGGCCGCGCCGAACCGAAGCGGCGGGGAAACGGCGGTCGCGCGCGCCGCGAACGCCGCCCGGAGCGACGCCACGGTGAACGGCGCGTCAGGAATCTCCGTCCAGACGAGCGCCACGTCGTCCAGGTTGTGCGCGTCGCTCGATCGCGTGGCGGCGAAGCCTTCCGTCTTCGCGCGCCATTCGTCCTCGCCGCCGGTGCGCGATATCTCGATCGCGTCGAAACCGGCGTCGGGGGGGATCCCGCCAAGCTGCGAAAACACGCTGAACGCCGGCCTGTCGACGTGCGCGGCCACGAAAAGCCCGCCCAGTTCGCGGCACTTCGCGCCAGTCTCCTGCACCGTCTTGCGCGCGGCGGAGCCGAGGATGCGCCACTCCAGCTCCACTATGTCGTTGTCCCACGTGACCACCGGCTGGTCGCCGAACGCTTCGGGGTCGTTCACGCGCTTTATCATCGCGGCGTAGACCCAGTCCGTCATCGCGGCGGCCTGCTCCGTAGTGTCGAAAAGCGTCAGGACGTGGACTTCCTCGGCCGTGCATACCTCCAGTCCGTACAGGCATCCGATCCCGGCGCGGCGCGCGCACTCGGCGATCGCCGGGCAGTTGCGCGAGCTGTTGTGGTCCGTCAGCGCGATGCCCGACATCCCGGCGGCTGCGGCGCGCGCCACTATCTCGGAAGGCGCCATCTCGAGCGAGGCGCACGGCGACAGGCACGAATGGATGTGAAGGTCGAATTTCATCCGGCGGCTCCGGCTGCTCTCTCTCCTCTTCCAGTCCCGGGAATTCGCGGCGCGGCCGCTATTCGGCCTTTCCCGGAGTGCGCGACGCCTCGCCGCCTGGCTTGTAGCGGTCCGTCACGTCGTCCGCAGGCACGTCGGACATCCCTTTGGGCCATTCCCACGTGCGCCAGAAACGGACTCCCGCGGGGGAGGGGGACCAGCGCGAAGCGTATATGCGCGTCTCGAGGCGCGACGCATCGGCCTTTTCGGCGTAAGCGAGGAACCACACGCTGTTTTCGCGCTCCTTCTCGCCCGACGCCAGCACGCGCCAGCGCCCGCGCGACCACACCTCCACCCACGAGTGGTTGCCGCGGATGGTTGTCCAGTTGCAGCCAACGAGCCGCGCCGGGATCCCGAGCGAGCGGCATGCGTCCACGAGTATTATGGAAATGCCCGTGCACGACGCCATTCCCGTGCGCATGGAGTGGAACGGCGACTGGCGGGCCTTGTCGCGCTTCACGTTGTAGTGCACGTTGATCATGTCCCATATCTTCCTGTCCAGGGCGACTGCGGCGGCGTAGTTGTTCGTGGCGCCGGCGATCAGCGGACGGAACCTGTCCATGAACATCTTGCGCCAGTCGTCGCGCTCTTCGCGTATGACGGAATAGGGAAGCACGTAGTCGCGGTATATCTCGTCGGAATACTTCTCCGGCGCGATCGTTTCGCGGGCGAGCCGCGCGAGCGCGCAGTTCTCCTTCACGAACGCCTCCGGCAGCGGCAGATCCTGCGGCGGCGCCCAGCGCACGAGGAAGCCGGCGTCGGCCTCGAGCTCGACCGCGGTCGCGGCACAGGCGCAGAGTCCGGATAGAAGCGCGGCGGCGGCAGCCGCCATCAGACGTATTGGCATTTGCGTTCTCCTGTCGTTGGCAGCGCCCGGCGCTCCCGCGCGCCGGGCCGGTGCGCATATTCTACCATTCGCCGGGCGGAATGTCCAAGTCCTAAAGCGCCGCCGCGGGAAAAGGGAAGCCGCGCGGCCGGACGGACCGCACCGGAAAGGCTTGGGCCCGCGGGGGAGGGCGGAGGGGACGGCCCGTTCAAAAGAACAGCGGGTCCTGCGGCTCGGCGCGGATGAGCGTTTCGACGGCGGATTCCGGATGGAGGAACCTCGCCGAAAGCGCGTGCAGCGCGTGGCCTTTCATGCCGCGCACCGGGAACGCGCCGTACAGGGTGTCGTTCAATATGTGCATGCGCGCGGCGGCGAGCTGGCATCTTATCTGGTGGGTGACGCCGGTGAAGATCGTCACTTCCAGAAGCGTGCGCTCCTCGGTTCCCGCGGTGCGCCGCCCGACCGGCGCGTATACGGTGACGGCGTGCATGGGGTGCTTCTCGTCGCGGTAGCGCCGGGCGTCGCACATCTTGCGCCTTGGCGCGCCGCGTTCGCCCGCGAGCCAGCCTTCGAGCGTACCGCCCACGGCCACCGCGCCTTCCACCACGGCAAGGTATTTCTTCTCCACCGTCTGCGCCTTGAACTGGTCGCGCAGGTTTTCGTAGGCCTGGCGCGTGCGGGCCACCATGACGAGTCCGGAAGTGCCGATGTCGATCCTGTGGAGCGCGCCGCCCATCAGCGGGTCGTCGCCCGCTTCGGCGGTTTCGGGCCAGTGCGCCGCCACGGCGTTCATTAGCGTGCCTTTCTCGTTGCGGTCGAGCGGCTGCACCGGCATCCCCGCCGGCTTGCAGAACGCCAGCAGGCTGGAGTCTTCGAAGACAGGCTGCGGGCGGGGGATGGAAAAATCGGGGGCGATGCGGATGTCGCAGGATTCGGGCAGCTCGACGACGGTCACGGTCTCGCCGCCGCGCAGGCGCGCGCCCTTGTCGGCCGGACGGCCGTCGACGAGTATCGCGCCGCGCGGCGCTTCGCGCACGAAGCGCCGCGGGACCGACGGGAACGCCTGCGTCACCGCCAGGTCCAGGCGGCCCGGGGCGGGCGCGGCGAATGTGGCGTTGCGGAGCATCGCCGGCGCGCGTTCAGGCGCGTATCATCGCCAGCAGCTCGTCGCGCCTGTCTTCCATGAGCGCGGGAGTGTCGGCTTCGAGATTCAGCCTTACGAGCGGCTCGGTGTTGGACATGCGCACGTTGCACCACCATCCGTCGCACTCCACTGAAACGCCGTCCAGCTCGAACACGCGCTTCGCCTTGCCCTCGAACGCGGCCTTCACGCGCTCGAGCACCTTGGCGGGGTCGCCCGCGACCTTGGTGTTTATCTCGCCGGACTGCGAGTACTTGCGCAGCGGCGCGATCAGCTCCGACAGCGGCTTCCCGGACGCGGCCACGATGTTCGCGAGCGCGAATACCGCCATGGACGAGGATTCGGCCGTGTAGTTCGCCTTGAAGTAGTAGTGGCCCGAAAGCTCGCCGGCGAATATGGCGTCGTTCTCGCGCATCTGCGCCTTGATGAACGCGTGGCCCACGCGGCTCATCATCGGCCTGCCGCCGGCGGCGAGTATCGTTTCGGGCACGACCTTCGACGAGCGCAGGTCGTAGAACACCGTGGCGCCGGGGTTCGACGCCAGCAGATCCTTCGCCACGAGCGCCGTTATGAAGTCCATCGGTATTATATCACCCTTTTCGTCCACGAATCCCGCGCGGTCGGCGTCGCCGTCGAACGACACGCCGAAATCGTACGAGCCGGAGCGGACTTTCGCCTGCAGGTCGCGCAGCGTTTCGGTGTGGAGCGGATTGGCTTCGTGGTTGGGGAAGCGGCCGTCGAACTCGCCGAAGAGCGAATCGTACGTGAAATCGGTGCCCTTGAACGATTCGGCCTCGCAGATGCCCATGCCGTTCGCGAAGTCGAGCGCGGCGCGGACGGGACGCGCCAGATGCGCGAACTCGCGGACGTGCGCGGCGTACTGCGGCAGGATGTCGGCCTTTACGACCTTTCCGGGGGTCGCGGCCGGCGCGCCGAGGTCGTTTTCAAGGACCATCTTCTCGATGTCCTTTATGCCCGTGGCGCCGGAAATCGGCACGGCGGCCGCGCGGCACAGCTTGAAGCCGTTCCATTCCGCCGGATTGTGCGAGGCCGTTATCATCACGGAGCCGTCGGCTCCGAGCGATCCGTTCGCGAAATACGTCATCGGCGTGGACGCCTGCCCGATGTCTATCGTGTCGCATCCTGCTTCGGACAGGCCTTCGGCCAGCCCCGCGAAGAGCGGCTCCGAATGCGGACGGCAGTCGCGGCCGACAACGACCTTCTTCGCTCCCGTGAAGCGCGCGTACGCGCGGCCTATCTTGCGCGCCGTCTCGCGGTCGAGCCCGTCGCCGTAGATTCCCCTGATGTCGTATGCCTTGAATATTCCCATTCCGGTCCTCTTACTTTCCTTTTCCGGGCCGGTCCGCGGCTCCGGTCGCGTTCGTTTTCGCCAAAAGAGCCGCCCGTTTTCGCAGGCGGCTCTTGTTCGTCCTTGTACCGGGCAGCAGTTCAGCGGTCGGTGCCGTCGAAGAAGCATCCGTTCACGAGCGGAAGCACGGGAACGACGTTGTCGCGGATGATGTTCACCAGGCCGATCTGGAAAGCCGAGGTGGTGGAGGACTGCGCATAGTTCACCAGCGCGATCTGGCAACCGTGCAGGACTTCCGTCTGGTTGTATCCAAGCGCGATCTGGCAGCCTTCGACCGTGCGGGAAAGGTTCACGAGGCCGGAGATTTCGGCGCCGGCGGTCTTGCCGTTGTTGAGGGAGGCGAGACCCGACACGCGCAGGCCCCAGAACTCCTCGGTCGCGATCGCGCCGAGCAGGTTCGCCTGCAGGCCGTAGACGTGCTTGCCCATGGCGAACGCGGAGGCCTGGAAGCCGTAGACGTCGTCGTTGATGTCGCAGATCGCCGCCTGCATGCCGTACAGGTCGCCGTCGTTGTAGTTGCAGATCGCGGAAACCTGGAGGCCTGCCAGATACGTGCGCGAAACGCAGCCGCCGAGAGCCACTTCCACGCCGGCCACGCGGTTGGCGTCGGCGTAGGCGAGGTTCACATCGAGGCCGAACACGTCCCAGTTGAAGCTCCAAGGCATCTGCACGGGCGTCGCCAGGCCGATTGCGATCGGCGTCCAGCCGACGGACTTTTCCTCCGTCGCCGCCGCGCCGGCTTCCTTCGCGGAAGCAGAGACGGAAATAGCCGCCGCCATCATCGCAACGGCGGAAATCTTTGTGATCTTCTTCATCTGAATACTCCTTGTGAGACTATGGTTCGAGTGCAAGAACGTCTAATATGATACCGAATCGCGCCGCGCGCGTCAAGGCGCACGGCGCGATTTTCGGATTTTGGCGCGCTCAGCGGATGCGCAGCACGATGCCGGGCGCAGCCACCTTGATTCCGCCGGAGGAACCGACCGTGACGTTGCCGGCGACGCTGTCGCCGCATTTCACCGTGAACGTCGCGTTGGAGATGTCCACCGTTCCGCCGGCGGTCACCGCCATCTTGGCGCCGGAGAGCGAGTAGCCATGCGGGAACTGCAGCGTGATCGCGCCGGAGGCCGTGATGCCGCCGGTCACGTTCAGCACGTCCGACGGGTCGGACACGAATATCGTCGCGCCGTCGGAGATCGACAGGTCGCCCGCGATTTCGCCGGAGCCGCCAAGCGCGCCGGTGGACGCCACCGGGCCGGTCCATTTGCCGTCGATGTCTACCCTCGCGCCCGGCCACACCTGGAGATTGTTGTTCACCGTCTGGATGCCGGAGAGCGTGAGCGTTCCGGCGGAGGACGCGGCGGGGCCGACGATCACGGTGCCGATGCGATCCGCCGTATCGGGGTCGAACAATCCGCTGTAGACCGTGTTTGTCGCCTGGAGAATCCTCAGGTTGCGGTCTCCGCTGCCCCAGTCGGAGCGGATCTTGCCGCTGCCCGCGAGACTTCCGATCACGCTGGACTTCGTCAGCACGAGGCCTGCGGAAAGGTTGTTTTCGCAAACCATGTTTGTCGGGAAAGCCGTCTGGGCGAGCGTGCGCCAGTTGTTGCCGCCGCCGTCGGCGTACCTCAATTTCCCCGTGCCGGTTATCCTGGCGTAGGACACGTCCGAGTCGTCCACCGTGCCGGAAGGCGTGAGGAGCGTGAACACGCCGTCGCCGGTCGTGGCGATGGACGTGCCGCCGCCGAACTTGTCAAGCCCGGTGGCGCGCAGCTCGCCGGCGACCTTGATGCCGCCCGACGCCCACCAGATGTTCTCTCCGGCCGCATTGTTGGCCACCGTCGAGCCGGCGGGAACGAGTATCTGGCCCGCGACGACTTCCGTCAAGTCGGGGAGGTAGTCGCCCAGGACGAGCATCTTGTTGTTCAGGCCGATCTCCCCGGTGAACTCCGAAACGTCCTTTGCGACGATCACCGCTTTCGGGGCACTGCCGCCGCAATTCAGCGTTCCGGAACCGGAAAGCTTCGACAGGACGGTGGCCTTGTTTCCGCTCTCCGCCTTGTCCCTCGAAGCGCCGTCGTTGACGTACAGGCCGTACTCGTAGGAATCGTTTTCAAGTTCCACGCACACCTCGTTTACACGGGTCTGGTCGAAGTCCAGGTAGCCATAGACGCCGGAAAGGCGCAGGGTCGAGCCGGAGTTGCCGTAATTGTCGAAGATAAACCACGTGACCGCCAGGTTCTTGAGCCACACCGTGCCGCCCCAGCGGTCGGCGGATGTCACGTTCGAGGCGTAGGTCGTGGCCGTGAACGCATCGCCCGCCGCCGGCAGGGCCGATTCGTAGGCGACGACCGTGCCGTCGAGCCTGCCGGACGGGCCGATCGCGAGCGAGCCGCCGGAGACGAACTCCGCCGCAAGGGGCTGGAACTGCGTTCCGCCGGCCACCACGGCGGTTTCCGCCACGAGGTTCGACACGGTCAGCGCCGAGCCGCCGTCGGCGAACGAAGCCGTGCCCGTCCCCGCCACGCGGACGCGTCCCGCCGTCAGCGCCAGGTCGTTCTTCACTTCGGTGTTTCCGGCGACCTGGATTATCAGGTTGTCGCCGTCGGAGGGAAGCCCGCGGCTCCAGTTTCCGGCGGAGGAAAGCCTGCCGGTGCCGTCGGCGTCCGTCCAGGTGTTCGCGCTCGGCGCCAGGGTGTATACCGTCATGCCGGTTTCCGCATCCACCGCGGACGTCACGAGCGAGGAATCCACTTCGCCGCCGTCGGGCGCGAGGAGCACGAGTTCGCCGCCGGACGCCACCATTATGTTGGAGAACACCTTGCCGGAAAGCAAATCGGAATCGGTGACCTGGCACTTGAACGTCCCGTTCCTGACCGTGACCGCGCCCGTGAACCCGCTTTCCATGAACACTACCGTGCCGCCTTCGCCGGAAGCGTTGATTTCGACCGCGCCGGAGCCTGCCGTGCAGCCCGCCGGGAACGTCAGCGTCCCGGAGCAGGGGTCGATCACCGTGGCCTGTCCGGCCGGGGCGTTGAAGGTCACGGTGCCGGCGCCGCTCGTGGCGGTGCTGCGCACCTTGTACATGCCGAACCCCAGGTTCATCGCGATTGCGCCGCCGCCGGAGGGTATTCCGCCGACATCGAGCGTTCCGCCGTCAGAGAGGTTCACGACGCTGTCGTTGTGGCCGGCGTTGGCGTACAGGCCCTTCGCCACGACCGTGCCGCCGTTCACGTTCACCGTCTGGCTTCCTGCGGTGTAAACCGTTTCGATGTAGGCGTTCGTGGCCGCGAGCAGGCCGGATATGTTGTACGTGCCCGTTCCAGACCAGTGGCCGAGCAGCACGCCTTTGTTGGAGTTCCTTTCCTCCCATACGTTGGCGACGGCGCTTTCCGACGTCACCACGACCGTGCCAGCAAGGTCGAACACCGCCGAACTCGCGCTTTCGCTGCTGTTCAGGATCATGATGTTCGGGACCGTCACGGTTTCGCCTTCAGGCACGGACAGCGTGCCCTTGGTGATGCCGAGGTACTGGTTCCCGGACGCCGAGGTCGAATAGACCGTGACCTTCGCGCCGTTGCCGGCGCTGGAATCGACATTGCCCGAAAGCTGCACGCCGAGCGATGCGACCGGATTGTCCTGCGCCAGAGTCGCGACCGCCTCGGCCGCGAGCGCCCTGTCGAAGCCGTACATCTTGGCGAGGGCGAACCCCTTGCCGGAGACGAACCCCGCCGCGCCAGCGCCGTTGTTGCCGATGCCGCCGAAATGGGAGCCGAGCTGCAGCCCCGCCGAAAGCGAAACCGCGCCGCCGGCCGACGCCGTGTCGGACGTCGCGCCGCCGTCCTTGTAGAGCGTCACGCTTCCCGCCGCGGGATCGCAGACGCAGGTGAACAGGTGCATGGAACCGTCCGCCGGCGCCAATATGGATGCGGCGCTGCCGATGGCGTTCCACGAACCGTCGAAGAAGCCGGCCTTGATGTCGATCCCTTCGCGGTACAGCACGAAGCGCGACGTCGTGTTGCCCGCCGTGTTGTTGCCGAACGAAACGATCACGGCCTTGCCGGACGCCGCCGTCTTGTCCGCGCTGCCGTAGACGGAGAAGGAGAACGCCGCCGTCCTGGCCGCCACGTTTGCCCAGGGCGTCGATTCGAGATCGTACATCTGGCCGCCGGTCGCGGACGGCGCGCGGAAGCAGCTGCCGCTCGTGAACGAATAGCACCACGTGCCCTTGGCGTTTTCGGCCGTCTGCGACAGGCCCGACGCCGTCACGGCCGGCGTCCACGTGAAATCGGGCGTGGCGTCCGCCTCGTCCGGGGGCTCGTATACCGATACGACTTCAGCCTCGATCTTGCAGAACGGGACGTAGCCGGACGGCGCCGTGGCGGTGGACACGATTCCGCCGGACAGACTGACGTACCGCACCGTCGCCCTGTCGGTGGAACCGCTGTAGACGAGATTGCTGTTGCTGTGCAGAAGCGCTATGCCGTTTCCGGCGCCTCCGGTCGAGTTGCCGGTCGCGGCCGCGTACTTCTGCCCCACGTTTACGATGCAGTCGTTTGCGAACGCGAATTCAAGCTTGTGGTCGCGCTGCTCGTTGTCGCCGTTCTGGCCGGACTTTATGCGGTCGTCTTCCGAGAACGCCACGTCGGCGGCGGCGGAGAAACCGTTCACAAGCGCCGAATTCACGCCGTTCAGCTTTATCATGTACGGATCGTGGCTGGTCGATGTCGTGCCGTTGACCCATGGCGAAAACGATTCGTTCACGCTGGCGAACGTTATCTTCTTGATTTTCACGGTCGAACCGGCCGGAAGATCGTCCGTGGCGGGAACCTCGAAGTCGAACTGGCATTCCCCCACGGAGCTGCCGGACAGTATTTCCGGGGAGTTCACGCTGTTGTTCCAGACGAGGGTGTCGCCGGGGCTGGCGGCGAATGCCAGAGCGGCGCAGGCGGAAGCTGCGGCGGCAAGAAGTTTTCTCATGGGTGGTCTCCTTTTGTGGGCGGTCGCGGCGGGTGCCGCACGGCGATTTCCAAGCAATCGCATCGTATATTCTACCATAACGCCCCCCGCCGCGCAACACCCAGGGCTGACGCACCCTTATCCCGGGAAATCCGGGATAAATTATCCCTGATGTCTGTCAGAGCCCTATAAAATAGGGATGAAACAAATTTCTGCGACAGTAAAAAAGG
>CADCBS010000083.1 GCA_902799715.1 uncultured bacterium | reverse complement strand
CCGATCCCGCCCCCGAGGCGGCGGCCCCCGCCGCGGCGCCGGGCGGCGCGCTGCGCCCGACGATCCGCAAGCCGGTGATCGGCATCCGCAAGCCCGTGATCGGGGCGAAGGCCGTGGCGCCTTCCTCCCCCGCGTCCGGCGCGGCGGCCCCGGCGCAGGCGGCGAAGTCCGTGACCGCGCCCATCGGCGCGCTGCACAAGACGGGCATCGTGTCGGACGGCGTGCTCACGCCCGCGCAGAAGCAGGCCGCGAAATCCAAGACGTCGCGCATATCGCTGGAGTCCGCGATGGGCGTTGCGCCCACCAAGGCGCACACGCCGCTGAAGACGATAAAAATAAAGCGTCCGGCGGACCTGACGTCGGCGCCGACGGTGCCGCCGTCCTCCCCCGCCGCTCCTGCGGCCGCGCCCTCGGCGGGCGCCGCCCCCAAGACGCTCAAGATACACAGGCCCGGCGAAGGTTCGCTGAAGCCCCCCGCGCCCGCGGATCCGGCGGCGTCGGCCGGCACGGTGCGCACCGCGCCGCCGAAGATGACGCTGAAGACGCCGCAGCCCGGCCCGTCCGTCCCCGACGCCGCGGCGCCGGTTCCGCTCGTGCAGCCTGCGGACGACGGCACGCTGCCGGGCCTGCCCGGCTGGCTGATGGCCATCACGGCGATCGCGGCAACGGTGGCGCTGGGGCTTGCCGGTTTCACCGGATATCTCTTCTACAGGCAGGGCAGCAGCCCGAACGCCGACGGAAACTGCCTGTCGTTCATGAAGTCGCCCAAGCCTTCGCAGGTCGACTGGTGCCATCCCAGGTGATCCGGCCGGCCCCGCCGGCGCAAGCGATGTTCCGCAGATTCCTGTCGATTGCGTCCACCGCGTTCACAGAGGCGGCGGCGGAGCCAGTTTCCGCGCTTGTGGAACTGGCGGCGGTGCTGATGGTGCATCTTGCGCCGACGATGCAGTACACGCTGCTTTCCGAACCGGGGCGGATGGCGCGCGACGGCGGATTTTCGGCGCTTCTCGTGTTCGGGGCTTTCTTCTCGGTGTCGGCCGGGCTGCGCGCGGTGGGGCGCGAACTTTCGTCCGGCACCGCGGCGGCGGCGCTGGCGCGCCCGGTGCCGCGCCCGCTTTTCCTCGCCGGCAAGATTGCGGGCGTGCTTTCGGCATTCGCGGTTTTCGCGGTAGCCACGCTGTGCGCCACGGCGATTTCGCAAGGTTCGTGCATAGCGGGGGCGATGGAAGCCGCGTCCCGCGGCGAAACCGGCGTGGCGCGCGTGTCCGGGCAGTGCCTCGCGGCGGGTGTCCTGGCCGTCCTTCTGGCGCTTGCGGTCTCGGCCGCGCTGCACCGCTTCCGCCGCGCGCGTTTCGCCCCGGCGCTTTTCCGCTCGATCGCGCTGTTCCAGGCCGTCGCGGCCGCGTGGGTGCTATTCTCCGGCTCGGCGCCGCTCGACCTGCGCATGGCGCCGGCCGCGCTGCCGGTGGCCGCGTACGTATGCGTGCTGGCCGTGGCCGCATCGGCGATGGCGTGCCGGTTCCGTCCGGCGTTCGCCGCCGCGGCATCGGCCGCGATGGCGGTGGCGTCGGCGTTCATGTCGCTGCTGCCGGCGGCCATGCAGACGGCGCTCGGGGCGTTCATCCCCGATTTCCGCAATTTCTGGCTGGCGGACGCGCTCGCCGGCGTTTCCGGCGTGCCGTGGCGCTATTCGATGGCGGCCTGCGCGGCGGCGCTGCCGCTGTCGCTCGTATGGTTCGCCGCAGGGTGCGCGCTGTTCCGTTCGCGCGACATAGGTTGACGGGGGCGACATGGTTGTAGAACTCGACCGTCTCACGAAGGTTTTCAGGGATTTCTGGCTGCGGCCGGTGGTGAAGGCCGTGGACGGCCTGTCGCTGTCCATCGGGAAAGGGGAAGTGTTCGGCCTGCTCGGGCCGAACGGCTCCGGGAAGTCGACAACCGTGAAAATGCTTCTCGGGCTTCTCTCGCCCACGTCCGGCCGCGTGTCCGTGTTCGGCGGCTCGCCGCGCTCGGTGGCGGTGAAGGCGCGCATCGGCTACCTGCCGGAGCTTTCGCACCTGCATCCGTTCCTGACGGCGCGCGAGTGCGTGGCGTACTACGCCGGGCTTTCCGGGCTGCCGCGCGGCGAGGCGCGCGAGCGGACGCGGCAGCTGCTCGAAATGACGGCGCTTTCCGGGGCCGCCGACCGTCCGGTGTCGGGGTTCTCGAAAGGCATGGCCCGCAGGGTGGGGCTGGCCGCCGCGCTCGTGGGCCGGCCGGAACTGCTCGTGATGGACGAACCGACGTCCGGGCTGGACCCGGTGGGCACGCGCGACGTGAAGACGCTCGTGCGGCTGCTGGCGGGGTCGGGCGTGACGGTGCTGATGACTTCGCACCTGCTGGCCGACGTGGCCGACGTGTGCGACCGCGTGGCGATAATGTCGCACGGCGCGCTCGCGGCGTCCGGGAAAGTGGCCGACCTGCTGGCGAAGACGGACGCGATGCAGCTGGACCTTCCGGGCGCGGGCCCGGAGACCGCCGCGGAGATAGCCAAGGAGCTCTCCGCCCGCATAGGCGCGCCCGTGACGGCCAGGCGCCCGTCGGTGTCGCTCGAGTCGTACTTCCTTTCCACCGTGTCGCGCGACGCGCCGGAATTCCGTCTCGCGCCGTTCCTGCAGAAATGAAATACGCGCGCGCATTCGCATCCTCGTTCGTCCTCGAACTGCGGTCGCTCTTCCGCACGGGGGTTTTCGCGGCGGCGATCGCGCTGTGCGCGGCGGCGGTGGCGTTCCTGCCGCCGTTCCTGAGGTCGGACGGCACCGACGCCGGGCAGGTCTCCATATACGTGCGCGTGGTGTTCGGCGCGGTGTTCATGGTCTCCGGCGCCGCGGCGTTCGGCTCGGCGTGCGGCTCGTACGCGCCGGCGCGCGGCTCCAGCAGGCTGTCGCTCGACCTGCTGCGTCCGTTTCCCCCGGCGCTCGGGTACGTGGCCAGGTGTCTTGCGCTCGCCGCGTTTTCGGCCGCGGTCACGCTCTGCGGCGGCGCGATGGCCGCCGCCCGGATGATGGTGGACGGAGACGCGAACCCGCAGGGCGGGCTTCCGGAATGCCGGCGCATGACGCCGCCCGTGTTCGAGAAGACGCTGGCGGAAGAGGCCGAGGAAGACTACGCGAAGGTCCTTTCCGCCCCGGCGGAAAACGAGGACGAAGAGCGGCGCCTCGCGAACTACCGCGACAACCCGAAGTTCATGGTGATATGGGCGCTCGAAAAGAAGGCGGCCAACGGCGTGACGATCGTAAGCCCGGGCGCCACGCACGGCTTCCGCTTCAAGCTGCCGGGCGGCCCGTGCACGGTGCGCATAAAGTGCCCGCTCCTGCTGGGGCTGCGCTCGTCGTTCGGCGGCGAGTTCACGCTCGGCGGCGAAACCGCGAAAGTGGACAGGATCCCCGGCTCCGAAATCCTGATCGGCTACGAAAACCCCGCCGCGGACCCGGACGGCACGGCCGCGTTCACGTTCAAGAACGGCGCCGGGCGGTCCGTGATCCTGCGCAAGCGGCGCGACATAGTGCTGCTGTCGCCCGGCGATTCGTTCTGCGCGAATTTCGCCCGCGCCGCGATTTCCTGGACCGGCATCGTGGGGCTGTTCTGCGCGTTCGGGCTGATGTTCTCGTCGGCGCTGTCGCGCCCCGTGGCGGTGTTCACGGCCGCGATGCTCCTCATTGCGGTGATGCTGGCGCCGGTGTCGTCGTCGCAGATACCGAATCCGTCGACGATGTCGTGGGGCGATTTCATAGGCATCTGCATATCGCACGTGCTGGCCGGGGCGATGGAGCCGGTGTACGACGCCTCCCCCGTCGGGGCGCTCGCGGACGGGTTCATGGTGGATCTCGCGCAGGCGCTGAAGATGCTGGCGGCTGGATGCATAGCGGCGCCGGCGGCGCTGTCGCCGCTCGCCGGAAGCGCCTTGAAGTCCAACCCGCAGGAATGACGTGCGGCGCGCGCGCCGCACGGCGGAACAGGAGGGAACGCAAATGGAAAACAGCGTGAAAAAGGCTTGGGTCCGGGCCGCGTGGGCGGTCCTTTTCGCGGCGTGCGCCGCCGGGGCGGCCGTTTCGGCGGCCATGGCGCGGCGCGCCATCGGGGCGGCGGAGGAAGCGGAGCGCCGCGCGGCCGCGCTGCAGGCCGAGAACGGAAGCCTCCTCGACGCCATGGACAAAATGTCCGCCGGCCTGCGCGACGCCTCCGCGAAGCTGCGGTTCTACTGCGACGCCGACTGCGAATTCGCCTACCAGCTGCCCGAGGCGCACGCGTTTTTCTTCGAAAGCGAAGGAAGCGAAATCTACGGTTCCGCGTACGTGCCCGGCGCATCGTGGAAAGGTCCGCGCCCGTGCATCGTGGCGCTGCACGGCTTTCCGGGGTTCGCCAGGTGGGACGACGTGGCGCGCTCGCTGTGCCGCGCCGGATTCACGGTGATAGTGCCGCACCACCGCGGCGCGTGGGGAAGCCGCGGGCGGTACACGGTTTCGGGATGCGTGCGCGACGCCGTGAACATTGCGGCCGCCGCGACGTCCGGCGCGCTTCCGCGCGAATACAGGATAGACCCTTCGGCCGTGTGGCTGTTCGGGCATTCCATGGGCGGCAATTCGGCGCTGGGCGCGGCCGCGCAGGTGAAGGCCGTGAAAGGCGCGATCCTGGCCGCGCCGTGCGACATCGGCGGCATGGCGCTGTCGAAAGACTGGGACAGGCCGCACCTGAAGCGCTTCCTCGAGGAGAACGGCGCGTCGGCGCTCGCCTGCGACGGGCTCGACGCGCTGTGCGACGACATCATTGCGAACGCCAAGGCGATGTCGTTCGCGGCGAACATCCCGGCCCTCGCCGGCAGGCGCGTCTATCTGGCCGGCGGGTTTTTCGACAGCACGATCGGCAAGGACGCGATAGAAGAGGCGGACCGGCGGCTTTCGGCCGCCGGCGTGGAGCATGAAACGAAGATATACAGGTCGGAGCACTCGTTCTCGGGCGTGCGCGTGGCGCTGACGGCCGACATCGCGCGCTTCGCCGGGGCGGCGGACGCCCGTTTTCCCAAGTGAAGAATCCCGCGGACGCGGAAAATTCCCGGGCATTCCGCCAAATCCGAAATCCGAAATTTCGCCGCAAATCCGGCGTCGCTTTTGGTATACTCCACGCGTTCCCGGAGCGGACTCAAGGAGGAATTCGGAGGAATGCCGGATATTTTCAAGGTTGACGGGGCCAAATGCGTCAAATGCGGCCTGTGCGTGCAAGACTGCGCTTTCCGCGCGTTGCGGATGGAAAGCGACGGCCCGCGCATGGCTTTCCCGGACAAGTGCATGAAGTGCCAGCACTGTCTGGCGGTGTGCCCCGCCGGCGCCGTGGCGTTCGACGGCCGCAGGCCGGAAGACTGCATCCCCGTGCGGGACGCGCCCGTGCCGGGCCTCGACGAAGCGGAGGGCTGGCTGCGCACCCGCCGCTCGATGCGCCGCTTCGCCCCGCAGGACGCCGACCGCGCCACGCTCGAACGCATCCTTTCGGCGCTCGGCAACTCCCCCACCGGGTGCAACGCCCGCTCGCTCACGTTCACGTGCCTGCCCTCGCGCGAGTCCATGGACCGCTTCCGGCGCGATTTCATATCCGCGATAGAGCGCCACCGCGACGGCCCGAAGCTGCTGCCGCGCTGGCTGGCGATCCCCGCGCTGCGCCTGAGGAAAGGCGAAGAGGACGTGTTCTTCCGCGGCGCAACGGGGATGCTCGTGGTGTCGTCCGACGACAAGGCGCCGGGCGTGACCACGCCGCGCGAGGACGTGACGATCGCCTGCGCGCATTTCGAGCTTCTCGCGAACGCCGCCGGAATCGCGACGTGCTGGTGCGGCTTCCTGCGCATGGTGCAGCAGGAAGTCCCCGAGCTGCTCGAGGAAACGCTGGGCCTGCGGCGCGACGCGCCGTTCTACGCGATGCTGTTCGGCCTGCCCGCCGTGAAGTACGCGCGCGGCGTGAAGCGCGATTCGTACGCGCGCGTGGAGTTCCGCTGAACCGCGGCCGGAGGATTGCGAAATGGCGGAACCGGAAGCGGCGGCGAAGACGGCGGGGGCGAAAGGCGGGGGCGGCGCGTATCTTTCGCCGGCAATGGTGCTGACGCTGTCGTTCGGCTATGCGGTCGGCTGGGGCGCGTTCGTCATGCCGGGCACGAAATTCCTTCCCGGCTCCGGCCCGGCCGGAACGGCGATCGGCATCCTCCTCGGCGCCGTGGCGATGTCCGTGTTCGCGTTCAACTGCCACCGGATGCTCCGGCGCGTCCCGGGGTCCGGCGGCGCGCTCGCCTTCGCCACGAAGGCGTTCGGGCCGGACCACGGCTTCATGGTGGGCTGGTTCCTGTGGCTCACGTACGCGGCGATCCTGTGGGCGAACGCCACGGCGCTCGTCCTCCTGGCGCGGTATCTGTTCGGCGACGCGCTGCAGTTCGGCTTCCACTATTCGATGGCGGGGTTCGACGTCTATTCCGGCGAAGTCGCGCTGTGCATCGCCGCCACGGCGCTGTGCGGCGCCGTGTGCCTGTTCAGGAAACGCCTCGCCGCATGGCTGAACACCATCCTCGCGGCGGTGTTCGTGGCGGGCGTGGCGGCGGTGGCGATAGCCGCGTTCGCGCGCCACGGCGGCGGGTTCGCCGCGGCGGCCCCGGCGTTCGCGCCCGGGGGCGGACACGTCATGCAGGTGCTCCGCATCCTCGCCATGATCCCGTGGGCGTTCGTCGGCTTCGAGGCGATAGTCCATTCGTCGGACGAGTTCCGCTTCCCCGCGCGCCGCACGTTCGGCATCATGATCGCGGCGATCGCCCTCTCCGCCGCCGTGTACATCGTCCTCGCCTTCCTGCCGGTCGTCGCATTCCCGGACGGATACGCGACATGGAGCGATTACATCGGCGACATCGGGAACCTCAAGGGGATCGACGCCATGCCGGTGTTCGCCGCGTCGAAGAAGGCGCTCGGCGCGGCCGGCGTGGCCGTGATCGGCGGCGCGATGCTCGCCGCGCAGCTCACCGGCATCTTCGGCACGCTCGTTGCGACGAGCCGCCTGATGCGCAGCATGGCCGGCGACGGGATAATCCCGAGCTGGTTCGGCAGGCTCAACCGCGAAGGGACGCCGGCGAACGCGATCGTCTTCGTGACGTGCTCGTCGTTCGCGATCCCGTTCTTCGGCCGCACGGTGACCGGGTGGCCGGTTGACGTCTCGAGCCTCGGCGCGGCCATCGCCTACGGCTACACTTCGGCCGCCGCGTTCGCCCTGGCGCGCGGCGAGCCCGGGCGCGGCGCCTTCGCGCAGCGGGCGGCCGGCATCGCCGGCGTGGCCATGGCGGCCGGCTTCTGCCTTCTCATGCTCGTGCCGAACTACATCTCCGGCGACACCCTTTCCGCCGAATCGTACCTGGTGCTTTCCGTGTGGTGCCTGCTGGGGTTTCTGCAGTACAGGCACATATTCATGGTCGACTGGCTTTCGCGCTTCGGCCGCACGATAGTGGTGTGGCTCGGCATCCTGGCCATGATATTCTTCTCGGCGCTGATGTGGATACGCCTCGCGGTGTGCGACGCGTCCGAAGAGGCGTTCGGCGCGCTCGTGGGGAAGAACGTCGACGCGTCCATGGTGGAGCGCGTGATGGAGCACGTCAGCGCCGACATGCTCGCCAAGATGGTCGTGGAGCTTCTCCTGTTCTTCTCGTCGCTCGCCGTGATCATCAACCTGTTCACGATCCTGCGCCGCCGCGAGCGGCGCCTGATGCAGCAGAAGCTCGCCGCCGAGACGAGCGCCGAAAAATCGCGCAGCTATTTCTTCTCGACCTTCAGCCACGACATCCGCACGCCGCTGAACGCCATCGTGGGCTACTCCGAGATGATGAAGATGGGGTTCAAGAGCGACACCGAGCGCGTGCAGGCGGCGGATTCGATACTCGCGAGCGGCAAGACGCTGCTGCGGCTCGTGGACCACGTTCTCGACTTCTCCAGGCTCGAGGCGAGCAGCCTCGAGATAATACCCGTGCACACCGCGGTCTCGAAGCTCGCGTGGGACATCGTGGATCCGTTCATCCTCCAGAACAAGAACCCCGCGCTCGAGATAAGGTGCAGGACGGAAGGCCTGCCGGCGCTGATGGTCGATCCGCAGCACGTGGGCCAGCTGTTCTTCAACCTCACGAGCAACGCCGTGAAGTTCACGAAGTCCGGATTCGTGGAAGTCCGCGCCTCCTATCGCGCGGAAGGGGACGGATCCGGCACGCTGCGCATCGAGGTCGAGGACACGGGCTGCGGAATCGCCCCCGCCGACATCGAGCGGATAATGTCGCCATACGAACAGACCGGCTCCAAGGAGGCCCGGCACGGCGGAACAGGCATCGGCCTCGCCCTGTGCCACAAGCTCGCGAAGGCGATGGGCGGCGAACTCACGGTGTCTTCCACGCCCGGCAAGGGCTCCACGTTCGCAGTGTCGATACCCGGAGTGAAGATTTCCCACGAGCTTGAGGACGGCGGCGAAGCCGCGCCCGGCGTCCCGGCCGCGCCGGCGCCGGCGGCCGCGCAGACGGCCGCCGCGAAGCGCCGCATCCTGATCGTGGACGACCAGAAGATGAATCTCATGGTCCTGAAGTCGATGATCAAGAAGCTCGGCGACTACGAGGTGTCGTCGGCTTCGAACGGGCACGAGGCGCTCGATCTGCTCGAAGCGTCGGGCGACGATCCGTTCGACATCGTCCTTACGGACATGTGGATGCCGGAAATGGACGGCGAGGGCCTGGCGAAGGCGATCCGCGCGAGCGTGAAGCTGAAGGCCCTGCCGGTGTACGCGATCACGGCCGACGTGGAGCTGAAAAGCACCTTTGCGGAGAAAGGCTTCGACAGCATGGTCCTGAAGCCGATAACCGCCGGGAAGCTTCTCCCGCTGCTGTCGGGAAGGCCGGACCAAGGCGGCGGGGAAGCGTAAAAAGTACGGAGGAGCCGATGCAGGATTACACATATTCAGTTTTCTCGTTGTCGGCTCTCGCGCTCCACCTGATCTTCAACTGGGGCATCATCTTCGGGCGGAGGCTGGATGGCGCCCTCGGCAGGTACTACAGGCTCTTCCTGATCGGAGTTCTCGCATACTACGTCTCCGACGCCGCGTGGGGGATCTTCGCCGGGCTCGGGTGGGTCGCCCCGTGGTACGCCGACACGATATTCTTCTTCCTTTCGCTCGTGGCGTTCATTTTGCTGTGGGGACGTTTCGTGGCGACGTATCTCGGCTTCAGCAAGTGGCCGAAGCGCTTCCTCGACTGGATGGGATACGCGATCCTCGTGTTCAACGTGGCGGCGATCGCGGCCAATCCATTCACGCACTGCTTCTTCTATTTCGATGCGGGCGTCTACAAAACGGGCTTCCTCAGAGACCCGGCGTTTGTCCTTCTCATAGCCTTCAACACGGTCGCGGCTCTGGCGGCGCTCGCCAACGCCGCCCGCACGAAGAATGCGATCCGCAGGCGGAGCGCGATGGTTTTCCTGTGCGGACTTGTCGTGTCGTCGGCGATGACGATGCAGATCGTGTGGCCGCTCACGCCGTTCACCTCGCTCGGGTGCTTGGTGGGCTGCGTATTCCTGCACGTCTTCGTGCTGCAGGACGAACAGGCTACGGGGCACGCACTGGAGCTCGAGGCGGCCCTCGAACGCGCCCGCGCGGCCGACAAGGCGCGGAGCATGTTCTTCAGCATCGTGAGCCACGACATCCGCACGCCCCTGAACGCCATCCTCGGCTATTCCGAACTGCTGCAGAAAGGCACGGAGAGCGAGACGGAGCGGAAAGACGCGCTGAAATTCATACGCGACAGCGGCAAGACGCTCCTGCTGCTCGTGGACGACGTCCTGAACCTCGCGAAGATGGACGCGGGGATGCTGGCGCTCCATCCGGAGCCTGTGATACTCGCGCAGCTCACTGACGAGGTGTATTCGTCCTTCTGGCGCGACGCCTCCGAAAAGGGCGTGGAACTCGTCAATTCCGCCGGCGCCGTGCCGACGCTGATGATCGACGGACACCGCTTCCGCCAGATACTGTTCAATCTGATCGGGAACGCGGTCAAATTCACGAAGTCCGGCCACGTCGAAGTGAAAGCGACGTATTCCGACGGCATTCTCGTGGTGTCGGTGTCCGATACAGGCTGCGGAATCCCGGCGGACATGCTGCTGCACATTCTCGACCCGTTCGTCCAGATAATCGATCCAAGCCACGCCCCCGACAGGGCCGCGGGGACCGGGCTGGGGCTTTCCATCTGCCGGAGACTGGCGGAGGCGATGGGCGGCGAGCTGGACGTGAAAAGCGAGCTGGGGCGCGGCTCGACGTTCATCGTGCGCGTCCCCGCGGAGGCGGCGAAGGCATCCGGGATGCCGGAGGGAGCGGAGACGGCGGAGACGGAAGAGCGGAAAGGCGGGGACGCCGTGCTCCCGGCCGCCGGCGCGCCGCCGCCCGCCACAGGGCCGCGGCCCGCGGCCGGCGGCGCGCGGCTCCCCTCGCACGTG
>CADCBS010000082.1 GCA_902799715.1 uncultured bacterium | reverse complement strand
TGGATACACCGGCGCGACTCGCACGAGGCGGCGGTGCGCTTCGGCAGCATGATACACGATCTCGAATGCTATGTGGACAATTCGCTTCTGCGCGACGAAAACGGCGCAATCATAGGCCGGAACGGCGGCGTAAAGGCGTGGCTTTACGAAAACATCCCCGCCCTCCACCTGCGCTACGGCACCGTAATGCGCTACAAGGCGATGACGAAGAAGCTGAAACAGATAACCGACCTTCCCGATCCTGTTCCCGCAGAGGCCGTTCTTGGCGAAATGCCGCATGAGGCCGCAGAAGAAGCGCAAATAGATATTCCAGCCGCGAATATGACGGCGGGAAAGGGTGAAGGACGCGGTGGAGCAAGCCGCGCGACCGCCGGGAATGACGCAACAGCCGGAAATCGCAACGCAGTACAGACCGACAAGGCATACGGCAAAGAGTCCGGCGCCGGATTTCCGGCTGATGGCCAGACGGCGAATGCGCCTTCACTTGCCATAGTGAGGGCGCGGGCGGTGTGGCTGGAAGTCGTGAACGGCATCCGGGGAAGCGTGGAGGCGTTGATGGACCGGATTGACGCATTGACAGACCCTTCTCGCGTCGAGGATGCCGCAATGCTTTTGGAATGGAAAGCGAAATACGCCGGCGAAATCACCGAACGGGCGAAAACGTCATGGTGGCGGCGGATGTTGAAGACGCGCGCCGTCTGACGCGCCGACGCAAGCAAAGCGATGTTTCGCTACGGGTACGGCGTCCCGCATAGCGAACGGGTTGAGTTAATTTTCAACTTGCACGATTCGCTGGTGCACCCTTCCCAATTGTATATGATGCGTGCCCAGACCGCTTGGGACGGAGTGTCGATGACAGGCACTGAAGGCCGCGAGGGGTGCCTTCGCGAGTCATACCGACAGGCAGAACAGGCATACAGGCACAATCTTCGTTGTGGATGGACGCTTTAGGGATAACGTGCGGCTGCGGTCTGGGGATTAAATGCCCTGCCAGAGGAGGCGCAACATGATTTCATACGCACCGCAATCTAATTTCCCGGTTTTGTCTCACGCAGAGACGCAGAGTTTAGCCGCGTCAGCCTTTGCCAAGGGTACGGTGGGCAAGAAGAAAGCAAAGGATACAGACTATGCCCCCCCCCCCGCAATTTGATTTCATACGTGCCGTAATCTTGTTCCTGGAAGTTCCACAAGGCAAGATTAGATTTCATACGTACCGTAATCTCGTTTCTGGAATGTTCCACCAGGCAAAATTAGATTTCATACGTACCGTAATCTTGTTCCTGGAATGTTCCACCAGGCAAGATTAGATTTCATACGCACCATAATCTCGTTTATGGAATGTTCCACCAGGCAAGATTAGATTTCATACGTACCGTAATCTCGTTTCTGGAATGTCGCACCAGGCAAGATTTGATTTCATACGCACCGTAATCTCGTTTATGGAATGTTCCACCAGGCAAGATTAGATTTCATACGTATCGTAATCTCGTTTATGGAATGTTCCACAAGGCAGGATTAGATTTCATACGTACCGTAATCTTGTTTCTGGAATGTCGCACCAGGCAAGATTAGATTTCATACGTACCGTAATCTCGTTTATGGAATGTCGCACTAGGCAAGATTAGATTTCATACGTACCGTAATCTCGTTTCTGGAATGTCGCACCAGACAAGATTAGATTTCATACGTACCGTAATCTCGTTTCTGGAATATCCCACCAGGCAAGATTAGATTTCATACGTACCGTAATATCACTTAAGACAGATTGAAACATGCAGCCAGTCTTCGACATTGATTTCATACGCATCGTAATCTCATTTCAAAGATCGGGGAGGCGAAACGCGGCTATGCCCCGCCGGTTTCGACACAAACCGGCACCATGCTGCAATTGCGCAGGCCGCGTGAGATTTTCGCGAAGAGGGCGAAGGAGTGTTGGAACCACCCCAATGCTGCAATTGCGCAGGCCGCGTGAGATTTTCGCGAAGTGGGCTAAGGAGTGTTGGAACCACCCCAATGCTGCAATTGCGCAGGCCGCGTGAGATTTTCCTGCGGCGCGACAGTATGCGTATGAGGGCAGGCTGCCCCATCCACAGATGAAGGCGCGGAGAAGAAAGCCTGCGCGTTTTGCGGATAGACGCCCCGCGACGGGCGGAAATTTGCTAAACTGCGCACGGACATTTCGAGACATTGCGTTCGACGCATCGTTTTGGCTCAGATGAAATGTAGGAAGTTTCAACTGCAAGGGCCGGAACGGGCGGAGGATGCGCCCGCATGGGCGCATCCTCTTCCGTGGTTCTTGCCGGGCATCCTACAGCCTCATCTGGACTGCGGCAGAGGATTGCGCCCTCTTTCTTTTGCCGCAATTTGACACAAGGGCAAAAAAAGAATGGATGCTAAAACGAGCATACTAAAAGTCGTGCAGACGAAGACGTATCGTATTCAGAAGGATGCAATGGCGGAGATTGGGCATAGCCTGAAATTTCCCAGGAAAGGCGCTTATGAATTGAACGATAGTACTGATGCCTGGTTTCAAAACCTGCCGCAGTCGAAAGAAGATATCGCCAATCGTCGTTTTGATAACAGGGAAATCGACGACGGCGGCAAATTGGCCGAAATTGCGGCTGACGAGGAAGGATTGTCACGAATACTGAAGGGTTCAGACAAGCATAGGATCGTATTCGTCCGTCACAAGGGGGAGCCGTATCAATTTTATGGACTTTATAAATACAATGATGTCGACCATGCCAATAGATGCGTGACATGGAAGCGTATTTCGTCGGAAATCGACACGGCAGATGTCCATGTCTACAGGTGTGAAAAGAAAGGATGGCGATGGAAATCATAGAATTGGCAGGTGCCTGCAATTCAGGAAAAACAACTGTATTGAAACAGGTTGCTGCCACGATCGCTGGCGTTGGCGGTCGTTTGATGGCCAGGGTTCCGCATGGCCGGGACGAGCGGTGCGCCATCATGTACAGAGGCCGGTCCGCAGGGGGCGCAACCACAATAATTCAAACGATTTGCGGCTGTTGCTTTTGTCGCGTTGGCTTGTTTTCCTAGAATAGGAGCCGAGAATTTTGCAAAGGAGACCAGTATCCACCATGGCGTTGACGGATAGATTTGCGGCTGGGCGCGAAAACGATGCGGGCAATCCCGCTCCAAGCGATGGCGCGGCACTGGCTTATGCTACATCCGGCGATATGCATAGACGCGTAAAACCGAAGCACGTGCCGGCATTTGCCGTAGTCGCGGCTATATGCGTTGCGATTTCCGGCGGCTGCAAACCGGATCATGGCCGCCATGGCCGCCCGGGCGAATCTGTCGCTTCATGCGAATCCGGCAGGCGGCGGCAAGGCGAAACGAAGGACCCGGCTCTCTCCGGCTGGGCGACAAACGCGGAAGCCCCTGCGAAAAAGGACAAGACCGCGTCCAAGCCCGATTCCAAGACGGGACCAGCCAAGCTTCAGCATGGCGAAACAAGAACGCTGACGCTTCCCGGCGGCGCGAAGATGGAAATGATATATGTTGCGCCCGGTGGTTTCACGATGGGAAGCCCGGAATCGGAAGAAGGCCGCTACAATGACGAGACGCAACATCACGTGACGCTGACGAAAGGATTCTGGCTTGGCAAATACGAAGTGACGCAAGCGCAGTGGAAAAGCGTGATAGGGAGCAATCCGTCGGAATTCAAGGGCGACGACAGGCCGGTCGAGAAAGTTTCGTGGGACGACTGCCAAGAGTTCATCCGCAAGGCGAATTCGGAAGCGGAGCATCAATTCGGCGGCGATGCGCGCCTGCCGACAGAGGCAGAATGGGAGTACGCCTGCCGGGCAGGATCCTATGGAGCGTTTGCCGGAACCGGCTGCCCCGATTCCATGGTGTGGTACGACAAAAACAGCGGCGATAAAACGCATTCTGCCGGGCGGAAGCATCCGAATGCGTGGGGGTTTTTCGATATGCACGGGAACGTGCGCGAGTGGTGCAGCGATTGGTACGGAACATATTCCGGCGGCAGCGTGACCGACCCTGCCGGTGCCGTTTCGGGCGACTCACGCGTCTTGCGCGGCGGCAGTTTGTTTGATATCGAGCGGGACTGCCGTTCCGCCAAACGCGACAAGGACGCCTCCGGCAGCCGCAGTTGGCGCAACGGTTTCCGCCTGGCCTGCTCGGCGGGACTGTGCGGTCGAGAGCCGGCCAGTCCGGCGAGCGCTGGAACTCAACCCCCGAAAGAAGAAAACGCGTCCGTTTCCGCGGCTGCGGAGGGAACCGACGAGCTCCGGTCCGGCATGACGAAGACGCTGACGCTTCCCGGCGGCGCGACGATGGAGATGGTATATGTCGCGCCTGGAAGTTTCACGATGGGAAGCCCCAAGTCTGAAGCAGGCCGCTGCAACGACGAGACGCAGCATATCGTAACGCTGACAAAAGGATTCTGGCTCGGCAAATACGAAGTTACGCAAAAACAGTGGAAAAGCGTGATGGGAAGCAATCCGTCGAAATTCAAGGGCGACGACTGGCCGGTCGAGAACGTTTCGTGGAAGGACTGCCAAGAGTTCATCAGCAAGGTGAATTCGGAAGCGAAGTTCCAATTCTGCGGCCCGGCGTGTCTGCCGATGGAGGCGGAATGGGAATACGCCTGCCGGGCGGGCGGCACGAATGCGTACCATTGGGGGAATGCGTTGAACGGAGACAAGGCGAATTGCAAAGGCGTAGATCCGTGCGGGACGACAGTAAAAGGCCAGTTCTTGAAACGAACATGCCCAGTGGGCGGCTATGCGCCGAATGCGTGGGGTTTTCACGATATGCACGGAAACGTGTGGGAGTGGTGCGGCGACTGGTATGCAGAGTATTCCGGCGACAGCGAGACGGACCCTGTCGGTGGAGAGCCGGGCGAATGCCATGTCTTGCGCGGCGGCAGCTGGAGCCGCGACGCGCCGTCCTGCCGTTCAGCCTGTCGCCACAAGCTCGGACCCAGCTTCCGCAGCGAAGAACTCGGCTTCCGCCTCGCCTGCCTCAAAAAGGCGGTCAAGCCGCATCCGAATCCCCCAAAGCCCTCCACCGAGCCGCGGCATGGCGATACGAAGACGCTGACGCTTCCCGGCGGCACGAAGATGGAAATGATATATGTCGCGCCGGGAAGCTTCAGGATGGGAAGCCCGAGGTTGGAGAATGGCCGATTCGACAACGAGACGCAGCATCGCGTAACTTTGACGAACGGATTCTGGCTTGGCAAATACGAAGTGACGCAAGCGCAGTGGGAAAGCGTCATGGGGAGCAATCCGTCGGAATTCAAGGGCTACGACCGGCCGGTCGAGAAAGTTTCGTGGGAGGACAGCCAAGAGTTCATCCGCAAGGTGAATGCGGAAGCGAAGCGCCAATTCGGCTGCGAAGCGCGTCTGCCCACGGAGGCGGAATGGGAATACGCCTGCCGGGCGGGGACGTCAGGCGCGTTTGCCGGCAATCTCGATACCATGGGGTGGTATGGCAGCGGGGCCGGAACCTCTCCAGTCGGGAAAAAGAAGCCCAACCGTTGGGGCTTTTACGATATGCACGGAAACGTGTGGGAGTGGTGCGGCGACTGGTATGCAGAGTATTCCGGCGGAAGCGAGACGAATCCTGCCGGTGCGGCTTCGGGCACAGACCGCGTCTTGCGCGGCGGCAGCTGGTTCAGCTACGAAGCGCGGTTCTGCCGTTCCGCCTGCCGTATGCATGGCAGTCCCGGGGACCCTACCGATGCCACCGGCTTCCGCCTTGCATGTTCCCAAAAACGCCCAGAGGCAGGAAAACCGCCGGATTCCCAAAATGGACCCGCCAAGCCGCGGCCGCCCCTGCCCCCACCGCCCAGCAAGCCGCATCATCGCGAAACAAGGACGCTGACGCTCCCCGGCGGAGCGAAGATGGAAATGATATATGTCGCGCCCGGAAGTTTCACGATGGGAAGTCCAAGGTCGGAAAAAGGCCGCGCTAAATACATAGACGAAACGCAGCATCGCGTGACGCTGACGAAAGGATATTGGCTCGGCAAATACGAAGTGACGCAAGCGCAGTGGACAAGCGTGATGGGAAGCAATCCGTCGGCCTTCAAAGGCAATGGCAATCTACCTGTGGAAAGTGTTTCATGGAACGACTGCCAAGAGTTCATCCGCAAGGTGAATGCGGAAGCGAAGCGCCAATTCGGCGGCGAGGCACGCCTCCCCACGGAAGCGGAATGGGAATACGCCTGCCGGGCAGAGTCTGCCGGTGCGTATGCCGGGACGGGCAATATCAATACCATGGGGTGGTATCGTGGAAACAGCGGCAAGAAAACGCATCCGGCCGGACGGATGCGGTCGAACGCATGGGGGTTTTACGATATGCACGGGAGCGTGTGGGAGTGGTGCAGCGATTGGTACGGAGTGTATGCCGGCGGCAGCGTGACCGACCCTGCCGGACCGGCTTCGGGCAAGTACCGTATTTTGCGCGGCGGATGCTGGCTCGCCGACGCGCGGGGCTGCCGTTCCGCCACTCGCCTTGGGCTCTCCCCTGACAAACACTACTGGGACGACGGCTTCCGCCTCGCCTGCTCCGCAGAACCGGGCGGTCAAGGGGCGGAGCAATAGCGCGAGCGGAGAAGCAAGGCGGGCGGAGGCGGAGCCGCCCGCCGCGACGACGCGAGCGCGCGCGATTTTGCGGGCGGCGCGTTGGGTCAACGCGCCCTACCAGGGTGTTTCGGTGGACGGGGCGGCGCGTTGGGACAACGCGCCCTGCCAGGGTGTTGCGGTGGACAGGGCGGCGCGTTGGGACAACGCGCCCTGCCAGGGTGTTGCGGTGGACGGGGCGGCGCGTTGGGACAACGCGCGGGATGAGGCGGTGCGGTGTGGCGCGGGACGCGCGGTTTTGCTAAAATACGGGACAAAATTCCTGCGGGGCGGCGGGTTTTTCCGGGGGGCCGGCATTTAGACGAATCAGAAAAACGGGGAAAAAGAAAGGATACGGGAATGGATGTGAAGAAAACGATCGCGTTCGTTTCGGCCGCGGCCGCGGCAAGCCTGTTCGCGGAGACGTCCGCAGTCGGAAGGGAGCTTTCGCGCAGGACGCTTCCGAAATCGGCGGAGATGTCGACGAGCCGGGCCGTGTTCGCCGAAACGGCGGCGGCGGACAAGGCGTGCGACGAGGCTTGGCTGAAATGCTCCACCGAAGATGAATTCCGCGCGCTCGCGGAGAGGATCCGCAAGGATTTCGTCAAGGCGCTCGGCGGATTCCCCTCCAGCCGATGCCCGCTGAACGCAAAGACCGTCGCGACGGTCAAGCGCGACGGCTTCCGGATCGAAACCGTGCTTTTCGAAAGCTGGCCGGGCGTCCACGTGGCGGCGAATCTTTTCATCCCGGACGACCCCAGATACAAGGCGCCTTATCCGGCCGTGCTGCTTCCGTGCGGACACTCCGACAACGGAAAGGGCGCGGACGCGTACCGGCGCGGATGCGTGCTGGCGGCGAAGGCGGGGTTCGCATGCCTGATCTACGATCCGTACGACCAGGGGGAGCGCGGCCAGGGCAAGCGCAAGGTCGCGAACGTGCACGCGCACAACCGCGCGGGCGCGCTCGCCGCGCTGTTGGGCGGGGGCATGGCGCGCTTCCGCATCTGGGACGGCATGCGGGCCATCGACTATCTAGAGACGCGCCCGGAGGTGGACGCCTCGCGGATCGGGGTGATGGGCAACAGCGGCGGCGGCACGATGTCGTCGCTCCTCATGGCCGTGGAGCCGCGCCTCAAGGCGGCGTGCCCCTCCTGCTACATCAGCACCTACACGGCGAGCGCCGAAAACGGCGCGCCGGGCGACGCCGAGCAGAACACGTTCGGGCAGCTCGCCATCGGCGCGAACCACGTTTCGCTCGTCTTCATGCAGCCGGACCTTCCGGTGCGCCTCCACTGCTGCCATTCGGACTTCTTCCCCTTCAAAGGCTCGGTGGCGACATTCGCCGCGGTGAAGAAAGTCGCGGAAAGGTTCGGCATGGGGGAACGCTACGGCATGACGGACGTCGACGGCCCGCACGGATGGAAAGAGTCGCTGCGCGTGTCGTCGGTAGAGTGGATGCGCCGGTGGCTGTGCGGCGACAAGGATGCGTTCAAGCACGATCTCGAAGGATACCGCGCGCTCGACAGGAAGTTCAACCCCAAGAAGAGCGACATGGGCGTGTGCAAAGGCGGCGAACTGGCCTGCCCGAAAGGGAAAGTGCTGGAGATCGCGGGCGAGCGCACGATCTACGACCTCGTGCGCGACGAGTATGCGGCGACGGCGGAGGCGCGGAAGACGCCGCCGGAGCCGGAGACCGTCGCCGCGATCGCTGGCTTTTCCGCCGGGGCGGCAGGCGGCCGCGTCTGGAGGGAAATCTCCCGCTCGCGCGGGGACGGTTTCGGCGTGACGCGGCTGGCGTTCAAGGAGAAAAACGGCTTGGAGATACCGGTCGTCCTGTTCGTCCCGGACTCCATGGCGGCGAATGCGGCGCCGCTTCTGATCGTGGGGAACGGACGGAAGACGGAATATGGGAAGTCCGTGTCGGCGGCGCTTGCGGAGGGCCGTCCGGCGGCCGTGGCCGACCTCGCGGGGACGGGCGAGACCGGCGGCTTCAAGCACAGGTTCTACAACGCGCCGGAGAACGAAGAAGAGGTGGCGGTCCTGCTGTACGCGCTCGGGCGCTCGCTTGTGGGGATGCAGGCGGAAGAGATACTGGAGATCGCGCGCGAAATGAAGTCGCGTTTCGGCGCGGCGCCGCAGGTGGAAGCGCACCGCCGCACCTGCGTGGCCGCGGCGCACGCGGCGTTCGCCGCCCCGGGGAGCGTCGCGTCGGTGAAACCCGTGGATCCGCCGCCGTCGTGGGGGGAGTCGGTCGCGAAAGGGGACCGCGTTCCGTTCTCGATCGTCGTAAACGGGGCGTTGCGCCGCTACGACTGGAAAGACCTCCTCCAGGACGCCCGGCGGTGACCATGCGGCCGGGGCCGTTTCGTGATTGCGTTTTCGTCCGCTTTGGCGTATAATTGCGGCTTGTGAAAAAGTCTACCGGCGATAAATTGCGCTTCAAGCGCGTCCTTTTGAAGCTATCCGGCGAGGTGCTTGGAAATCCGGAGACGGGCGAGTGCCTGGATCCGCAGCGCCTGGCCGCGATGGCGGAGCGCGTGGCATCCGTCCGCGCCATGGGGGTCCAGACAGGCCTCGTGGTGGGCGGCGGCAACATATTCCGCGGCCTTTCGGGCGCCGAAGGCGGCACGGACCGCGTGACAGGCGACTCGATGGGGATGCTGGCGACGGTCATAAACGCGCTTGCGCTTTCCTCGGCGCTCGGGAGGATAGGCGTTCCGAGCGCGGTGATGACGGCCACGCCGATGCCGAAGTTCGCGGAACTCTTCGACGCGCGCCGCGCGGTGGAGCTGCTCGAAGCCGGCGTCACGTGCCTGTTCGCCGGCGGGACGGGCAATCCTTTCTTCTCCACCGATTCCGGCGCCGCGCTGCGGGCGGCGGAGATAAAGGCAGACGCGCTGCTGAAGGCGACGAAGGTGGACGGCGTGTACACGGCCGATCCGCGCAAAGACCCCTCGGCAACGCGCTATGCGCATCTCGACTACGCGACGGCGATCTCGAAACGGCTGAAAGTGATGGACGCCGCGGCGTTCGCGCTTTGCATGGACAATTCTATACCGATAATCGTCTTCGACTTCTTCCGCGACGGCGCGTTCGAGCGGGTCGTATCCGGGGAGGACGAAGGGACGGTCGTCGACGGAAACCCCTGACGGACCGGAACCGGGACGCAGACACACAGGACACGAAATGGAAAACACATCCGAAGCGATAGAAGACGCCACCACCCGCCTCGGGCTTTCGTTCGAAAGCCTGAAAGGGCAGTTCGCGGGGCTGCGCACAGGCAAAGCCTCCCCCTCTCTGGTCGAAGGGATCAAGGTGGACTACTACGGCGCGCCGACGCCGATCAAGAACCTCGGGACGATATCCACGCCCGAACCGCGCCAGATCAAGATCACGCCGTTCGACCCGTCCGTGCTGGGCGAAATGAACAAGGCGATCCTGGCGGCGAACATAGGCGTCACGCCGCAGACGGACGGGCGCATCCTGCGCATCACCGTGCCGGAGCTGAACGAAGAGCGCCGCAAGGAGATAGTCAAGCTCGCGAAGCGCCAGGCGGAAGACGCCAAGATCGCGATGCGCAACATCCGCCGCGACGCGAACGACGCCGTGAAGAAGCTTGAAAAGGACGGCAAGGCCACCGAAGACGAGCGCGACCGCGCGCTCGAACAGATCCAGAAGGCCGTGGACGCGGAAATCGCGAAGGTCGACGCCGCGCTGAAGGCCAAGGAAGCCGAAGTGATGGCGGTCTGAGCCGCCGGCGGCGAGCAACGCCGCGGCAGACGCCGGAAAACGCACGACAGCACGACACGCCAAGGAGCAGGACATGAGCGAAGAGAACAACACCCCAGGAACGGACGCGGGCAAGACGCCCACGCTGAAACTGCGCCCCGTGGTGCGTCCGGCGGCCGGCCCGGCCGCGGCTCCCGCGCCCTCCTCCCCCGCGTCTGCCGGCGCGCCCTCCTCCCCCGCTCCGGCGGCCGATCCCGCCCCCGAGGCGGCGGCC